>JANTHB010000028.1 GCA_024762655.1 Bacteroidales bacterium
GCCATTTCCACTCCTCCCGGCAGCGGAGCCATTGCCCTGGTGCGTGCTTCCGGAGAGAGTGTCATTGAAAAATGTGCTTCGCTCATTCGTTTTTCCCAACCGGATAAAAACCTGCTGAAACAAAAGGCCGGCACACTGCATCTGGCCTCTTTCGAATCTGACGGCCGGCAAGTTGACGAGGTAATGGTGGCTGTTTTCCGGGCGCCCCACTCCTACACAGGGGAAGACATGGTGGAGATCTCCTGCCATGGTTCGGTCTATATCCAGCAACAGATCCTGCTGGCTCTTACCCACCGGGGCATTCGTCCCGCACAACCGGGAGAATTCACCATGCGGGCTTTTATGAACGGCAAGATGGATCTGGCACAGGCCGAGAGCGTAGCCGACCTGATTGCTGCCGAGAGTGCCGCCGCCCACCGTATTGCATTGAACCAGTTAAGGGGGACTGTCTCTGAAAAGATAAGACAACTGCGGAGACGTTTACTGGACTTTTCTTCCCTGATCGAACTGGAGCTCGACTTCGGTGAGGAGGATGTGGAGTTTGCCGACCGCCGTCAGTTGCTGGCCCTGGCCGGAGAGATACGTCAGGCACTCCGGAATCTGGCCGGTTCCTTCCGTCAGGGCCGGGCCATAAAAAACGGAATTCCCGTAGCCATTGCCGGTGACCCCAATACGGGCAAATCCACCCTGCTCAACGTGCTGCTGCAGGAAGAAAAAGCCATCGTTTCAGAGATCCCCGGCACCACACGGGATTTTATTGAAGATACCATCACCCTCGACGGCTATCTGTTCCGGTTCATCGACACGGCCGGCCTGCGCTCCTCTAAGGATACCATAGAAAAAATGGGCATCGACCGTTCATGGCAAAAGATCCGCCAGGCTTCCGTCATCCTCTTGCTGGCCGACTGGCAGATGCCGGCTGAAAAGATAAAAGACCGCTATGAAGAGATCAAATCGCTGCTGGACAACGAAACCCAGCACCTGATTCCGGTGATCAACAAAACCGATACAGCTACCCCGGAACAATTGCAGGAAGTTAAAAAAACGTTGCATTCTTTTGCTCCTGACCCGGTTTTTATCTCCGCATTGAAAGAGACTCATCTGGAAGTACTGAAAGCCCGCCTGAAAGAGGTAATGCATATACAGACGCCCGGCGAACAGGAGGTAATCATCAGTAATCTGAGGCACTATGAAGCCCTGACCCGGGCCGGAGAGGCCATCGGGCGTGTCATCAACGGCCTGCAGGAAAGTCTGCCCGGCGACCTGGTAGCCCAGGACCTTCGCGAAGCCATCCACTATATGGGCGAGATCACCGGCGAGATCACTACTGATGAGATATTGGGGAATATCTTTAAGAATTTCTGTATCGGAAAATAAAGAGGCCTGAACTACGGGAACCAGAGATTTTCTATTTAGGTACTTGCCACATATTCAGGATTTTAAGCCTGATTTATAACGATAGCGCGATCCCACCAGATAGCGAAAGCATTGGAGATAGCCAGCAACAACCCCGGACAGGTCACGACCTGTCCCTACTTCTGACTTTTGCCTTTTGCCTTTTTACTTTTATTTTCTTCTTATACGCTTTTTCCTTCACCGGCAGTCCGTCGTGGCATTTTACAGTACTATGAGAACCCCGTTTTGTCCTGCCGGAAGAAATAAAAATCCCGGACATGCCTCCACCGTCTCCCTTATTCCCTTTACCCCTGCACCCCAACAAAATGTTCAGACCAAACCGGATATTCAGACTCCGGGCATCCAGGGGCCTGATCCATCCTGGTATGGTGGTGGAAACAATGTAAAACTGTACCGGGTTCCTACCGATAACCAGACCGGCTCCAATATTATTCAGGCTGTTATACTGCAACGTATAGGATGCCAGCAATGAAAGATATTTGACAGGCCGGTACCGTCCCGTTCCTGTCAGGGCCGTATTTATTTTTGACCGGTATAGATACGTTTCCGCGACGAGTCCACCAGAAACATTTTCATTCAACCGGTAGTCCGCTCCGGCCATCAGATGTAATGGTAAAGGAGTCACATAGTGTTCCTGAACATACCGGATATGCATCGAATCGGTTATCTCATTTACCAACCCGGTGAAATATTCATTCGTCCCCTGTGGTAAATCGCCGGTACCGCGAAAAACAAAAGAACCTGACCCTGCCATATTATTGAGATTAGAACGCCACCGGATAAAACCAAAATCAATCACCGAAGCAGACAATGTCAACCGCTCATTATATGGATAAATCATCCCGGCATCCAAGCTAAACCCCGGATTTTTACTATTAAAAATCAACTGCATCAGAGAAATGTTCTCATTCAGTGTGATGTAATTCAGCTTGCCATTGGTGGAGTGGACGATCACCGGCAAGGAGGAGTTGATCCGGAAATCTCCGTCCATCTGCAGATCAAAGGTCTTGTCATCGGTTTTGAGAGTTAACCTGTCTTTTGATACGGAAAGATTCAATTTTCCGAAAAGCAGTTTGGCCCTGACGCCAAAATAAAGACCGTTATTTGTCTGTTTCGACACTGAAACGGCATATTCACGATAATGAGTAAAATAAACTCCTGTACCGTTCAGACCAGCTTTCTGTCCTTCATACGGGCGGTTTCCGTTCCAAAGCAATTGTACCCCCTGGGCTGACAGGGTAAACGGCAGGTTGTTCTTTTCCGTAACGGTAAATATAATTGAATAATCTCCCTTTTTATGACCCAGGGCCAGTAGTTGTACATGTGCTTCCGTGCCGATAAAATCACGCCGGTGCATCGAGGCTACCGTTTGTTCTATGGCAATCCTCCGGGAACCTTCCGGTGATTTTCTGAAAAGTTGATTATACGTAACCAAACTGTTTCCGTAATTGGCGTACACCGAAGAGAGAACCGGCATGCCAACATACCAGGGACAGGAAAGGGGTACAGCCGGGTTCATCAGGTTACTCTCCGGAACTTCATACATCAGAAACATAGAAGGATTTTGTTGTGCCGCCACCAGCCCGGAAAATAACAACCCCGTCAGCAGTCCTTTTATTCTCTTCCCAGAATTCATTGCAGTTTGATTTTAAGTCCGATCCTCACTCCCATCTGTAGCCAGACCTCCTGGTCGGCGTAAAACGGGATGGAATCTGTGGCTGAATCCGGGATGATCAACCGGGATTCGCGCATAGCAAACCGTACATTTGCCAATTGTCCGATCTGTTCCTGCGAAAAAGGAATATCTTTTTTCCACACTTCATAAGGTGTTGTAACATGACCGTCAGCTGAGGTTACCGCAGGTTTCAGTTCAAACGGACCGTCCTGAAAAATCGAATCCAGTATTACCCTGTTCCCATCGGCAAAATAGAATTGTAACAACATACGGGCAGGGACATGGTTCACGGCATTTATACGCAAACTTAAGGAAACGACCTCACTGGTATCCGTGAAAAAGGTCCCCAGGGAAAAATTCATCCAGGAGGTGTCCGACAAAGATCCCGGGGAGAAATAATACGTATTGTCGTAAAGGAACCACGAAACCGTATCTTTGTCCACGCTGTCCGGGATAGCCATTAAACCGGACGGTTTTACGAAATCCCCCGCTGTCAGGAGGGTATCGCCCAGAGGTACTGAAAATTCAGCATCATAAACGATCGAGTTGTCGATATTATCATAATCCTTATCGATACATCCGGATAGTGAAAGATTCAAAATAGCCAATATACCTGCAAATAACTTATATTTCATCTCATATTACTTTTCTCTGCAAACCAGAGCTACAATATAAATAATAAATGAATTCTCTATATAATCGTTGAAACATGATCCATATTATAATAATTTCTATAAATTTTCCTAAAATTGTATCCTATAAAAGAAACCACGAAAGTTAAACATTAAAAAATGAAAAAATTCTCCTCTGGCTGGGTCTAAGCATTCTGATGATGATTTTCTGGAAACTGCTTCCTCCGGTTTCCTCTGGGGATTTATTATCACACGGTACCTGGATATGTCTGTTATAAAAAGCCCACTGAGATCAAAAAAAATCCAATCAGAAACGGCAAGATGAATCTATTCCCGGCATTTGGGTTCCTGAATTGTTCAGTCTGCTTTTTTCAGCAGTATCGCAAATATTCTCCCGCATTATATTTCATCTTCACGGGAGACTGCGAATGCCTGTACTTATACTACGTTGGTAAAGAACACTTCGGTTAAGCATCCTTAACAGCCTGTTCATATTCCTCCTGGATGGATTTAATTTTTTGAGCACTGGCACGGAGGGCATTGGTTTCCTCTTCATTCAAATGCAGGGGTAAGGTATCTACCAGTTTTGTCCCCTTTATCAGATGAGGCATAGAGAGGCATACATTCCGCACCCCGCAAATTTCTTTCAGCGGTGTGCTGATTGTCAGAATTGCCTTTTGATTATGAGTGATCGCATTGATGATATGTGCCGCGGAGGCTCCGATACCATAATAAGTAGCACCTTTGCCCCGAATAATTTTATAAGCAGCATTACGAACCTGTTCGTCAATCTTATTTTTCGTCGCTTTATCGAAGGTGACAGAACGAAGATCAAAGAACTCGGCCAGGGGCAATCCGCCAATATCTACAATGGACCAGGTCAACACTTCCGAGTCTCCGTGTTCTCCGATTACATAACCATGGACATGCTGGGGGTCGACTTCCAGGTATTGCCCCAGCAACAGACGAAAACGAGCGGTATCCAGGGTGGTTCCCGTTCCAATTACCTGGCTTGGCGATACTCCGGCCCGGGTAGCATACCGGGCAGCTATATAGGTCATGATGTCCACAGGATTTGTGGCAATAAGCAAAATGGCTTCGGGAGCATGTTGTAAAATGTAGGGTATGATATGACTAAATATCTTGCTGTTTTTCCCAAGAAGTTCAATTCTCGTCTCCCCGGGTTTCTGATTTACTCCGGCAGCAATCACCACCACGACGGCATCGCTGAGATCAGCATAATCCCCCTGCCGTACTACGATCGGATGACTGAAGGGTATTGCATGCGAGAGATCCTCCGCCTCAGCCACGGCACGTTCCCGGTTAACATCCACCAATACAATCTCCGAAGCTGCGTTACGGAACAACAAAGCATACGCAATCGTTGAACCGACAAAACCGGTACCTACTATTCCTATTTTCATAATGTGTATGTTAATTTTTCATTAATAGTGTTTATCAGGTATAAATTTACAGGTTGAACCGAAGATCATCCATGTCGCGGACTATCTTTTCAATTCATTTATAATTTCCAGCAACCTGTTGACATGTTCCCCTATCCACTCTTTTTCTTCTTTTTTCAGGGGACCGTACCCTTTCATTTTATCCGGATGAGAATCATTCAGTATCGTCCACAATTGGGTTACTTTTGCATTAAAGATTTGTTTCTCAGGATAGATGGCAGGTTTGGCCTTCAGTTCCCGGAAAAGATGTCTGTTTTCTTCCAACAGAGTTTCAAGCCGGAGCATTATCTCTTTCCTTTCTTCCGGGGTAAAAGAAACCGTTGTCCGGATGATCTCCCCTTCTCTTCCGGGGTTTTCCAGCAGTTGCAACAGTTCCCATGCTTCCCGTTCAATGATCTCTGTGAGCGAAGAGAACACGCGCTGGTAATTCGGAGGTAGTTTCACCGGCATAGATCAGGGACCCTTTCAGCCTTTTTTCATGATCTTCACAGCCGTCCCGTAAGCCAGTAACTCCGACGACCCCTGCATCACGGCCGAGGTCGTAAAACGCATAGCCACGATGGCATCGGCGCCCAGGCTTTCGGCACTGGCAACCATCCGGTCGATGGCTTGTTCGCGCGACTCGGCCAGCATTTTGGTATATTCGGTAATCTCACCTCCTACCAAATTCCGCAATCCGGCCATAATGTCTTTCCCTACATGTCTGGCCCTTATCGTATTCCCTTTTACCAGCCCGAGGGTCTCTGTGATTTTATAATCCGCCAATTCATCCTGTGTTGTTATTATCATAGCATTGGTTATTAAAGATCCACATTTTTTGAATAATAATCGTCTTCTTTGTTGCTCAGGCGGTCTTTGACGACCTGAGCAAACAGCAAACCCAGACCGATCAGAACAAGAAAACCGATGAGTCCCCAGGGCCAGGCTTCAATCATTCCGAACAGCACAACGCCCAGCCAGCCCAGGGCTACGACACCCAGTAGAATATACCCTGCTTTTTCCATCATAATATTATATTTTTGTATAAAGATAAGAAATTTGAATCTTATCCGGATGAAAAAATCCATTTTTAGAATTACCGGAAAATATTTACTTTGCATTTCTATTATTCAATACATTATTTTCCGTGGATGCAGATGTAACCATTATTGGTGCCGGAGTCGTTGGGTTGGCAATAGCAACAGAACTATCCCGATATTACGATCAGGTTTTTGTGATTGAGAGGCATGAACATTTCGGAATGGAAACCAGCAGCCGCAACAGTGAAGTGATCCATTCGGGCATCTATTACAAACCGGGAACCCTGAAAGCACGCCTGTGCAGGGAAGGCCGGGATATGCTATACCGGTATTGCCGGGAACATGACATTGGTTACCGGAAATGCGGGAAGCTGATCGTAGCCACCCAAAAGGAGGAAACCGGACAACTGGAAGAAATCCTGTACACAGCCCGCCGGAATGATGTTGCGGATGCACGGATGATAACGGTTGCAGAAGCTGCGGAAATGGAACCCCACATCCGGGTTGTACAGGCCCTTTTTTTTCCATCCAGCGGAATCGTGGATATACATGGCCTGATGCAATCACTGGAAAATGAATCGGCCAACCGGGAAGTGGATTTTGCTTATGGATGCGAAGCAAAAGGGATAAAGCAGGATTCCGGGAATCATGCGTATATCATCCATATTCAGGACACAGACGGTTCTTTCTTTGATTTCACCTCCCGCTATGTGATCAACTCGGCCGGGCTGGAGGCTGAAAAAGTTGCACGTATGGCAGGAATTGATGACCCGCAGTATAAAACCTGGTTCTGGAAAGGGGAGTATTTTGCTTTGCTGAATGGGAAACACAAACTTATAAACCGGCTGGTGTATCCTGTTCCCGAGCCCAACACTACAGGGTTAGGCATCCATACCACCCCGGATCTGGGCGGACGGCAGAAACTGGGACCCAATACCATTTTTCTGGAAGACGGCAAAACAGACTATTCCGTTGATCCTGCCCATGCGAAAGAATTCTACCGAAAAGCCCGTCGTTTTCTCCCTTTCCTCGAACCCGGCGACCTGGCCCCTGATCAGGCAGGCATCAGACCCAAGCTGCAAAAGCCGGGCGACCCCGCCAGGGATTTTATCATCCGGGAAGAAGAGAAGAAAGGGTTTCCGGGACTGGTAAACCTTATCGGCATTGAATCTCCCGGACTCACTGCAGCACTAGGCATCGGAAGGTATGTCCGTTCCCTGTTGCAAAAGTATGACTAAGTTTGGGGGTTGCGGGAAATATTCGTTTCCTTCAGGACCCGAGGATATTCTTTACCGCATCGAGAAATTCTCTCTTATCAAAAGGTTTCTGAAAAGCTTTTACCGCTCCGAAGTACTCGGCAGTTTTCAGGTAACTGCCGGCAGCAGAACGGCCTCCTCCTGAAATAGCCACGATCTTGCTTTCCGGTTTGAGCTGACGAATCTCCATGATGGTTTCCAAACCTTCTTTTTCAGGCATGATAATATCCGTGATCACCAAATCAAAAGCATGCTTTTCTACCATCTGTAACCCTTCGACCCCGTTTTCGGCTCTTTCGACAGCATATCCCTCCCGTTTCAGCATGAGCGACAACATTTCGCTGAAATCCTTATCATCCTCTATGAGTAGAATCTTTTCCATATCCTCAACGTCGTTCATAATAATATCCTGTAATCTCCTCTTTAAAAGTCATCATTTTCCCGTAAAATTCCAACTTTACACCCGCTGAAAACAGTTTTTTTTTATGAAAGTATTCCCACGATAGGTTAACGGCCCCCCCGGTTAGATGAATGAAAACTAGGTAAGGGGCAGATATACCCAGAATGAGGTTCCCTTGCCCGGTTGACTCTCAATACGAACCGCACCGTCATGATTCTTAATGATTCCGTGAACCACCGACAAGCCCAGCCCGGATCCTTTACCTACCGGCTTGGTAGTAAAAAAAGGTTCGAAGATTTTATCCAGCACTTCCTTCTCCATGCCTGTTCCGTTGTCCAGAAACAGGATCTGCAGATAACGTCCTGGGACAAGGTCAGGGACCTTTTGCCGAAGCTTCTGATCTGCTAAAACACTTTTAATTTCGATTTTTAACCGTCCGTCTTTTTCTTTGTTTTCCAGGGCATGCACAGCATTGCTGATAAGGTTCAGGAACACCTGACGTAGTTGCACCGGATCGGCCTGAATGTCAGGAACTTTAGGATCATGCTCAAAATCTACCGTAACCCTTCTAGGGATCTGGGGAGCCAGTAAGTCCATCGTTTCCTGCAGAATTCTGACAGGATTGGTTTTTTCTTTTTCGGGCTCAATCCCCCTGTTAAAGGTAAGAAGCTGCTGTATAATCTCCTGAGCTTTCATCCCGGAAGTTTTTATTTTTTTAAGATACATGTATTCCCGGGAATTTTTGTCAGCTTCCTCCATCACCATATCATTGTAACCCAGCATAGTAGCAAGGATATTATTAAAGTCATGCGCCAGTCCGCCGGCGAAACGCCCAATCATCTCAAGTTTTTGGGATCGTTGCATATATCGTTCGAGAATCATTTCCTGCGATACATCCCGCATCACCGTAACAAAATACACGACCTCCTGTTGTGCATTTCTGATAGGGGTAATATGATACTGAACAGGAATTTCCTCGTTTTCCGAGATTCTGACCGGCAGCAG
Organism: Bacteroidales bacterium; assembly: GCA_024762655.1. GTDB lineage: Bacteria > Bacteroidota > Bacteroidia > Bacteroidales > VadinHA17 > DRPN01. The sequence continues at coordinate 8,867 of JANTHB010000028.1, forward strand.
CCCTGTCCAGACTTTCCCGGCCTGCACCGTATCCCAAATGTTTTGATAAACCGCAACATCCACCCCGGGATTTCTCATACTACGGGTATTTGTCCCGATCACTTCTTTTCGTTTTTTTCCTGTCATTTTAGTAAAAGCTTCATTTACATACAGGATTTTCCCGATTTTATCAGAAATGATCAGCACTTCATTCATATGTTCTATGGCTGTGTAGAGTCGCTGATTCTCATCTTCGTTCATCTTTTTCAGGATGATCGTATTGGTTTGTTCCATCAAACGGGAAATGTCAGCCAGAACATCATTCTCCAGAAAACGGTCACTAAACAGCAGGATCGCACCAAACAATATTTTGCCCTTCATGATGGGATAAGAGATCGCCGAGTGTATATTAAAAATCTTTGCGATCTCATACCCACTGATCTTATGTCCCAGATGCTCAAAGTATTTTTCAATTCCATAATACAACATTTTCGTATCTGAAATCAAAAAAGGGGACATTTTTTTTGTTACATCCTGAAGAAACATACTGCTTTCTGTGGATAAAAACAGCTCTTCAATGCGGGTTCCGACATAGGGTTCTACACGCGATATATTATCTTCAGCAAAGGACCAGTAAACAAGTTTCACCCCTCCGTTGCCTCCATAGGAAGATTCTTTCAGGAATATTAGAACATTCTGGACAGGGAAAATCGTCTTCAACGACTCATGCATCATCTTCAGAATGTGCTGTAAGGGTTTTCCTTTGTTCAGTGCAAGATTCATCCGGTTGATCAGGTTGAGCTCTCTGCTTTGCATCAGGATTTTCTTTTCCGCTTTTTTCCGGTCCGTGATATTGACGAGGGTGGTCACAAGATGTTTCAATGTTCCATCCTTGTTCCTGATGGCAGTAATCCCGGTTTGCGTCCAGACGATGGAACCGTCTTTACGTAAATACCTTTTTTCTCCGGTGTAATTCTCTTTCTTTCCTTCCCGCAATGGTAAAAACATCTCCCCGACCTCTTTTTTATCTTCTTCCGGAACCAATTGGGAGCAATTTAGTTTTTTTAATTCTCTTCGGCTGTATCCGAAAAGTCGGGAACAGGACTTGTTGACATCTATGAAGTCTCCGTCTCCGGTGAGCAGCGACATCGCGAAGAAACTTTCAGAGAAAATAGTCCTGAACCTGTTTTCACTCTCCCGGAGTGCATTCTCTGCCTCTGCCAGGTCCGTGATATCCTGAATCACTCCGTGCCAAAAATAGTTTTTCCCTTTTTCCCCCTTCAGCACCCCACTGGATTTAATATATTTTGTTGAACCGTCAGGCAACAACAACCGGAATTGATCTTCGCATTTTCTGCATTTCCGGGTGGCATTCACAATTTTATGAATCACTCTTTTTCTGTCTTCGGGGTGAATATACCGGAGTAGCAGCCGCAAAGAAGGCACATCCCGGGAAGGTTCCAGTCCCAGGATATGGAAAAATTCCTCAGACCAGCGTATGGTACCGGAAGAGAGGTCCCAGCTCCAGTCACCCAAACGGGCGATGCGTTGTGCTTCCCGCAGGCTTTCTTCGCTCTCTTCCAGTTTAATCCGGTTTTTCTTTTCTTCATCAATATCCCGTATGACAGCCTGAATGTAAACCTTATCTTCCAAAGGCAAAAGATTCAGTTTTACCTGGGTATAAAAAGGTTTCCCTGCCAGGGTGCTGTGTACCCACTCAAAGGTCTGGGCTTTTCCCTTCAATACCTTCCCGATATATTTTTTTGCCAGTTCTGTCGAAGGGGTTCCGTCAGGTTGTAAAGGGGGAGATAAGTCCATAGGTGTTTTTCCTAACAGCTCTCTTTTCCCGGCTCCGAACATCTTCAGGGTAGCCGCATTGCATTCCACCAAAGTGTACCGGTCCATGATAATAATAGCATCCTGGGCGGTCTCAAAAAGCAAACGGATCTTTTCAGACTGTTCTTTATACTGTCTGTCTTCCTTATCATGCCTGAGAATCATCGATATCTGGTTTGCCAGACGGTTTATCCGCTCAATCTCCTGCGTGCTGAATGGTACAAACCGCGATATCAACAGTATACCGAGCTTCTCTGATCGGTATCTGAGAGGAATCACCAGCACTGCCTTTACCGGGAAGTTCTCCCGGAAATCATGAATACGCTTCTTTACCTGCTGCGGGGAACGGTTCCCCACCTCATAAATAATTTTGCGTATGTCCTCTTCTTTAGTAACATGAACGGTTTTATAACTTTTGAGGATATGATACAGAAAGCTTCTATGATCAAATCCTTTCGATAATCTCTTTATGTCCAATCCCAAAACATTCTTCACCCTGGAATAATCCCTATTCCGGATACCAAACCATACCTGCCTGAGCAAACGCAATTTTTCGTCATGAAGATAAATATTGCAGGTAAAAGCCCGAAACAAGTCCAGCAGATTTTCCGTGAGTGTTTTTGCAATTTGCTCGAGAAGCATCTTATCATTGCTCATCCGGTTGATAACATTCAACAGATTAATATCTTCGTTGTGCTTCCTGAGCTGTTCTTTGGCTTCTTCCTCGGCGGTAAGATCCTTTGAACTTACCACTACATAATCCGCCTCACCCGTTTCGTTCAGGTGCGGGCGGAACATTACCTCAAAGAAACGCTTGCCTTTGCCCGGAACTTCAAACCAGGCCCTGTAATGAATATCCTTTCGGGAAAAACTTTGATCGAGATAAGGTTTGATTACCTTGTTAAAGGTCTGTTGTCCCCATAGTTTTACCGGAGAACTTCCGATTAGCTGATTCTTCTTAAGATTATGGGCTTTGGAAAAAGCATCATTGATGGCCAGATAGGTATAATCCCTCCCTATCATGGAAAGATAAGCGTCTGAAACATCCAGTAAAAACTCATATTGTTTTATCACTTCCTTTTCCGTAACCTCGGATACAGATTTCTTTTCCCATATATGGCAGATCACCTCATACAACGAATCCAATTGTGCCCTCTCAATATAGTTGACGGTTCCTGTTGTCCCTTTGATAAGAGCAATTTCATCCGGTTTTAACCGGTCCCCCACACAGATCACAGGCAGATCAGGAAAAGCATCCCGGATTTTTTTGAGAACAGGGAGCATTTCTCCCACTTTTTTTCCGGAAAAAGCAAGAAAGACCTGTCCGGAAACATCTTCCGAATAGATTTTTTTCAACCCTTCCAGCGAACGGATATCTATCAACTGCAGCTCGGCATGCCTTTCGAAAGAACGTACAATCCTTTCTTTATCCGGGGCGAGTACATTATAACAATAAACAATATATTCCATTTGCTACGGGAAACCTGTTTCAGCTATGAAGATAAGGATTTCTTTCCGGATAACCGTTTTTCCGTGCGTTGGAATTTATTATTTTTTTTCAACATTCATTTGTCTGGAAAGGCGATCTACGTCCTTTTTCAGCCTGGCCACCATGGAAAGAAGGTGATTTTCCGGGATGGCCGGTTCGGGCAATTCGGAGCTGATATAATGCACAAATTTCCATACTTCTCTGATATCCCGTACATGAATATCATAAGGCTCATACACAGGATTAAGGGAATACAGCCGGAGTTTGTGTTCTTTTTCCAACAGATTCTCCGCAATTTTAAAGACGATCCCTCCGTCCAGGGTGAAAACGATATAGGCCTGGCCTGTTACGATTGTTTGCCAGTCCTGAACATATTCTCCGGTCACCCACGATCCGTCCGGAATGGGCAACATGGAATCTCCCGAAATCTGAAAAGTCCGGTATTTGCGCTCAGGAGAAAGAAACGGCAGGTTAAATGCGGGAAGCCGGCTGATATACTCAGGATCCGCATAACCGGTCTGGTAACCCGCCTTGGCTTTTTCCGGAACCAACTCGATATTCTCCTCATTATTACGGTCAACCGTGGAAGCCAGTACCCGCAGGTTGCTCCCGCGTATATAAACATCCGCCCCACGCTCCAACTGTGAAAGTTGACTCTCCGACAACGCCTGTAAATCCACTTTCAGCAAAGTATCCACCGCAATCCCGTAATAATCAGAAAAAGACATCAGAATATCCATGCCGGGCTCTGCTACCCGGTTCTCATACCCGCTCAGCGTCGGTCGCTTCATCCCCAGGGCAAAAGCTACATCATCCTGCGTACGACCTTTTCGTTTTCGCAGAAACTTGATGTTCGAACTGAAATAATTTTTCATCTGTTTCATTTTTTTCTCCGGATTTTTGTTTGCATTCAATATTTTGATTATATTATAATCGTAATTTTGATTAATTACTAATCAAAAATAAAACAGATTTATGAAAAAAACAAATTTTTAAAAAGATTTTCAGGAATAATGGAATTTAACAAACGATCTCACGAAATGAAGCAGGCACGACCGGAAGAAGGCAGGCAGATCGTTCATCTCGATCTGGACTCATTTTTTGTGTCGGTGGAGCGTCTGCGTGACAGCCGGCTGCAGAGCAAGCCGGTCATTGTAGGCGGGATGTCCGAGCGGGGGGTGGTGGCCAGTTGCAGCTACGAAGCCCGGCGCTACGGTGTCCATTCGGCCATGCCGGTACGGATGGCCCGTCAGTTATGTCCGGAAGCTGTGGTCGTGCGGGGCGACATGGAGCTCTACAGCCGTTATTCCCACATGGTCACGGAAATCATTGCCGAAGAGGCTCCGGTATATGAAAAAAGTTCCATCGACGAACATTACCTGGATGCGACAGGCATGGACCGTTTTTTCGGCACCCTGAAATGGAGCCGGGAGTTGAAGGAAAAAATCGTCCGGGAGACTGGCCTTCCCATCTCTTTCGGGCTCTCCGTCAACAAAACCGTCTCAAAGATCGCCACCGGCGAGGCCAAACCCAACGGAGAACTGATGATTCCGGCCGGGCGTGTCACTCCTTTTCTGGCTCCCCTCTCCATCCGGAAAATTCCCATGATCGGCAATAAGACCTACCGGCTGCTCCGCTCTATGGGCATATCAACCATCGGCACCCTGCAGCAGATCCCTCCGGAGATGCTGGAGAAAGTGCTGGGGAAAAACGGGGTCACCCTCTGGAAAAAGGCCCGGGGCATCGACAACAGCCCGGTAATGGATGAACACCGGAAAAAATCCGTGGGCACCGAACGTACCTTCGACCACGACACCACAGATATCCGTTTTCTGCTACGGATACTGGCCGGGATGGTCGAAAAAACAGCCTGGGAACTACGGAAACAGGGAAAGATGACTTCCTGCGTCACGGTGAAGATCCGGTACTCGGACTTTGAAACACATACCCTGCAGAAACGAATCCCGTACACCTCCTTCGACCATCTCCTGCTGGATACAGCCAAAGAGCTGTTTCGTAAACTGTACCGGCGCAGGATACTCGTACGGCTTATCGGGGTACGTTTCAGCCATCTGGTACAGGGCGTCCCGCAACTGAATCTGTTTGAGGACACCTCCGAAATCATCCGCCTCTACCTGGCCATCGACCGTCTGAGGGGAAAATACGGATTCCAGGCAGTGGGAAAAACAATGGAGGCATCACTCTCTCCGCCAATCCGGGGTCGTCCCGGCCCCTCGATACCCCCTGCGGGAGGCGGGTAGCCGTCGCTTCGCTCCAGCCACTCGGGGACCGGGGAACGGCGGGTATGCCCCCGCATGATTACCGAATGACCACTGAATGACTACTGAATTTCGCTGCGAGCCTGCGAGCAGCTAATTACCACATAATTTCGCGACCAGCGGGAGCTAATTACGTGAGCGCAGCGAACTATTTTCTAACGACAGTCCCTTTTAAGCTCACATTTCATGTATCTGAACATTCACTCATACTACAGTCTCCGTTACGGCACCCTGCCGGTGGAGAAGATTGCAGAAATGGCTGCTGTCTATGGCATCCCGGTGCTACCCCTCACCGACATCAATACCACCATGGGGATTTTTGAATTTGTCAGGGCCTGCCGGAAGCATCGTATTCAACCTGTGGCAGGAGCAGATATTTTCAATGGCGACCGTCATCTCTACACGGCTCTGGCCCGGAATATCACCGGTTTCCGCGAATTAAACGAATTCCTCACCCGTCACAATCTCTCCGGCACTCCTTTCCCCGTACATCCTCCCGAATTCAGACATGTGTTCATCATCTACCCTCCGGAAAATATCCCGGTCCGTTCTTTGGAACATCATGAATACCTGGGCATCCGTCTTTCCATGCGGCAAAAACTGTCCCTGCCCCTGGCATCTTCCAGAACCGTCCTGTTGCAGCCCGTCACCTTTGCCAACAAAGAGGAATACCTGATTCACAAGCACCTGCGGGCTATTCACCACAATGTACTGTTGTCTTCTCTCCGTCCCGGACAATGTGCCTCTCCGGATGAGATATTCCTTCCTCCCCGGAAACTATACAAAATCATGCAGGACCATCCCCATATTCTTGCCAACACCCGGGCCCTGTTGGAAAGCTGCACTTTCGACTTTGATTTTCATACCTCCAAAAACAAAAAAACCTTTACCGGCAACGTGCAGGATGATATGCTGCTGCTCCGCAAACTGGCATACGACGGCATGCAATACCGTTACGGAAAAAACTGCCGGGAAGCAGAAAAAAGGATCCTTCACGAACTGGAAATCATCGGCAAAATGGGATTCGCTGCTTATTTCCTGATCACCTGGGATATTATCCGCTACGCTATGAGCCGGGGTTTCTATCATGTGGGCCGGGGGAGCGGGGCTAATTCCGTGATAGCTTACTGCCTGAGGATTACAGATGTTGATCCTATTGAGTTAAACCTTTACTTTGAACGGTTTATCAACCCGAAACGCACCAGTCCGCCGGATTTTGATATTGACTTTTCATGGAAGGAACGGGACGAGGTACTGGATTACATTTTCAAACGGTATGGCCGGAAGCATACGGCCTTGCTGGGAGCTGTTTCCACATTCAAAGGGAAATCAATACTGCGTGAACTGGGAAAAGTATACGGTTTGCCCAAATCAGAAACAGACCGTTTAATTCGTGATCCTGCGGCTTTCCGGGAGCGGGATGATATCACCCGGAGCATTTTTGCCGTAGGCAGCAGGATCAAGGACTTTCCCAACCTGCGTACCATCCACGCCGGCGGGGTACTGATCTCAGAAGAGCCCGTCACCTCCTATGCCGCACTGGATCTCCCCCCCAAAGGATTCCCAACCACACAATGGGACATGTACACGGCTGAAAATATCGGTTTTGAGAAACTGGACATCCTCAGCCAGCGGGGAATCGGACACATCAGGGAATGTGCAGAGATCGTTCACAGCAACCGGGGGATAACCGAAGATATTCATGCTGTCAGCCGCTTTAAGAAAGACCCGCTGGTACGGAGTTACCTGCGAAAAGGGGAAACCCTCGGATGCTTTTATATTGAGAGTCCGGCTATGCGGGGTCTGTTGAAAAAGATCCAATGCGACACCTACCCTGCCCTGGTAGCCGCCAGCTCGATCATACGTCCGGGGGTTGCCCGTTCCGGCATGATGCGGGAATACATCCGGCGTTTTCACAATCCCCACGGGTTCAAATATCTGCATCCCGTAATGGAAGAACAACTGAAGGAGACGTATGGGATTATGGTCTATCAGGAGGATGTGCTGAAGGTATGCCATCACTTTGCCGGCCTCGACCTGGCCGATGCCGATGTGCTGCGGCGGGCTATGAGCGGAAAGTTTCGCTCGCGCGAAGAGATGAACAAAATCGTGGACAAGTTCTTTGCCAACTGCCGGACCCGGGGGTATACGGACGATCTGACCAGAGAAGTATGGCGGCAAATCGAGTCTTTTGCCGGATATTCCTTCTCCAAAGCACACTCGGCCTCCTATGCAGTAGAAAGTTTCCAGAGCCTCTACCTGAAAGCCCATTATCCCCTGGAGTTTATGGTGGCGGTAATCAATAACTTCGGTGGGTTTTATCCCCTGTGGGTATACATCAACGAAGCCCGGCGCTATGGCGGGGACATCCAGCTTCCCTGCGTTAACCACAGCCATTACAAAACATCCGTCTCCGGCAAAACCCTCTATCTCGGCTTTATCCATATAAAAAACCTGACCTCTGAACTGGCCAGGCAGATTGCCCGGGAGCGTAAAAAAAACGGCCCTTACCAGGACCTTCCCGATTTCCATGAGCGTCTCGCCCCCGGACCGGAACAGCTGCAGTTCCTGATCCGTAGCGGAGCATTTCGTTTTACCGGAAAATCACGAAAACAACTTCTGTGGGAAGCCTACATGCTCTCCGGGAAAAAGAAAGAGAGCATCTCTCCCGGCCGATCCCTCTTTCCCGTACTCCGGAAGGATTATCATCTGCCTGCCCTGAAAGACAGCAACCTGGAGAAAGCATATGACGAAATGGAACTGCTGGGGTTCCCGGTATCCCTCTCCTGGTTCGATATGCTGAAAACCGGATTCCGGGGAGAGATACAGGCGCCCGAAATGCTTCGCCATGCCGGAAAGAAGGTGAGAATGGTGGGACTCCTGGTAAATATAAAATATGTACACACCCTCCGGAATGAATGGATGCACTTTGCCGCCTGGCTGGATGCACAAGGGAATTTCTTCGATACGGTACATTTTCCAAATGTGCTGAAAGCATATCCTTTCAGAGGAAACGGGATCTACCTGCTACTTGGAAAAGTTGTCGAAGATGCCGGTTTTCCCAGCCTCGAGGTGGAAAAAATGGCCAGACTGTCGTTCAGGAAGGACGAACGATGAATAAATCTTTTTTTCCTATTTTTACCCCCTCTTAAAATTTTCCATCTATCTGCGTTACGATAGCGGGGAAACAAACACCGTGGAAATTATACGAAACGGGAAGAAAAAGGTATTTTGGGTAAAACCATTCGGAAAGAAATGAAGTTAGAATGATAAGATAAACAAAAAAAACATAAAAACCATTCCTATGAAAAAAGCACTACTCTGGATTCTGGCTATTATCATTACCCTTGGCGCTGCATACTATCAGCGCAAAACAGGCCCCACCTACCCCAGGGAAGTAAAAGTAACGCTTGACGGCAAACCATATATTTTTCATTTGTTACGCAGTCATGGCGGGGATGATGATATGCCCGTAACCCTGATAATACCGGACAAGAAGGTTACGGGATACGTGGTGTACAAACGATTCCCCACTGCAGAGCCCTGGGATACCACCCTGATGACGCGGCGGGGAGATACCCTGACGGCCCTGTTACCGCATCAGCCTCCTGCCGGAAAACTGGCCTACCGCATCCTCCTCAAGGCCCCGGGAGAAGGTATTGCCATCCCTGACGGAGATCCTGTGGTTGCCCGCTTCAAAGGAAGCGTGCCTGCCGGGATCCTGATCCCTCACATTCTCTTTATGTTTACCGCAATGCTGTTATCCACCCTGGCAGGTCTGATGGCCATCTGGAAAATAGGAGCCTATAAAAAATATGCCTGGACCACCCTGATACTTTTGCTCATTGGCGGAGGGTTTCTGGGACCGATGGTTCAACTGCATGCGTTCGGAGCCTACTGGACGGGGATTCCTTTCGGTTGGGACCTGACCGACAATAAAACCCTGATCGCAATTGTCTTTTGGCTTTTTGCCTGCCTTGCCGTCCGGAAAAAAGACAGGTACTGGGCCGTGGTGCTTGCTGCCATCGTCCTGATCCTGGTCTATTCCGTTCCCCACAGTATGTTCGGGTCACAATACAACTACAACACGGGAGACGTCATTCAGGGAGTTGTCATGCTTCCTTTCCTGGGATGGAACATGCTCCGGAAATGAAAACTTTTCCTACGTAGGCGCCTACGTAGGAAAAGTTCATCAGGATCCTCTATATGCAATATCGGTAGGATCCAGTAAAAAAGATAAATGATAGAATATTTTGTGGAATAAAGTATTTTTTATGTATTACCCCCTCCTGCCGTCCGGAAAAAAATAGCACTTGGGAAAAACTCCCTCTCCGCCAGCTGGCGGGGGAGGGTTGGGGAGGGGGTTAAACAAAAAACAGTGTACAGGGACAGGTATTCTTTAATAACCGAATATCAATATTTAAATATACAGCCCCTCTTTTTATTACATTCATCTAACACTCTGCTATATAAATGGTTATAATATTTATCCCGGACACCAGTGATACAATAAAGCAATCTCCTAAAAACGAACGATCTCCGGGGCAGTCCGGGGAATTCTTCAGACTTAAAAAACAAAGGCTCTCCGGTCGGAGAGCCTTTGTTTTTTAAACAGAAACTTTGCAAAATTATTCGGCGGTTCCGGAAGCTTCCTCTTTGCTTCGCATATCCATAATATCCCGGTCGAACATATAAAGATTATGGGTACCTACCAGAGACAACTTGTCCAGGATCTCCTGAACGTTGGATTCTTCTTCTATCTGTTCCGCAACAAACGACTGTATCCAATTGTTGGTGGTATGATCCTGCTCTTCAATGCAGGCCGTAACAATTTCATTAATGGAAGCACTGATAAACTGTTCGTGTTTCAGTACCGCTTCAAACAGAGGCCGGATGCCTTCGAACTCATTCGGTGGAGTTTCCAGGCCGGGTATGACGGCTTTTCCGCCCCTGTCATTGATATAATGGATAAACTGGAGCATATGCTCCAATTCTTCATTGGACTGGGCATACAGCCAGCCGGCAATGCCGGGATATCCGGAAGTTTCGGCCCAGGAGGCCATGGAGAGGTATAACAGGGAGGAATATCCTTCCCGTTCCACCTGCCGGTTCAGTATTTTCTCAATCTTATCTTTCAACATATCTGTAAATTTTAAATTATTTATTATTTCCAAATGAAAGTATACTACTTATTAAAGCGCAGGACTCATGGCTTCGTCCGGTTTTTCCGGAGGCTTTGTGATTTCAGAGGGGGATTCTCCCTCAACCCCAACATTGCAACCCTTGGCGGAGGCATTTTTGCGGAAAAGCCCTAAGGCCCGAACCCATTTACATATTTTTAATGATCTCATCGCCGAATTCGGAAGTTTTCAGTTTGGTAGCTCCGGTCATTTGTCGTTCGAAATCATAGGTAACCCGTTTTTTGGTAATGGCTTCCCTGATTCCTTTTACGATCAATTCGCCTGCTTCGTCCCAGCCCATATATTCGAACATCAGCACCCCGGAGAGGATCAGGGATCCCGGGTTCACCTTGTCCTGGTTGGCATATTTCGGAGCCGTGCCATGGGTAGCTTCGAAGATGGCGTGACCCGTATCATAATTGATATTGGCTCCCGGAGCAATGCCAATGCCACCCACGGTAGCTGCCAGGGCATCAGAGATATAATCACCGTTCAGGTTAAGCGTCGCGATTACGGAGTATTCGGCCGGACGGGTCAGAATCTGCTGTAAAAATGCGTCGGCAATCACATCCTTGATCAGGAGCTTTCCTTCCTTCATTGCTTTGTCCTGGGCTTCGTCGGCGGCAGCGGCTCCTTTGTCTGCTTTGATCCGGTCATATTGCATCCAGGTAAAGACCCTGTCTCCGAATTCTCTTTCGGCCAGCTCATAGCCCCACAGCTTAAACTGACCTTCCGTAAATTTCATGATATTGCCTTTATGCACGATCGTTACCGAAGGACGGTTGGTTTTCAGGGCATAATTGATGGCAGCTCTTACCAGGCGTTCGGTACCCTGTTTGGAGACCGGTTTAATCCCTATGGAGGTAGTTTCCGGAAAACGGATCTTCTTCACTCCCATCTCATTAATCAGGAAGTTGAGGATTTTATCATTCTCCGGGGTCCCGGTCAGCCATTCAATGCCGGCATAGATATCCTCGGAGTTTTCCCGGAAAATCACCATATCTGTTTTTGTAGGATCTTTTACCGGAGAAGGAACCCCCGGGTAATATTTTACCGGACGCAGGCATACATAAAGATCAAGGATCTGCCGGAGAGCCACGTTAAGAGAACGTATTCCTCCGCCAACAGGGGTAGTCAGGGGGCCTTTGATCGCGACCAGATATTCATGAATGGTATCCAGGGTTTCCTGGGGAAGCCACTCCCCCACTTTATTAAACGCTTTCTCTCCGGCCAGCACTTCTTTCCAGACAATTTTTCTTTTGCCGCCATAGGCTTTCTCTACGGCTGCATCAAATACTCTTACCGAAGCTCGCCAGATGTCCGGCCCTGTACCGTCACCTTCAATAAACGGGATAACCGGTTGATCGGGGACTTTCAACTGCCCCCCCTGAATTGTTATTTTTTCACCTTCCATAATCAAATAAATTTTATAGTAAAATAATTAAGACATTCCTTATTTTATTGCGCCGACAAAAATATCTAAATCGTAGAGCTTTCCCAAAATATACAGCCAATGTTTTGGGGAAGCTACTCAAAATCCAGATCAAACTGCCGTTTCAGGTTCTGTAACTCCGGATTTTTCTTTGCAAGATATACAAACCGTTCTTCCGGAGTATAAGGTTTTCTGGAAGTTGTATTTCCCTCATTCTTTTCCACTTCTATCTGCAGGCGTATTCCGTAATTATTGAGTTCTTTCTTTAGAAACTCCATCAGATCCGGTTTAAGGTTTTGCTCAAAGTCTTCTTTCAGGTTTTTATTTTCCAGAATGATCCGTATGGATTTTTCATCCGTCATATCCGGCATATGGATTCGGAGGGCTGCTGCAAAACGCGGTTTTTCATGGCTCATCTTCTCGGCATACTCCATCCATTTCTGAGTCAGCTTATCAAGCGTAAACGGTTGTTCGGAGAGAGGCTCCCTGACAGCCTGTTTTTCTCTTCCGGCTTCCTCTCCGGATTCGGATTGTTTGGCAATATGCCCGTTCAGGGCATCCTTAATGGAAATGGTGGAGGGAGGATTCTGAGAGGTCTCCGTGTGGATTTCACCTACAACCTGTTGGGGATTATCCGGCACATCCCTGCGCACGGGTTCCTTTTTATTTACAGGCTTCTTTTTTGTTTCTTTATCTCCGGAAAGAGAAACTTCCTTTTCCTCACGGGAAACAGGTTTGTGTTCCCCGGTCTTCTTTTCAGCAGGTAAAGGAGCCGGTTTCTTTTCTTCTTTAGGTTTTTTTTCTACCTCGTCAAAATGTTCAGGTTTTTTTTTTAACGCACTTATTTTCAGCAAAGCCAACTCTACATGCAAACGCTGGTTCTTGCTTGAGCGGTAAGTTATGTCCGCCTGATAACATATATCCAGTGCTTTATAGAGGAAATCCACCGAACATTCCCTGGCTTGTTTCAGGTATTGCTCCCGGACAACGGGTCCAACCTCCAGCAAAGGTAACGTGACTTTATCATGAGCTACGAGCAAATCCCGGAAATGACGACTCAGTCCGGAGAGAAAATGCTGTGCATCAAACCCCTTGCCCAATATCTCGTCAAAGATCAGGAGGCTCTCGGTAGCATTTCCGTCCAGCAGGTTTCCGGTAATTTTGAAATAATAATCATAGTCCAGTACATTCAGGCTTTTTATTACCTTCTGATAATTCAGGTTTTTTCCTGAGAAGCTCACCAACTGATCAAAAATGCTCAGTGCGTCCCGCAAAGCCCCGTCAGCTTTTTGGGCAATCACATTCAGTGCTTCCGGTTCGGCCTGGATTTTTTCTTTTTCAGTTACAAACTGCAGATGTTGCACTATATCTTCCACCCCGATACGATTGAAATCAAACACCTGACACCTGGACAGTATGGTAGGAATAATCTTTTGTTTTTCTGTGGTAGCCATAATAAAAATGGCATAGGAAGGCGGTTCTTCGAGGGTTTTCAGAAAAGCATTGAAAGCCTGTTGAGAGAGCATATGCACCTCATCAATGATATAGACACTGTATTTCCCCACCTGTGGAGGGATCCTCACCTGGTCGATAAGATTACGAATGTCATCCACGGTGTTGTTGGAAGCAGCATCCAGTTCATGGATATTAAAAGAGCGATTTTCCATGAATGCCTTACATGATTCACATTCATTACAAGGTTCTCCTTCCGGTGTAGGGTGCTCACAGTTAATTGTTTTGGCCAGGATACGTGCAACGGTTGTTTTTCCGATGCCCCGCGGACCACAAAACAGATAGGATTGTGCCAGATGTTGGGATATGATAGCATTTTTCAGGGTCTGGGTAATGGTCCCCTGACCAACCACCTCCCGGAAAAGAACGGGCCGGTATTTCCTTGCTGATACAATAAAATTCTCCATATAATTGTGCAACAGAGTTATACTCAAACAGGTCCGGATGATTTGTTCCATATTCCGGCTTATCCCACAAAGATAACCAAACTGCCGGAATTTTTCAGGTTTTGAAAGTAAAAAGCCTGAGATATTTTGCAGTAGATAAAAAATGTTCTATTTTTGCACCCCAATAATTTTAATGATTCATTTAAAAAATTAATTAAGTATGTTAAATCATTACGAAACCGTTTTCATTGCAACTCCCGTTTTGTCTGAATCACAGATGAAGGAAACGGTAAAAAAAGTAAAGTCGGTGATTACCGGGCATGGAGGAGAGATCGTCCATGAAGAGAATTGGGGCCTGCGAAAGCTGGCTTATCCGATTCAGAAAAAATCCACAGGGTTTTATTATCTTATTGAATTTCAAGGCGAAGGTAGTCTGATCGAAAAACTCGAGACCGAGTACAGACGTGATGAGCGTTTTATCCGTTTTCTGACTTTCAGGATGGATAAATATGCCATTGAATACGCTGAAAAGAAAAGAAGGCAGAAGAAAAGCAATAAAGATGAAAAAACCGAAAATAAAGTGGAGGAATAAAGCATGGCACAGAACGATTCAGAAATCAGATATCTGACCCCACCGTCAGTTGAGATTAAAAAGAAAAAGTATTGCCGGTTCAAGAAAAACCGGATCAAATATGTGGATTACAAAGATCCTGAGTTCCTGAAAAAGTTTTTAAACGAACAGGGAAAAATTCTTCCCCGTCGTATTACGGGAACTTCATTGAAATATCAGCGGAAAGTAGCCCAGGCAGTTAAGAGAGCCAGACATCTTGCCCTGTTACCTTATGTTACGGATCTTTTAAAATAAAGGAGGGAAAAAAATGGAGATTATTTTAAAAGAAGATATGCCCAGGCTGGGTCATAAAAATGACATGGTCAAGGTAAAGGACGGCTATGCCAGAAACTATCTTATTCCGAAAGGTTATGCCATTGCGGCCACCCCTTCTGCCAGAAAAATGCATGAAGAGAACATGAGGCAGCGAGCCCACAAGGAGGAGAAAATCAGAAATGAAGC
This sequence comes from Bacteroidales bacterium, assembly GCA_024762655.1. GTDB lineage: Bacteria > Bacteroidota > Bacteroidia > Bacteroidales > VadinHA17 > DRPN01. The sequence continues at coordinate 24,032 of JANTHB010000028.1, forward strand.
CCAGGAGCTGGCAAAAAAACTGGAAGGACTCTCTCTTACGATCGGCGCCAAGACAAGTTCTACCGGAAAAATATTTGGATCGGTAAATACCATACAGATTGCTGAAGCACTTGCAGAAAAAGGCTTTGAAATTGACCGGAAGAATATTTCCATCAAAGGAGATGTCGTAAAAGAGGTCGGAAAATACAAGGCTACCCTTCACCTTCATCGTGAAGTTACGGTTGAGATAGACTTTGAAGTTATCTCAGAATAAGCATTTTATATTATTATCAATAAGGGAAAGCTGTTCTTCGGGACGGCTTTCTGTCATTTTATATCATCTGACAGCTATTGTGTCTATCTCGATCAAGGCATCCTTGGGCAGCCTGACTACCTGTACGGCAGCCCGGGCAGGGTGTTTTTCTTCATAGAAAGAGGCATATACTTCATTCATTTCCGGGAAATCATCCATATCTTTCAGATAAACGGTTGATTTTACCACATCATTTCTGGTATATCCGGCAGACATCAGTATGATTTCAATATTTCGCAGTACGCGGAGGGTCTGCTCCCTGATACCTCCGGGGACAAATTCTCCCGTCCCGGGATCCACTCCGATCTGACCGGAGACGTATAAAATTCCGTTAACTTCTACGGCCTGACTGTAAGGTCCGATAGCCTGTGGAGCTTTCAACGTATGTATGATTTTCTTCATGACTAGGAGTATTATTACGGTTAAGTACCCAAAGGTATTTATTTTTTGAATATGATTTGCCCTGCCATAATTATTGGTCACTGCGTAATGAAATTTTTTGTGATTATTATACGCACTCGAAAACAATTCATTCCCATGAATTTCGCAGCTCCAAGGAATTCTTTTGATTAAATTTCACGTGCTTTACCGGTCATACCAGCTCTTTCTCTTCTCATATTTCAGATCTCTGAGAATAGAGGATTTCACGTTGATCGTAAAACTGTAACTTTGATGAAAACCGATGGGGATCCAGGAGAAGCTCATTTCCCAGCAATGCAGATCGCGGTGAATATTGACAGAGGTATAAGTAAGCTTGTTCATTTTAAAGTCCCAACCCGTGTTCCCGCTTATTTTCCATTTGGGAGTCAGACTGAAACTACCGGAAACATTAAGGGTCTGAACAACAGTGGGAGTAAAAGCCTGCTTGGTGTAATTCACATTGTAGCGGATACGAAGATCCCAGGGGATATTAAAATAATCGTAATCCAATACTTCCTGATTTTGTTGTGCGGGATTTGTTTCAGGTGGACCGGTGGCCTGTTCCATACCTATCATCTCCCCGGGACCTCCCGGAGGTTTCTGAGAAACCCCACCCGCTGATTTTGAATTACCTCCCTTAAGCTGAAGGTTCAGGGAAAAGTTGAGACTGGTCATCCGGAAAAGAGAGTTGGAAACGGCAATATTGGGGGTATTGATAACATGGCCTTTATCATTCAGGGCATAAGGATTAAACACTCCCCCGAAAGTCAACTGTATATTGTTTTTCCACAGGCTGGTACGTCCGTTGAAGGTCAGCGGGGCCCAGCGAAGAGAATCCTTGAAGACATTATAATTGGTCGAAAAATTCAGACTTTCAAGTAATTTTACTTTTTTCGTATCGGCCGTTGAATCACTATTGGTTCTCACTTTCATTTCAAGGTTGTTGTTCAGGGAAAAATTCACCGCCCCTGATCTCCCCGGCAAAGAGGGCGTACCATAGATTTCCTTTTCATAAATAGAATATTGGGTAACCCTGTTTTCCTGGGTGGTATCTACGATTTCCCTGTAATAATTGGGCATGATTCCGCCCAGGTCCGGCACAAAGGAAAAGCTAACCGACGGTGTGATTACGTGACGGATTGCTTCCACCCTGGCATCCGGATTCTTAAAGATAAACATACCATATATCTTCGGGTTAAACGACATGCTGATACTGGGGTTCACCGATTGTGCATAGGTAACCCGGTGAATGGTATCCGTCACCAATTGGGACACATAGCCCGCGCTGGTTGAATCGTAAAAGTAATTAAAATGCTTTTCTATGTATTTGGTATAGAGCATTCCTGAATACTGAATTCGCGGAGAGATGTTAAAATGATTGAAAGGCTTGAAATTCACACCTAATGGAATGGTATGCCTAAAGCCGTTGGACATATTGTTGAACACTTCCCTGGTAAACAGAAGGGTATCCACCGTACGGATCCTGTTCTCCAGTAACGCATTGTATGTCAAATCTATATTATCATACCAGTGGCGGCCGGGAGCGTTTTTTCTTTTAAAAGGATAGATTCTGTTCATGGTAAAAGCCAGTTTAGGCAGGTTAAGATCCACTGCTTTGGTCTGGGAATTCTGGGAATGAGACAGGCTGCCTGAAAAGTTGAAGGGGGATCCTGGCCACATTTTGGAAAAGGAAATACTTGATTGTTTGGTATTGGTCAGATAATCTGATGCGTCATAGCTGTGATTTTTATCGTAAGAGCTGGAGCTGAGATTGACCGAGGCTCGGAAAGTACTGGTAGGATTTGCTTTGGGATCCTGGTTATGGGACCATTTGACGGAATAATCATTGCGGGCTACATAATTGCCCAGATCCAGACTCCCTGTTACGTTTTTATAATAATTGACTCCGAAATTGCCCCCATACTTGTATCTTTTTTTATAATTGGAGCCAACCCGGACCCCCCAGGTTCCGTTGGTAAAAATATCTCCGGTTATACTCAGATCGAAATAATCATTCAGGGCTAAATAATACCCTCCGTTCCTAAGATAAAAGCCTCTGTTTCGTTCTTCTCCGTAAGAAGGAATTAATATGCCGGAAGCATGGGTTTGTTTTATCGGGAAAAAGCCAAACGGAACGGCGACGGGCAACGGAATGTCAGCAATAACCATATAGGCCGGGCCGGAGACAATCTCTTTGCCGGGAACCACCTTGGCTTTTGTCAGAGCAATATAATAATGAGGGTGCGGAGCATCACAGGTGGTATACTTCCCGTTTTTAATATCAAAGATTCCACTCTTCTGTTTTTTCGTAATACCGCTATGCAGAAAGCCCCCTTCCTGCTTGGTTACCACACCCCGAATATACCCTTTTCCCGACTTGAAATTATATCGTAACGTATTTGCATCAAAACTTTCCGATCCTTGTTTAAAATTAGGTTTTCCGGCGATCTGGCCGGTGCTGTCGGGCAAACCTTTGGCGAAAATCTCGTTCGTACTGAAATCGATCTCAATGTAATCGGCTTTCAACTCAATATCCTTATAGGTAACATCTGCCTTCCCAAAAAGATATGTCTTGCGTGTCACCAGGTCAATGATCATTGAATCCGTAGCCTGATACGTGATTCTGGAATCAATACGCTCGGAGGAGACCCTGTTTGCCGTATCTGTCCTATAATTCAGCGAATCGGGGATAAGGGTGGAACCCTGCTGCATAACGATGGAATCCGGCATGGAAATAATACCGGTATCAGGTCTTATCGATTGTGGAACAGGTATTTCTTTCTGAGAAAATGCGATGGAAGTTGAAATTACAGAAAGACAAAAAAGAAAAATCTTTTTATGCCAAAGGAATATACTATTTTTGTATGTCGGATGTTTAAATGACAAGGCGTTTATGATAATTTTACAACCACGGCAAAACTAACGAAATTCATTGAGATGAAGGTGTCCGCTTCAAAGATTCTGTACAGGTATCCCCTCAGACAACGCAAAATATTTTCACTTGTTTTGGTATTTTTATTTTTTTTCGCGCCGGTTATGGCACAAAACAGCAATTCTCATCACTACAAGATAAGAAAAGTTGTTATTGATGCCGGTCACGGAGGCAAAGACCCGGGAACCCTGGGAAGACATTCACAGGAGAAAGATATCGCCCTGAGCATTGCGTTGAAGCTGGGGAAATATATAGAGGACCATGTCAAGGATGTTCAGGTAATCTATACAAGAAAAACGGATGTTTTTATTGAACTTCACGAACGTGGAAACATTGCCAACACAAACCATGCGGATCTTTTCATTTCTATCCACTGTAATTCCAGTCCGAATAAAAAGATATACGGTGCGGAAACCTATGTTATGGGTTTAAACGTGGGGGAAAGAAATATGGAAGTAGCACGTAAGGAAAACGCCGTAATCACTTTGGAAAATGATTATTCGCAACATTATGAGGGATTTGACCCCAACTCGCCTGAGTCCTACATTGTTTTTAACCTGATGCAGAATACCTATCTGGAACAAAGCCTTAAATTCGCCACCCTGGTTCAGAAACAGTTCAAGGAGAGGGCCGGTCGCCGTGATCATGGCGTGCGACAGGCTGGTTTTCTTGTACTCTGGAAGACCTCCATGCCCAGTGTGCTGGTAGAGACAGGTTATCTTTCCAACCCGAATGAAGAAAAGTTCCTGATGTCAGACGATGGCCAGTCTATTATCGCTTCGGCGATCTACAGGGCTTTTAAAAACTACAAAACCATGATAGAGAGCCAGAGTAATTTTACCATGGCACCTGAAACCACTGATCAGGCTTTCTTTAGCGTTCAGGTACTTACTTCTCGGAAAAAGATCCCGCCGGATGATAAAATCTTTAAAAAATATAAGCTGGTTCTGGAATTTCAGGAAGGAAACAGCTACAAATACACGGTAGGACGTTCCACTTCCTATGAAGAAATCAAGAACCTCCGTAAACAAATCCTGTCTGATTTTCCGGATGCCTTTGTTGTGGGGGTAAGAAACCATAAAATCATCCCTCTGCAGGCAGTGTTAAAAAAGAAAGAATAACTCTTCTGAACACAGATAAACCTGATATTTTATAACTTTTGCCGGCAAATCGTTACCTTTAGATTTTTGATATGAGCATAAAAAAACCCGTTACCAAAAGTCATAAGCCATGAAACACTCAACAGAACTCAAAGTCGGGATCATTATGACCGTAAGCATCGCTCTTTTTATCTGGTTATATAACTACATGAAGGGCCTGAACCTGCTCAAACCTATCAGTACCTACTATGTCGTTTATAATCAAATAAACGGATTACATGAATCCAATCCTGTATATATCAACGGATACAAAGTCGGATTGGTGGATGATATCGGTTTTGCTCCTGATGAATCGGGGCGCATTGTAGTGAAATTCACCATGGAACAACCTTTCAACCTACCCGAAGGATCGGTTGCCCAGATTTACAGTTCAGACATTATGGGCTCTCAGGCTCTGCGTATATTGCTGGGAAAATCCAGTGAATATCTGCATTCGGGCGATACCCTGCCCGGGAGTGTTGAAGGAAGCCTTCAGGACCAGGTCAGTGCCCAGGTATTACCGATCAAAGCCAAAGCAGAAGAGTTAATGGCTTCTTTTGATTCGGTGCTGGCTGTGATTCAGGTTACTTTTAATGAGAACTTCAGAGACAACTTTAATAATAGTTTCGAAGATATCCGTCTATCCGTGAAACACCTGAAAAACACATCATACACAGTAGATACCTTACTGACAAATGAAAACGGACAGTTCTCAACAACCATGAATAATATGGAACAGATCTCATTCCTGTTAAAAAAAGATCTGATCAAGCTGAACTATGTGCTGGATAACCTCTCGGAAATTTCGGATTCACTCACACGTTCGGATATCAAATCAACCATAACCCATCTAAATGAAACCCTGGCCGGAACGTCGGCGCTTATGGCTAAAATAAACAAGGGGGAAGGTTCTCTGGGGAAACTGACTACCAATGACAGCCTGTATCAGGGGATCCTACACCTGACCCACCGGTTGGATACCCTGGTCAATAAAATTACAGAAAATCCAAAGAAATACATCCGGATCAAAGTTTTCTGACGGTTTTGTGTCAATTCCGGAAAAATGGATTTGATTAAAAGTGCTAATTTTTTGACGAAAACTAATTTTTCCCGGACCCGGAGCGACGTGGTGGCTTTAATTGATTCATAATAAAGCTTTAATTAACATTAATTTAAACCACGCAACATCCAATTTACTGTTTTTCAACATATTGTATTTTTTAATATTTTTTTTCAGAGCAAATTGGCTGTTAGTAAAGACAATATATTTTTTTTCAAAAAATCAATTGAAATTTGATTTTTTTTTTACATTTTTTTTAACAAAATTGCTATCCCTTTTTATGAACCGGTATAAATATCTTAACCCGCCAAAAAACCATGTTCAAAACCATGAATAAAGAAACCAAAGATCATGAAATTATTTGGAATAAATGTTTGCAGATTATCAAAGACAATGTACCTTCCGTTAGTTTCAGGACATGGTTTGAACCCATAATACCGGTAAAGCTCAAAGATAACGTCTTGACCATTCAGGTACCCAGCCCTTTTTTCTATGAATACCTTGAGGAACAATATATTGATCTGCTGAAGAAGATACTTAGAAAAGAACTGGGGCAGGATGCCAAGCTGGAATACAACGTGGTTATTGAAAATAATGCATTTTCAAGCCAACCCTACACGGTACGTTTTCCTACGCGCAGTAAAACGGATCTGAAGAATAAGCCCCTTGCCGTGCCTATGGAGAGGAATGAAATATCCATACGGAATCCGTTTATCATACCGGGATTAAAAAAGATGCATGTCGACCCTCAGTTGAATTCCGAATATTCTTTTGCAAATTTTATAGAAGGAAACTGTAACCGTCTGGCCCGCTCGGCAGGCTATGCTGTCAGTCAGAAACCAGGAAAAACAGCATTCAACCCTTTGTTTGTTTATGGAGACTCAGGACTGGGGAAAACCCATCTCGCACAGGCCATTGGCATCGAGGTAAAGGAAAGATTCCCGGACCTGACGGTACTTTATGTTACAGCCAATCGTTTTCAGACACAGTTTATCGAATCGATCCGGAACAATACGAGAAATGACTTTCTTCATTTCTATCAGATGATCGATGTGCTTATTGTAGATGACGTCCATGAATTTGCCGGAAAAGAAAAGACCCAGGATATTTTTTTTCACATCTTCAATCATTTGCATCAAAGCGGAAAACAACTGATTCTGACGTCTGACAAGGCACCCGTTGAGTTACAGGGGTTGGAGCAGCGGCTGTTATCTCGTTTTAAATGGGGTCTGTCAACAGACCTCCAATCCCCCGACTTTGAAACCAGGATGGCCATTCTTAAAAAGAAAATTTACAATGACGGCATCGAGATGAGCGATGAGATCCTGGAATATATCGCGACTTACATCACCACCAATATCCGTGAGCTGGAAGGAGCTTTGATCTCTTTGCTGGCCCAGTCAACGCTAAACAAGAAAGAGATCACACTGGATCTGGCCCGCAAAATGATCGACAAGCTCATTAAAAACACCCATAAGGAACTTTCCATCGATTACATCCAGAAAGTTGTATGTGATTATTTCGGGATTCCTATTGATCTGGTATTGTCCAAAACCCGAAAACGGGAAATCGTGCAGGCCCGGCAGGTGGCCATGTTCTTCTCTAAAAGCCTCACTAAATCATCCCTCACCACGATCGGCTCCCGCATCGGAGGGAAAGACCACGCCACCGTTCTACATGCCTGCAAAACCGTCAATAACCTGATTGAAACGGACAAGCAGTTCAGACTGCAGATCGAAGAAATAGAAAAAAAGCTTAAGTCCTGATTTTATCCGGCGGTTTTATCTTTCATAATCAAATCTTTCCCTTATTTTTGCAGAAAATTAAGGCCGGCTTTATCTGCATTTTCCAAGACCTATAAATGGGTTATGGAATATTGGATTTATATTTTCACCCCTTAAAGGCCTTGTTTTGATAAAAAGTAAAAACAAATTGTATTTGAATTAGATATATAATGAAATATTTCCTGCTTACATTGGGTTGTCAGATGAATAAATCGGACAGCGAAAGGATCAGCACGGTACTGGAAAACATGGGGTATCTCCCTGGCGGCGAAGAAGAGGCTGATCTGATTGGTGTGGTGGCCTGTTCGGTACGTCAGAAAGCCATAGACAAGGTATACACCAAAATATACAGATGGAACCGGATGAAAACAAGCCGCAACCTGATCACCTTTTTAACCGGCTGCGTACTCCCGGCTGACAAAAAGAAATTCGAGAAACTCTTTGATCTGATTTTTACCACCAATGAATTACCGGGTCTGCCTGATATGCTCCGGCAATACGGGGTGGTCACCTCTTTTGCCTCCTCCCCCTGGTCGGGAAGTAAGAAAAATACGAATCATGCGGCTTTCCTTCCTCTGACAGAGATTGCCCGTGATAAACAAACTCCCGGAAACCTGCAGGACGGCCGGACCATCATGGATCGTTTATGGGAAATCCACCCTACCTACCACTCCGAATTTGAAGCTTTTGTGCCCATACAGAACGGGTGTGACAAATTCTGTACTTTTTGTGCCGTACCCTATACCCGCGGTCGTGAAGTGTCCAGAGCTTCAGGCGAGATCCTGGATGAGGTACGTGCGCTTATGAAGCAAGGATACAAATCGATTACCCTGTTGGGACAAAATGTAAATTCTTACGGGAAAGACAAGCCGGAAACAGAGCTTTCCTTTGCCGGATTGCTGGAAGAAATTGGCAGGCTTGGAGAGGTTTATGGGAATAAGTGCTGGGTCTATTTTACTTCTCCGCATCCGCGGGATATGAAACCCGAGGTAATAGATGTGATCAGCCGGTACCGTTGTCTGGCCAAACAGATACACCTGCCACTCCAGTCGGGGGATAATGAAGTATTGCGGAGGATGAACCGGAAACACACGGTGGAAGATTATTATGAGATTGTAAGGTATATTCGACAAAAACTCCCGGCAGCTACGCTGTTTACCGACATTATTGTCGGCTTTCCCGGAGAAACGGACGTGCAGTTTGAGCATACAAGGAAAGCCCTGGCAGCCGTACAATTCAATATGGCTTATATCGCAGTTTATTCTCCCAGACCGGGTACCGTCAGTGCCCGCTGGAAGGATAACGTCCCTATGTCTGTAAAAAAAGAACGTCTGCATACGCTGACCGGAGACCTGGAAGAAAGCGCTTTACGATGGACAAAAAAAATGCTGGACCGAGAAGTGACAATCCTTGTCACAGGAAAAGACAGAAAGGCAGAATATCTGTCAGGGCATACCGAAGGAAGGATCAACGTACGTTTTCAATCCCCTAATGTGTCTTTGATCGGGCAGTTTGTCCGGATCATGATCACATCCGTCACCCCGTTTTCGATAGAAGGTAAACTCATTGAGGTAGAGGAGAAAGCATGGACAGATCCCTTAAAATAGCTTTTAAGACGCTGGGATGCCGGTTGAATCAGTACGAAACAGATGCATTGGTCTCGGCGTTCCGCCACAAAGGATACGAAGTGGTCCCGTTCAATCAGCCGGCGGATGTATATGTAGTGAATACCTGCACGGTTACAAACCAGAGCGACCATAAATCCAGAAATATGATCAGCCAGGCTATCCGGCGCACCGGAAATTCTGTCGTGATCGCTACGGGCTGCATGGTCAACCATTACAAAGAGAGCCTGGAGCAGCAGCCCGGGATAACCTATGCTGTGCAGAACGATAGAAAAAGTTCTATCACAGACCTGGTAGAAGCTCATTTCAAAGGAGAGATAACTTCTCCGGATCTGTTTCCGGAAGATAAGTTCCACTTCCCGGTAACAGACAAATCATTGCATACCCGGAGCCTGATCAAAATACAGGATGGCTGTGACAATTACTGCTCCTACTGTATCATACCGAAAGTACGCGGAAGAGCGGTGAGCCGGCCTGCAGGGGAAATCCTTGAAAACATACTCCGGGTAACCGACGCGGGTTTTAAAGAAGTGGTTCTGACCGGTGTAAACATCGGACGGTATCAATATGAAAACGAAAACTTTGAAGACCTGGTTGAAAAAATTATCGGGTTACCCGGAGATTTCCGCTTGCGTATTTCTTCCATTGAACCGGAAGGCTTCGGAGAAAAACTGTTTGATCTCTTTGCACATCCCAAGCTTACCCCTCACCTGCATCTTTGCCTGCAATCAGGATCAGACCATATTCTGAAGAAGATGCACCGGAAATATGATGTAAAAACATTTATGGGGATGATGGAAAACATCCGGAAGCGCTATCCCGATTTTAATTTCACGACCGATATCATTGTCGGTTTTCCCGGAGAAACGGAAGAAGATTTTTTGCAATCCGCCGGGATCGCACGTGAGGCCCGTTTCAGTCATATCCATACCTTCAAGTTCTCAAAAAGGGACGGAACCCTTGCCGCCCGTATGGAGAATCAGATTTCCGATGCTGTCAAGACCGAACGCAGCAGGATCATCAGGGAAATCTCACTGGAAAATAAGCTAAAATATTACCAGTCCATGCTGGGCAAAAAACAGAAGGTTCTTATTGAAAAAGAAGGGAAAAACTTCTCTCTGGGGTATGGACAACATTATCTGCCTGTAACCATCCGGGAACGTGTCGGGAACAACAGCCTGGCGAACGTTTTACTGACAGATATTCTGGAAGGGAAAAAAGAACCGGTGCTGGCGGGCAGAATTATTTAATTCCTATCTTTACTGACAGGAAAACATTACTTCTTTGTGCCATGAAAATATTAATTGCACCTGACTCGTTCAAGGGAAGTTTATCTTCAGTCAAAGTATCAAAGATCATGGCCAAAGGGGTCCAACAAATCTTTCCAGAAAGTACAACGATCCAGGTTCCGTTATCCGATGGTGGCGAAGGCCTCACTGAGGCAATCCTGCATGCAGCGGGAGGACGCAAAATAAAAGTACGTGTCCATGATCCTTTGATGCGTCCCATCACTTCATTTTTTGGTTTAACCGAAGATGGCAAAACGGCTGTAATAGAAATGTCTGCGGCCTCAGGCATAGAGCTTCTGCAAAAGGACGAGCTGAACCCTCTGATAACCTCAACCTATGGGACGGGCGAGCTGATCAAAGCGGCGCTGGATCAACACTGCCGGAAGATCATTATCGGAGCGGGAGGAAGCGCCACGGTAGATGGAGGTTTGGGTGCAGTACAGGCTTTGGGGGGACGTTTTCTGGATGAAAAAGGGTATGAATTACTGCCGGGCGGTGGCCAGTTGAACCGTCTGGCCCGGATAGACCTGAAATGGCTGGACAAAAGACTTGGCAAAGTAAAAATTTTAGTGGCCTGTGATGTTACCAATCCCTTGACCGGTGAGGAGGGAGCCGCACGCGTCTATGCTCCGCAGAAGGGAGCCTCTGCTGAAATGACAGCCGTTCTGGAAAACAATCTTCAACATCTGGCACATATCATCCGTACCCAGTTCCATATGGATGTGTCTGACATAGCCTATGGGGGCGCTGCCGGCGGCCTGGTCACAGGCCTGGTCTCTTTCCTGGGTGCCAAGGCAATGGGAGGATTCGACCTGGTTAAAAAGATCACAGGTCTGGAAGCAAAGATTAAGAATGCAGACCTGGCGCTGACCGGCGAGGGAAAAACAGACCGGCAAACCCTCTTTGGGAAAGCTCCCTGGTCTCTGGCCCGGCTGGGAACCCGGCATCATGTGCCGGTGATTGATTTCACGGGTTGGTATGATCTCTCAGGAAAAAAAGCATTGGAAAAGGCTTTCACGGCCATCATACCCATACACCCTCGTCCCCTGACCCTGGATGATGCGATCCGACAAACGGAAGAACACCTCCTGACATCCGTTACTTCCGTGATGAAACTGATAAAAACAGGAGCATTTATATCATGTAAGAAAAGCTGACTGCAACCTGACAGCTCCTTTTCCGATATCTGCCATTTTAGGGTTTCTTCCTGTCATTTTTACATTATCTTTGTGCCACTTTTCAGGAACATGTGTTTGGCATAAAATGTGATAAAAACGAAAACAAAACTTAATTGGTAAAGGACAGAATATGGATACTATGCTAAAAGAAGTAGAAGTTAAATCTCACAAGGACTTGCTGGAGAAAATTGCAGAAGAAGAAAAAGCCTATGTATTGCTTTACAAAGAAGGATCGGAGTTGAGCGAATGTGCGCGAAAGAATATAAAAACCGCAGCCAATGATAAGGACGACATTGTCCTGCACATGGTAAATGTTGCACACGTACGGGATGTTCATCCTGCCTACGGGATCACCTCCGTTCCTACCCTGCTTACTTTTGAAAAAGGATCATTTAAAAATACGTTTAAAGGATGTAATGATGCCAAATACTACAAAACCCTTTTTGAAAACATGATTTATGCAGCTCCTGCTGCAGGAGAAGAGGGAAAACCCCGGAAGTATGTGGTAGTATATTCTACGCCATCGTGTCCTTGGTGTAATACGCTCAAAAATTATCTTCGTTCCCATCATATCCCCTTTCGTGATGTGGATGTCTCCCGGGATCAGCACGCTGCAGAAGAGCTGGTGAGGAAAACCGGCCAGCAAGGTGTCCCCCAGACGGAGATCAACGGACAATGGATTGTGGGATTCGACCAGAAAAAAATTGATCAATTATTAGACATACAAAATTAAAACAACTTTAAAATTCTGAAACAAATGAAAGAGTTATTACCTGTTAATCAAAACGTTATTCTGGAAATCCAGGAAACCGAAGCAGAACAGAAGACTGCCAGCGGAATCATCATCCCCGATTCTGCAAAAGAGAAACCGAAATTTGCCAGGGTAGTGGCACTCAGCAATATTGAAAATGTCGAAATCGCAGTTGGCGACACGGTTTATTATAAGGAGTTTTCCGGAACAGAAACGGAGTTCGAAGGAAAAAAGTACCTGGTGATTCCTTATACCGACATCCTGGCAAAAGTTGTGGAAACGGAAGAAATTTAGCAGACTTATTCCCTAAATATCAAAAAGCAGGCAATACCTGCTTTTTTTTGTCCGTTTGCGGACACAAAAAAAGGCCCGAAGGCCTCTTGAACACTATGCTTCGTATCTGCTATTTCTAAATACCTGCCAGACGGTACTTGAAAGGAGAGATATTATTGATCACTTTCCCTTCATTCTTCAATTCCAGAAGGTTGTTGAGGCCTTCCGTATAGGACAGGGACAGGTTCATGACAATCTCACCCAGAGAAGAATTTTCATGACTTCTCAGGTATTTCAGGATCGCTTCTTTGGTCGTTACCTTTCTCTTGTTCTTTCTGCTTGCAAATAAGATCTTCATGATATATGGTTTTTATTGTTTTCCGGTTACCTGCATAAACTTCTATGGAACTTTAAAAAAGTTATCATAGTTGTTTAACAGATAGATGATTAAAACGGTAAAAAGGTTGCTCCGGAAAGAAGATATTTCGGGCAATACCGGAAAACTATTGATAAGTGGTAAGAATCCTTTGATGAAAAGATTCGTTTACCTGAAAGGGATCAGGTATTATTGATCAATCCTTCTCCTTTGGCGACGATCGAAGCCACGGTAGAGTCTCCGGTAACATTCACTGCCGTACGGAGCATATCCAGAGGCCGGTCAACACCCAGGATCAAGGCAATCCCTTCGGGGGGTAGTCCTACCGAAGTAAGGACGATAATCAGCATAACAATACTGCCTCCGGGCACTCCAGGTGAACCGATAGACGCAAGCAATGCCGTAAGTAAGATAATAAGCATCTGTCCCAGTGTCAGATCAATTCCGAAAACTTCTGCAATAAAAATGGCCGCTATGGCCTGATAACAACTGGTACCATCCATATTGATCGTAACTCCGATAGGAAGGACAAAATTTGAGATCTCCGGATGAACATGCAACTCATTTTCCACCTGTTTTTTTGTAACCGGAAGGGTCGCTGCACTGGAGCTGGTAGAAAAAGCGACCAATTGTGCAGGCAATATTGCTTTCAAAAATTTTCCGGGTTTTACACCAACAAAGATCCTTATCAGCGTGGGATAAAAGAAGAGAATCAGGAAGAACAGCCCGATTACCACGGTAAGGAAATACAGGCCCAATGCTTTGAACAAAGCAATATCAGCACTAAAATCCACGATCAATGCTGCCAACAGGGCGAAAACACCATAGGGAGCAAACCCCATAAAAATGTCTATAATTTTCAGGATGATCTCATTCAGACCATCTATGAAATGCTTTACCGTAGAAACTTTTTCATTAGGTAGCAGAACCATGGCTATGCCAAAGACAATAGCAAAAAAGATCACTTGCAGCATTTTGGAGTTATCCGAAGAAGCTTTAACGATATTTTCAGGTACCATATCTACCAAAAAATGCAAAATCGATTGTTGTTTTTGTTGTTCGGCAACAGATTTCTTGTTTGCCAGAGAATCGGAAAATTTCTGCTGGTATTCGATTTTCTTCTCTTCAGGGAAGGTATTTCCGGGCTTTACAATATTGACCAGAACCAGGCCTACCGTTATGGCAAAAACAGTAGTAAGAATATAAATTACGAGTGTTTTTATTCCAATTTTAGAGAGTTTTGAGATATCGGTCAGGCTGGCAATCCCGCTGACCAGAGAAACAAAGATCAGCGGAACGGCGATCAGCTTCAGCATATTCAGAAATATCACTCCCCAGGGTTTGATCCAGTCGGTAGTAAACTTATCCCATCCTGCGGCATGTGCAAAAATGCCCCATACCATTCCTAATAACATTCCTATAAGGATCTTCCAAATGAGAGGTAGATTTTTCCACATAGTAGTTTGTTTTTATAATATTCCCGGCCCGTTAAGGTTCCCAAAATAAAAAAAACCTGCTTTTGTGCAAAAAATGCTCAAAAACAGGCTTATTTTCTCGTCATCCGCAAGAATGGTTCATTTATTCATGATCATGTACATGTCCGTGTTCGAGTTCACCCGGAGTCGCATCCCGGACCTCAACGACTTCACCTTTAAAATAAAGGTTCATACCTGCCAGCGGGTGGTTAAAGTCCATCACCACCTGGTTGTCCTGCACAGAGGTGATCACTCCGGTAAGTTTATTCCCCTGCTCGTCCATCATCGGGATGCTATTTCCTTCATAAAGCATCTCTTCCTGAAGTTTCCCATCCACGACAAAGGTTTCTTTCGGTACTGTAATCACTGCATTATCGTTATATTCACCATATGCCTGTTCCGAAGTAAGCGTAAAATTAAAATTCTCCCCTACGTCCAATCCGCCGAGGTTTTCCTCAAAGGCGGGAAGCAGGTTCCCTATGCCAAAGATCACCGTCAAAGGATTCTCACTGGTAACGGTTTCGAGGACTTCTCCCTCACCATTATTCTGCCTAAGCTCATAAGTGATGGAAACAACTTTTTTCTGTTCTACTTTCATACGTTAATTTGTTTTTCACGTAAATTTAATATAAAATTTACATGTTTGTTTTAGAAGATATAAATTATTAAAAATAAGA
>JANTHB010000029.1 GCA_024762655.1 Bacteroidales bacterium
GGGATGGGGCAGTTTGATGCCGATAAGGAGCCCCAGTGTCAGTACCAGTGAAAGAAGAATGGGTAAGTATAGGTTTTGTTTTTTGTTTCCTTTGTCCATAGGTCAGTTTGTTTGTAAATGTACCACTTCAATGCCTGCTTTGCGTAACAGCCTTAGTCCGGAATCGTCATGATAAAGTTCTGAAAAAACCACCCGGCGAATACCCGATTGAATGATTAGTTTGGAGCACTCCATGCAGGGAGAGGTGGTAACATAAAGGGTGGCATTTTCACTGCTGTTGCCTGATTTTGCTACTTTGGTGATGGCGTTGGCTTCGGCATGTAAAACATAGGGTTTTGTCTTTCCGTTTTCATCTTCACATACATTCTCAAAGCCGGCCGGGGTCCCGTTAAAACCATCCGAAATGATCATACGGCCTTTTACGATCAGAGCCCCTACCTGTTTGCGTTTGCAATAAGAATTTTTTGCCCAGATATGAGCCATCTCCAGATAACGTTTGTCAAACTGTAGTTGACGGGCTCCGTAGGGTTTTGTTAATTCGTCTTCCTTCATAACAAAAAAATGTAAAAAAACCCTCTTTTGAGGGTTTTTTAAGAATGGTACCCAGGGCCGGAATCGAACCGGCACGGTATTACTACCACTGGTTTTTGAGA
This sequence comes from Bacteroidales bacterium, assembly GCA_024762655.1. Classification (GTDB taxonomy): domain Bacteria; phylum Bacteroidota; class Bacteroidia; order Bacteroidales; family VadinHA17; genus DRPN01. The sequence continues at coordinate 654 of JANTHB010000029.1, forward strand.
CCAGCGCGTCTACCAATTCCGCCACCTGGGCATGTAGTAAATTTGCAATTATATCAAAGATCCAAAACTTTTCAAACACGAGACAACATCCACTTAATTTCCGGTGGCGGAATTGTCCGGCCCTGCAACCGGGCCCCTCCCTGAAAATGATCCACCGGATCATTTTTTAACCGGTCGGTCCTGCCACCTGGGCGTAAAGAAGTTCGAATGTCGAATGTCGAATGTCGAACGATTCAAACCTCAAGTTTCATATATGTCAAACAACGTTTGATGTTTATCCATTCCCTTTTACCGGTTTATTAACCGGTTGATCCTGCCACCTGGGCGTAAAGAAGTTCGAATGTCGAATGTCGAACAGTTCAAACCTCAAGCTTTTATATGTCAATCAACGTTCAATGTTCATCAATTCCCTTTTACCGGTTTATTAACCGGTTGATCCTGCCACCTGGGCGTAAAGAAGTTCGAATGTCGAATGTCGAATGTCGAACGGTTCGAACCTCAAGCTTCATATATGTCAATCAACGTTCAATGTTCATCAACTCCCTTTTACCGATTGTGGTTGCCGATCATCCTTCTAAACAGGTGTGCGAAGATAAAAATTTGTTTTGAAACCATCAAGCCCCTTTTTCCGGTAAAAATTAAAGATGTTTTTTCCCGGTCAGTCGGACCACATGTTCCTGCAGAATCTTTTTTACAGTCTTATAAATACCTTCCGCATCAAAGCCGCATTCCCTGTAAAGTTCTTCTTGTTTTCCATGACTTACGAAGTAATCCGGAACACCCAGGCGGGTAACATGTACGGGGTAGCGATGATTATTGAAGAACTCTATCACGGCACTGCCGAAGCCTCCCGTAATGACTCCGTCTTCCACCGTGATCACTTCGTCAAAACGATTGGCGACCGTATGCAACACTTCTTCATCCAGGGGTTTAACAAACCGCATGTCGTAATGTTCAACCTCTATTTTTTCTTTGGCAAGTTGTCTGGAAGCTTCTGCTGCAAAGTTTCCTGGGTGACCCACGGACAAAATAGCGATATCCTGGCCGGAACGAATTTTTCTTGCTTTTCCTACCGGGATTTTTTCAAAAGGTCTTCTGTATTCCTTCAATACGCCTGTTCCCCGTGGATAGCGTATGGAGAAAGGACCGAACTCTTCTGTCTGGGCAGTGTACAAAAGATTTCTCAGTTCTCCCTCATCCATGGGAGCTGAAATAATAATGTTGGGGATGACTCGCAGATAAGCCAGGTCAAAAATCCCGTGATGGGTGGCCCCGTCGCCTGCCACCAGTCCTCCCCGGTCAATGCAAAAAACCACATTCAGTTTTTGCAGGGCCACATCATGGATCACCTGGTCGTACGCGCGCTGGAGGAAAGTAGAATAGATACTGCAATAAGGGCGCATACGTTGTGTGGCCAAACCGGCAGCAAAGGTGACGGCATGTTGTTCGGCGATTCCCACATCAAAGACGCGTTGCGGCATCTCTTTGATCATTCCGGTGAGCTTAGAGCCCGTAGGCATAGCAGGTGTGATTGCTACAATCCGGGGATTTTTCTTTGCCAGCTCGACGATGGTTTCCCCGAAAACTTCCTGGTATTTGGCAGGTTTCTTATCCGTAGAAGGGATCGTGAAAATTTTTCCGGAAACTTTATCAAACTTACCCGGAGGAGCGTGAAACAAAGTGGCATCCATTTCCGCACGCGGAAAACCCTTGCCTTTTTTTGTGACGATATGCAACAGCTTGGGGCCCGGGATTTTCTGCAAATCTTTGAATAAGTGGGAGAGGTAAATAACGTCGTGACCGTCTACCGGGCCGAAATACCTGAAATTCAATGATTCAAAGAGATTGCTGTGGTGTAGCAGCGAAGTTTTTAAAGCATGTTCGATTTGTTGAGCGAGCGTACGGCTTTTGGGAGCAACTTTGCTCATCTTGCCCAGCAAATTCCAGACTTCGTCTTTGAATTTATTATAGGTGGGGGAAGTGGTGATGTCCAGCAAATACTCTTTCAGCGCACCTACATTGGGGTCTATAGACATACGGTTATCATTCAGTACTACCAGAATATCCGCATTCTGAGCTCCCGCATTATTCAATCCTTCAAAAGCCAAACCGGCTGACAGGGCTCCGTCACCAATAACGGCTACCACCTTTCTGTTTTCTTTGTTTTGTTTGGCAGCCACGGCCATGCCCAGCGCTGCCGAGATAGAAGTGGAAGAATGACCTACACCGAAAGTGTCATAAATACTCTCTTCCCGCATGGGGAACCCGCTGATCCCTCCGTATTGTCTGTTGGTGTGGAATACATCCCTTCTCCCCGTCAGGATCTTATGGCCGTATGCCTGATGGCCTACATCCCAGACAAGTTGATCGTAGGGCGTATTGTATGCATAATGCAAAGCTACCGTCAGCTCGACAACTCCAAGACTGGAAGCAAAGTGACCCGGGTTGGAGGAGATCACATCAATGATAAACTGCCTCAGTTCTTTACTTACCTTCGGAAGATCTTCAGTGGAAAGCTTACGCAAATCTTCCGGACTTTCAATCGTATGCAACAGATTTTTGTGTTTTGCCGACATAAGCCTGAAAACAAATTTGTTTACAAAAGTAATAATAATCTCCGGTTTTCTATTCAGATTCTATTTTCTATCTTTGTTTTCATCATAAAAAACAGATATTTATGCGTTTTATTATTAAGAATATCCTTTTAATGAGTGTTCTAACGGGAAGTCTTCTGTTTATTGATTCCTGTGTTTCCACAAAACAGTACAATGATCTGAAATCCACGCAGCAGAAATTAATGGAAGAGAGGGATTTGCTGAAAGGGGATAATGAACGGCTGACGGTCAAAAACAATGAGCTTTCCTTTCGGATAGAGTCTCTGAAGAAAGAACTGGAAGCTCTGCGGAGAGATAGTCTTGCCAGAGTGGGGGAATTACAGGATCTGCAGTATAAATACACGCAATTAAACAAGGATTATCAGACCCTGAAAATGGCACAGGATGAGCTGGTAAGAGGAAATGTGAAGGAAACCCGCAGATTATTGCAGGAGTTGCAGCGCACGCAGGAGGAGCTTCAGAAAAAGCAGGATGATCTGCGCAAATTTGAAAAATCTCTTACAGCCCAGCAGGCACAACTGGAACAATTGAGATATCAGATGGATGAACGTAATCGTCGCTTGCAGGAAATGGAACAGATTGTTCAGGCAAAAGACTCGGTATTAACGGCCTTGAAATCCAAAGTGTCTGATGCTTTGCTGGGTTTTAAGGATGAAGGACTGACCGTGTCCCGGCGCAATGGGAAAATATATGTTTCCATGGAGGAAAAATTATTGTTTAAAACCGGAAGTTATAAGGTGGATCCACGCGGGCAGGAAGCCCTTAAAAAACTGGCAAGGGTGTTGGAGAAAAATCCCGATATTAATATTATGATTGAAGGACATACGGACAATGTCCCTTATATTAACCATGGAGGGCAGATACAGGACAACTGGGACCTGAGTGTGAAGCGGGCCACCAGCGTGGTAAGGATTCTGTTGCAGAATTCCACCATCGACCCCAAGAGGCTGACAGCTGCCGGAAGAGGAGAATATTTGCCGGTAGATCCCCGGAATACGCCGGAAGCCCGTAGAAAAAACAGACGCACGGAAATTATCCTTACCCCCAACCTTGACGAATTGTTCGATATCATTGATAATAATTAATTCTTATGTGCCATTCGGTCCGGATGCTGTCTGATACGTTGCATTTTTTCCGGACGCTTACCCTGAAAAGATTATTTAATCTGATAATCATCCGTACAGGTTTATTTTTGTCCGGCGTGTTGCGTAAACCTTTGGTGTGGGGGAAGCCCCATACATTATCTGTGGAACCGGGAACGATCTGTAACCTCAGCTGTCCCGAATGCCCTGTGGGCAACGGCACGTTGAACAGGGAAAGCGGAACGATGGATTTATCCCTTTTCCGGCAAGTGATAGATCAGACTTCATATCATCTTAATCACCTCATCCTTTATTTTCAGGGAGAGCCTTTCCTGGTACCTGGAATTTTTAATATGATCCGGTATGCGAAAAGAGAAAATATTTATGTTTCTACTTCGACCAACGGACATTTTCTTAGCCCGGAAACCATACGGGAGATATTGGACTCGGGCCTGGACCGGCTGATCATTTCGCTGGATGGAGCAACGGCTGAAACTTACAGACAATATAGAAGAGGAGGGGATTTTGGAAAGGTGACAGACGGGATAAAGGCTCTGGTGAAGGAGAGAAATGCCGGAGGTTTTTCCCGCCCCTACATCATGGTACAGTTTATCTATTTCAGTCATAACCTTCATGAAAAAGAAGAGATCAGGAGATTGGTGAAAGAATTGGGGGCTGATAAACTGGTATATAAAACAGCCCAGTTTTATGATTTGGACAAATCAAATCAAATGATTCCCGGGAATCCCCGTTTTGCCCGGTATGTGCTAAAAGGTTCGCGGTATGAATTAAAATATAAACTCAGAAACCGGTGTCCCCGGCTATGGAATACCGGGGTGGTCACCTGGGACGGGAAAGTGGTGCCTTGTTGTTTTGACAAAGATGCGGATTATGTAATGGGAAATGTCCGGGAAACATCTTTTAAGATGATATGGCACTCGCAGAAATTCAAGGAGTTCAGACAACAGATCCTGGTCCGGCGTAAAGAAATTGAAATGTGCCGGAATTGCACGGAAGGGCTGGGGCAAAAGATCGCCGACGGGAATACGATGATTTAAGTTGTTCGACGAGTAGTGTTTATCGGCTATTATATCAAATGTTTTTGTACTTTCGGAGCAGAAAAGTATCTCTATGAAATATCCGCTTCATCCCTTCTGGCAGACGCTTCTCTTGCCTTTTTCTTTGCTGTACGGATTGGTCGCGGGCCTGAGAAACCTGCTGTACGATCTGGATATTCTGAAAGGGCATGAGTTTGATATTCCCGTGATCTCTGTCGGAAATATTACGGTGGGTGGCACGGGAAAAACACCGCATGTGGAATATCTGATTCGTTTGCTCAGCCCGCATTACCGGGTAGCTGTTTTAAGCCGGGGTTATAAACGGAAAACCAGAGGTTTCCTGATAGCCGGAACGGAAAGTACAGTGGACGATCTGGGTGATGAACCTTACCAGATGCATAGGAAATTTCCGGAAGTGAAGATTATCGTGGATGAAAAAAGAGTCAGGGCCCTGAAGAAGATCGAAAATGAAATGGAAGAAATCGAAGTGGTTATCATGGATGATGCCTTTCAGCACCGCTCGGTCAAGCCGGGACTCACAATCTTGCTGATAGATTATAATTTCCCATTGTCCAAAGAGTTGTATCTGCCTGCCGGAAGAATGCGGGAGAGCCGGCACGAGAAAAAAAGAGCCGACCTGGTAGTATTTACAAAATGTCCGGAAACCCTGAAGCCTATAGAGGAAAGAATAAGGGTAAAACATTTCAGTCCTTTTCCCTATCAAAGGGTGTATTTTACAAAGATTGTGTATGGAGATCTTTTGCCGGTTTTTTCCGGGAAGAGAGACGAAGGCCAAAAGATCGACACACAGACGGCGATATTGGCTGTTACCGGCATTGCCAACCCGGAGCCTCTTGTGCGGTATTTGAGAAGTATAACGGATCATGTGGTATTGTTGTCTTATCCCGATCATTACCGGTTTGGAAAAAAAGACCTGGAAAAGATCGGCCGGAGGTATGAAGAAATAAAGGCAGAAAAAAAGATGATCCTTACTACTGAAAAAGATGCAATGAGGTTAGAAGCTTTTTGTACCTTTGACCCGCCTTTTCAGGAGATGTGGTTCTATTTACCTATTGAAGTTGCTGTGCTGCAGTCTTCTGAGAAGCAGGATTTTGAGAATCAAATATTGAAATATGCTGGAAGTCATAAAAGAAACCACGGAATTCATAAAAAACAAGTTGCCCGGTGAGCCTGAAACAGGGATCATTCTGGGAACCGGCCTGGGCGGACTTGCTGAAGAAATCAGGGTAGAACAGGAACTCCCTTACAAGGATATTCCCAATTTCCCGGTCTCTACGGTGGAGGGACACGATGGCAAACTGATTTACGGAACCCTGGGTGGAAAGCAGGTTATAGCGATGAAAGGTCGTTTCCATTATTATGAAGGATATTCGATGCAGCAGATCATCTTCCCGGTGCGGGTTTTGAAATTTCTGGGTATCCGGTATCTTTTTCTTTCCAACGCCAGCGGGGGGGTTAACCCGGATTTTGAAGTAGGTGACTTAATGATCATCACCGACCACATCAACCTTCTTCCCAATCCGTTGATCGGAGAGCATGTTCCGGAATTCGGCCCCCGGTTTCCGGACATGGGAAAGACTTATTCCGATCAGCTTATTCATATGGCTGAGGCAATAGCCGGAGAAAATCGTTTTATAGTGAAAAAGGGAGTTTATACTGCTACTACCGGGCCCACGTATGAAACGCCTGCCGAGTACAACTATTTCCGGACGATCGGTTCGGATGCCGTAGGGATGTCCACCGTGCCCGAGACCATCGCTGCACATCAGATGGGGATCCCCTGTTTTGCCATTTCCATTATTACCGATCTGGGTGTTCCCGGCAGGATCGAGAAAATCACGCACGAGTCGGTGCAGGAGGTAGCGGGACAGGCAGAAAAGAAAATGACCCTGATCATGAAAACCATGATTGAAAGGTTGTGATAAAGAGAGCAATGCATGGCTGACAAGGATTTCCGAAGAGGACAGATCATTTCCATTTCTTTTGCACACCTGCTCCACGATATCTACTCCTCTTTTTTGGCTCCGGTCCTTCCATTGCTTATAGATAAGCTTTCTCTTTCCTATTCTCTGGCCGGTTCCCTGTCGATCTTTCAGCGTCTTCCTGCGCTTTTCAATCCCCTTGTCGGGATTCTTGCAGAAAAGGTTAAAAGCCATTATTTTGTGATCATTGCCCCGGCGGTGACCACGGTTGCCATGAGTCTGCTGGGAATCGCCCCGGGGTATATCTTTGTGGCTGTGTTGTTGTTGGTAGCTGGCACCAGCTCTACCTTTTTTCATGTGCCGGCACCGGTGATGATCCGTGGATTTTCAGGGAACCGTGTTGGGAAAGGGATGAGTTGGTTTATGTTGGGAGGCGAACTGGCCCGCACAGTAGGTCCACTGGTCATTGTCGGAGCGGTGAACCTCCTGGGTCTGAACGGGACCTATAAACTTATTCCTTTCGGATTGCTGGCCTCGCTGGTGTTGTACCTGAAACTCCGGGATATTCCGGTAGAAAAGAGATATGAAGGGAAAAAAGGCCAGGCTTCCTATGGGAAAATATTAAAAAAACATGCGGGGATATTTGGCAACCTGGCAGGGATCGCATTTTTCCGGGGAGCTATGAAAGCATCCCTGACCCTCTATCTTCCGGTTTATCTTACCCGGCATGGAGAAACCCTTTGGATGGCTGGCATATCCCTTTCTGTGTTACAGTTGTCAGGAGCTCTGGGAACGTATTACTCAGGCACGATTTCCGACAAAATTGGTCGCAGAAAAACATTACTGATCATAACCGTTATGGCTCCCATGCTGATGCTGGTCTTTTTACAGACTTCCGGGATACTGGCTCTGGTTATGCTCGGTCTGATAGGATTTTTCCTGATTTCTTCCACTTCGGTAATGCTGGCTGTCGTGCAGGAACTGGACTCAGAGAACTTGCTTTTCCTGAACAGTATTTACATGACCATATCTTTTGTGGTGGGCTCACTGATGTTATTGGTGGTAGGGTTTATGGCTGATAAGACCGGGTTGGACCCCACCTATGTTTTTTCTGCTGTTTTTGCCTTGCCTGCCATCTGGTTTGCCTGGCGTATTCCCGGAAAGTAAAGGTTGTATTATTCCTTTTGTCCTGCCAGCACGCAGGTTCGCTTGTACCCGTGCACTTCCCCTTTAAGATTGAATATTTTCATATAAATGAGATATATCCCTTTGAGAGGCACTTTCTTTTCATTATTCAACCCGTCCCAGGTAATTTCCCCCTCTTTTCCCAGCAGAAGGTTATTGGCCAGGGTACGCACCACCCTTCCGTTGGCATCGTAAATAGTTACCGTTGCCACATGCCCGGGTTGGTCAAAATGATAATGTATGTGCAGGACATCATGATACCCGTCGTTATCAGGAGAGATAATATCCGGTTCTGTGGTGATAAGGTTCTTTCCGGGAGATTCGTCACTGTACTGTGAGTTTTGTAGGCCTGGGGTGGCATATCCTGCATCCGACGAAGCAGAATGCCAATTTAGCGGATCCTGCGTGGGACTGCTGAAATGGATCCTTTCCAGTGATACCCCTTCGGTGGTTTGCAACAGGGCAAATTGCATGTCATCATCGTAATGAAACTCGTCCAGGACATGCAGGCTGGTATCCAGTAATACGATGTTTCCCCGGTCATCCGGGAGGGAAGGCATCCTTTTCAGACCCATAAAGCTGGCCGGATCGGAAGTGAAGTACTGGTTTTGAACCGCTTCGGGGGAGCGCGTGAATACCCGGTATTGTTTTGGGAAACACAGCACGGGTTCCTCCCCGACAGGACAAATGTTCATGAGCGTAAAACCAGAATCATTACGTTGTGCCAACAAAACACGATGAAGGTCAATTACTTTATCCGACCGGTTGTAGATCTCGACAAAGTCCGCTCCTCCGGGGGAAGGATTATACAAAATTTCATTGATAATCAGATCCAGGCTGTCCGGATGGACTGTTCTCGCAAACCGAAAACAATGGCTTGCGTTTACCGGATACCCTGAGCAGTCGGTCAGGTAATCAGCAAGGGAAAGTTCATAGATGATTCCGGGGTTAAAAGGTTTCTTGAAAATCATTGTGACGGTTAGATAATCCGGAGAGTGGATCATCACCGTAGCTGGATGTCCTGCTTCATGGCTGACCTCATAAAAAGATGTTTTTGCAGCAGTAGCCGGGTCGTATGCTTCCGAAAAACGGACAAACAAAGTGGTGTCATTGACCAGAAAAAGATTGGTTATTTCCGCCGGCGTTTCATCGGGATTGTCTGCCAGCACCGAATTGCTTGTCCCGGGGGTGCCTCCGGGGTAATTGCCGGCTGCTTTCCAGTTTTCAGAACGGGGGCAGGGATGGATGGGGTCTATCTGTTCCAGCGACCATCCGCCCTCAGCTTTATAGGGATCACGATACCATTCCCGGGTATAGGTAATGTGAGATAGCAGGTGATGGTGTGCATCCAGAAGTGTCAGCGACATACCACTGTTGGTCAGGGGTGGCATGGATGGAACGGATACAACTGGCCCGTAAGCTGATAATAAAGAAGCATTGGGGGAGGAACACAAAATCCGGTACGTATGGGGAGGCATATCGAACAGGGGCAGGCCCTTTTCTTTTTCTCCGAAGATAAAATAGCACTGATCCAGCCAGATCCTGTGGCTCGTTGCATTGTACAATTCGATATATTCGGCTTCCGGCAGGCCCAGAGGCGGAGACGGGTCTGCCATAATCTCATTGATTTGAATTTCCTGATACCGGGGTAGATGGAAACTTACATTATGAATGGAGTCCGTCAGCAAATTTCCCTGGATATCCACCACATGGCGAAGGGTTAATTGATAAATAGTGTCTTCTAAAAATGATTTTGAAAAATGGAGAATTACCGAGCCGGGGGCCGGTTGCATGAAAGAGATCTCTGTGCCGATCGTGTGATCTACGATAAATACGGCATGGGTCAGATCGACCGGTTCGGAAAAAGACAGGGACAGCGAAACGGAATCCGTAAAACGGTAATCGGAGAAAACGGGGGGAAGCGTATCCCTGATAAAAATACCGTCAATGGAAATATCATCCAACCAGAGTTTCCGGTCCTGGGAGGAAGAGTATTCGTAGGAGATGCCGAAGTAACTGGCAGGGAGGGTATCCGGGGAGAAACCGGACCCTACAGAGACAAGTGACAGGGCGGAGCAGGAAGTGTCAATGGCAGCAGACCAGTGCCCGGAAGCATCTCTCCGGATTTCGATCATAGCGGCATCCAGACCGACACGGGTTTGCCAGTTGAAGGAAGAAGAAATCACGGTTTCGATATTCCCATGGTGGAGATACCAAAGTTTGAAAAGATCATCCGAACCCATAAAATTTACGCCGGCGATAAAAGCTTCGATATCCGCACCGGGTTGCATATCATGAGCGTCTTTATCGGCAGCCAGAAAAACGGCCCAGTTGTTGGCGGAGGAGGGTAAATAAGCATGCCTGACGCAAAAACGCCAAATGGTGATCCCGGAAGACAGGGAGAGTCCGCGTAAGGGGAAAGAAATCTGGTCTCTGCCGGATACAGGGCGGTCAAAATCCTGTTTCAGGGAGTAGTTTCCGTGGATAGGGTTTTCGGAAGAGACCTTCCAATGTCCCGCCTCACTTTCCGTCCACCCGGAAAACTGACCGTCTTCAAAATCAATCCTGATTTGGGAGAAAGATAAAAACGGAATAAAAATCAGTAATGACAGAGCTGTTTTCATCCGCGGATAAAGAAAAAGAGTTATTTTTATGCCGGTAAAATAAACCTTGAATGATACAGGTACCGTTCTCTTCTGCAAGGTAAAAATTTTCTGCGGAAAAGAAAAACCCGGATCAAAAGAAAAATGGAGGAGTACGGAAAGAACAGGGAGGGATACTCCTTTTTTTATGTGGAGAAAGGGTTTACTTTTGTATTGCTTGATTAGGGCGAATTACAGTGTAAGAAGAGTGCATTAAAAAAGACAAAATATGAAAGTTGCAGTAGTTGGTGCTACCGGACTGGTGGGGAGATCCATGCTGAGAGTGCTCGAAGAAAGGAGTTTTCCGGTTGATGAGCTGATCCCGGTAGCTTCGGAGCGTTCGGTTGGGAATAAGGTGGTTTTCAAAAACAGGAAAGTGCCTGTCGTTTCCCTGCGTGACGGGTTGGCCATGAAACCCAACATAGCGCTCTTTTCTGCCGGAGGTTCTGTTTCCAAAGAGAAAGCTCCTCTTTTTGCCGCACAGGGGACTGTTGTTATCGATAATTCTTCTGCCTGGAGGATGGATCCGGATATTCCATTGGTGGTGCCTGAAATCAACGGGAAGGTTCTTACCCGCGAAGATAAGATCATAGCCAATCCGAACTGTTCAACCATCCAGATGGTGATGGTACTGGCTCCTCTGCACCAGGCCTACCGGATCAAAAGGATTATCGTCTCTACGTACCAGTCGATAACGGGGACGGGAAAAGCAGCAGTCGACCAGCTTGAAAATGAGCGCAGAGGCGTAGAGGGACCGAAGGCCTATCCACATCCGATAGACATGAATTGTATTCCCCATTGTGATGTATTCCTGGAGAATGGATATACCAAAGAAGAGATGAAACTGGTAAACGAAACGCGAAAGATTTTGGGAGATAACAAGCTGAAAATATCTGCCACGGCAGTCCGTGTGCCTGTGGTCGGAGGACATTCGGAATCTGTGAATATTGAGTTTAAGAACAGTTTTGAGATGGATGATGTGTATCGTTATCTCCGGAAATTCCCTGGGATTATTGTGCTGGATGATCCTTCAAAGAACGAATATCCTATGCCGGTGCTGGCCAAGGGGAAAGATGATGTGTTTGTGGGAAGGATACGTAAAGATATCTCAAAAAAGGAAACTTTGAATGTCTGGATTGTGGCAGACAACCTTCGCAAAGGAGCTGCTACCAATGCTGTGCAGATTGCTGAATATTTGATTATCCATGATTTAATATAGGAAATCGTCATAGGGATAGCGTTGCCTGTGTATCTTTACCGCTTCCCGGTAGATCAGGTCCCTGAGTTTTTCCAGGTTCCATTTTTCTGTAGCTGAGATAAACACAACAGGAACATCTGTCTGTGCCATCCAGGTAGTTTCCAGATCCCGGAGGGTCAGGTTTTCTTTGACAGGGGGGGTAAGGTCATCTGCTTCCCTGGGAACATGCCGGTAAAGGTCTGTTTTGTTAAAAACCAAAATCTGGGGTTTATGGGTTGCACCCAGTTCGTCGAGGGTCTGGTTTACCACACTGATCTGATCTTCAAATGCGGGATGGGAAATATCCACAACATGCAACAGCAGGTCTGACTCGCGTACTTCGTCGAGCGTAGATTTGAAAGATTCTACCAGATGATGAGGTAATTTCCTGATAAACCCAACCGTGTCGGAGAGCAGAAATTTCAGGTTGTGAATGACCACCTGTCTTACGGTCGTGTCCAGGGTGGCAAATAGTTTATTTTCTTCTTTAACATGCGATTTACTCAGTACGTTCATCAGGGTTGATTTCCCCACATTGGTATATCCGATCAGGGCCACCCTGACCAGTTTCACGCGGTTTTTGCGTTGGATGATCATACGCTGATTGATACGGGTGAGTTCTTTTTTCAGGCGGGTAATACGTTCGCGAACAATGCGCCGGTCGGTTTCAATCTCGCGTTCTCCCGGACCCCGAAGACCAATCCCTCCCCGTTGTCGTTCCAGGTGTGTCCACATTCCTGTCAGGCGGGGCAGGAGATGCTGATATTGTGCCAGTTCCACCTGAGTACGCGATTGGGCAGTCCTGGCACGTCGTGCAAAAATATCCAGAATCAGATCGGTACGATCCAGGATACGGCACCCCAGAAAATTATCAAGATTACGTATTTGTGCCGGACCAAGTTCTTCGTCGAAAATGACAAGATCTACATCTTCCTGTCTAATGTAAGCTTTGATTTCTTCCAGTTTCCCCTTTCCGATAAAAGTACGCGGATTAATTTTTTCAACCTTCTGAATGTACCTCTTAACGGGAACGCATCCGGCTGTTTCGGCCAGGAAAGCCAACTCATCCAAATAATCTTCTACCTCCCGTAGAAGTTGTCCGGGAAAGTGTACGGCGATAAGAACAGCTTTCTCAGGTATTTCTGCTACCGGTTTTTCCCCCATCAACAATCCTGCATTTTCCGTTAATATATATAGCGTCTGTCGCGAAGCAGGATTTGCCGGATAGCCTCTTTAAGTGATTGGGTACATCGCAAGATCATTTCCCCGTCAGTAGGGAAAGGTGCTTTTTTCTGCGACAGGAGGGCTTTGTCTTCGGGCGAAAGCGCTTCAATATCCCCTACGGCTCGTGCAGAAAAATATTCAAAATGACTATTGGCACCAATGGGGTCTTTCTTTAACAGTTTCAAAGGCTGCAGGGAATAGATCTCTACATTCCCGTCTATCTGTACATCTTTTTGCTGAATCGTTTTGATGAGGGTACAGGTTAAGGTTTTGTATTTTTTCATTTTAATGTCATTTCCCAAAGAGTCTTTCATGACATTTCCGTTTTGGTCCAGCACATATTGCCATCCGTTTTCAACTTTTTTTCTGATCATGGTGTCTTTTTCTCTTTGCAGGTCCGGAGATACCATGATATGATTGAGATTTACAGCGATCTGATAATCATATTCGACGCTATCATCCAGATTCCGGGTGTAATATTCAACCCAGTCGGTGTTAAGTTTGGTAGGATCAATGGCCAGCAAGTCATTGGTAAACTCCGGAGAGAGTTTCAACTGAGTATTATTCTGAACAACGATGAGCGCCCGGCTCATTCCGTAATAACGGGAAAGGGAAATAAGCTGATCGATGTTTTCAAAATCCCCCCAATATCTTTTTACCTTGAGAAATTCCTCATAGGCTTTGCGATAAGAATTTTTATCGCCGTTTTTCATTAATTTTTGAGCATGTGCGAAAAAATATTCGGCAGCCTTTTGCTTGGCTTCGATAATTTGGGCATCATAGTCAACATAGTCAAAATTTATGGTACGATTGTCCACTTTCAGGGGCAGAACAGGACGCACCTTTGCCTGACGGTTTTTCAAAGCCAGGTAATGACCCAGAATAAGATCCCAGTTTTCGGGTTTACTTTCCATGCGCAGAAATTTAATCTGTTCGAGGTCTTGTTCATTGGCCAGATTGTAAGACTTTTCCAAAATCAGGATTTCATCTTTGTTTTGAGGATTTTTTTTCAGGCTTTTTACCGCTTTTTCAATAGCGACGTCATAATTCCCTTTCTGAAATTGTTTTTTGGATGTACTGCAGGAGGAAAGGATGAGAAAGACGGATAAAATGAAACCAATGTATCTCATGGTAAAACGGTTTATGAAACAAGAAAGTGGTTAAATAATTTTTTGAAATTAGGAAAAAAAACAGAAATCAACAAAAAACCCCGGAACACCGGGGCTTGAAATTATTGAAGCACAAAAACGATTGGAATGGTGTAAGCCACCCGGACAGCTTTTCCACGTTGTTTTCCGGGCTTCCACTTCGGAGAAGATTTTACCACCCGTATAGCTTCAGCATCCAGTGCGGGGTCAACACCACGGACAACCTTGACATTGTCAACCACCCCATTGGGTTCCACTACAAACTGTACGTAAACGCGTCCGCTGATTCCGTTTTCGGCGGCGATTTCCGGATATTTTAGTCTTTTGGCTACCCAGGTACGGAAAGCATCCACTCCTTTTCCCTGAAAACTGGGCATGTCTTCAACAATAAAGAATATTTCTGAGCCGGCATCGTCCGATTCATCAGCCACTTCATAGTCGATCTCTTTGACTTCCGTATTAATATCTGCTTCCAGGTCATTCAACTGTAGCTCATCCTGCAGATTTACATCATTTTTTACGATTTGCAGGATCTCTGTTACCTTTGGAGGTTCCGGAGGTTTGGGTTTGGGCTTTTCCTGACGGGTGATAGGTATAATTTCCTGTTCAGCCTGTTCAGCCTGATTGGTGTCATATTCATTTTCCTTAAAACCCGAACTGGTCCATTCGAAGGCTATGAGAATTAATGAAATGGCAACTACCAAACCAATTTCAAAAAAAATACTGCTTCTCTTTTCGAGATTTACCTTGTCTGCTTTTTTAAGTTCCATGCGTGATAAAATTTGGGGGATAAAAGTAATGAAATAAAAATATAATATCAAACTCACATAATTTTTTTATATAGTGGCCAGAAAAAAATCATCCAGAGGTTTTTATAAAGTAAATCCAACCTGATTTCTGGAGATAATCCTGCTTACCGGCCAGCCGTCTTTGACACTTTTATTACTGCAGTACGAAAACGATCGGGATGGTGTATGCTACACGTACCGGTTTACCACGTTGTTTTCCGGGGGTCCATCGCGGAGACGACTTGACTACACGCACAGCCTCGGCATCTAGTGACGGATCAACACCACGTATCACTTTAACGTTGTCTACATGTCCATCCGGTTCAACGACAAATTGTACGTATACACGACCCTGGATGCCGTTTTCGGCGGCGATTTCCGGATATTTTAATCTTTTGGCTACCCAATCCCGAAAGGCATTGACATCTTTTCCCTGAAAAGTTGGCATGTCTTCGACAATAAAGAATATTTCACCGTCACCCTGATCTTCTTCTTCCTGAACGTCATAATTGATCGGTTTGACTTCGGTGTTGATATCAGCCTCCAGATCCTGTAATTGTAATTCGTCATCTAATTTTACATTGTTATTTACAATCTGCAGAATTTCTGTCACTTTGGGAGGTTCCGGCGGTTTGGGTTTGGGTTTTTCCTGCCGGGTGATGGGAATAATCTCTTGTTCAGCCTGCTCTGCCTGGTTGACTTCGAATTCGTTGGTCTTGAATCCGGTACTTGTCCATTCGAATGCGATTAGCACCAATGAAATCGAAACGATAAGACCAATTTCAAAGAAAATGGACGACCGTTTTTCAAGATCCGCTCTGTCTGTTTTTTTCTTTTCCATGGCGTAATATTTTTAGTTAATACCTTAAAATTACTATCTTATTGATCAATAGAATAATAACAAAAAATGAACCAAACCGTACCGTAACAGAAGAAAAATTTAAAAATAGCCGTAAATTAAAATGCCGGGAAAAAGATTTTCATTATTTTTGCAACCTGAAATTAATTATGACAGGAGAGATTGGATGGATCGTCAGGTAGTTGATAACATTAGGTTCTTTTTATAAATATGGGGGCTTAGCTCAGTTGGCTAGAGCGTCTGGCTGGCAGCCAGAAGGTCAGGGGTTCGACTCCCCTAGTCTCCACAATCACCCTCCGGAGCGCTGGCGAAGGAGGGTTTTTTTATTGCGTACCCGGATGTTTTATGTATATGTCATAGAGTCAGACAAAGATGGCCGGAGATATAAGGGTCAGACGAAAGATCTAATCAGACGGCTTGAAGAACATAACCGGGGGTATTCTACCTATACCAGGAAGTTTGTTTCATGGCATTCGACTTCCCTAGTATCCCCCAACCGGTTGAGAAGGCGGGCTTTATTATTTAATATTGTTGAAACAACTAAAAATCCGGTACGTATAAAACTTTATTAGCGATATAAAAACGAGATGTTTTTTCCAAAATCTTTATCACCCGTATTGCGGATGGCTTTTATGGGTGTTTTTATGTACTCAACTGCAGATGCACAGCCTTCTCAGCCCAATACGGGATGGTGTACACAACCGTCCCTCTTTTATGCTTATGAAGCAGGTGTTTCCAACCGGATATCATTGCAGGATGTTACCGCTTATAATTTTCACAACCGGTTGATGCTGGCTGCCGCTTTTCGCATTAACATGAATGAACAAAGGGGGTTGGGTTTGTTTTCTCTTTCTGCACAAAGAATCCCAGGGCCCATTCCCTGGATGAAATTTCATATTGAAGTGGCGCACTTGGAATTTCCGGATTATTGTATAGGAGAGAATCAGTTGGCTACTTTGGTGCATTTTCTGCCTGTTAAACAGCTTGTCCTTGGTGTCGGCATGGGATACCGTTCTCCGGAACTGTCAGGACGGAAAGTGCATTCGTACTTCGACTGGAACCATGAGATGAATGAGTTTTATCCGCTTTTTAATTTGTCATGGCATTGCCTGACGATAAACAAATTCGGTGCAACCTTATTTGCCGGAAATTATTACTATTTGAATTTTAGAACACTTGATCATCTGCTTTTCGGGGTGGATACCGCTTATGAAATAAACGGCCAAATACAGTTTGACCTGCGGGTACTGACTGCCGTAAAAGGTGTTTCCGGTTTTGTGTTCAATGTGAATGAATTACAGATAAACGGAGGAGTTAAAATATGTTTTTAGCATGATAAGAAAGTACGGATCTGTCGTTTTGGTTTTCATTCTTACCGGTTTGATGTCATGTCAGGATGATATCAGTGCTTTTTTTGTGCATGAAAGCGTTAATACCCGGGTGCGTGAAAGTTTTCAATTATTGCCTGACCATGACAATTACTTCGCTGACAGCCTGCCTTTGAAATTTGCCGTTTTCAGCGATATTCATATTACCCGTGATAACGAGAATCTTTTTGATAGACTGACAACGGATATCGGAAGCCGGAAAATAAACTTTTTTATTGTAGCCGGCGACCTGACTGACCACGGGCTGCAGGAGGAGTATCAAATCTGCCTGCAGGATTTTGCGGATATGGGTATTCCCTGGTATGTTACGATCGGCAACCACGATATGTACCAGAGAAACGGATGGGAAAACTGGAAAAATTCTTTTGGTCCTTCCTGTTATGATTTGACGATGTCGGATGCATTGCGGCTGATCTTTCTGGACACATCTACCGGTACTGTCGGCGGTGAACAATTTCATTGGCTGGAAAAAGTACTCGGGAACGCCCGTGAAAAATATAAAATCATCGTTACACACTATCCCCTGTATGATGATGTGTTCCCTTCCATATATCGTCTGCCGGGGGCGGAGGAAAGGTATAAACTGTTGGGCTTGATGAAAAAATATCACGTCTATGCTTATGTGTCAGGACATTTGCACACTTTCCAACATAAGGACATCAATGGCATACAGCATTTTATTGTAGGGTCAATGAACCCCCACCAACTGGATAAAGGTCCGCATGGCTACCTTCTTTTTACTCTCGAAAACGAAGAACTTACCTGGGAGCAGATCGTTTTTCCATAATCTCTGGCTTGTTTTTTGTAACTTTATTTGAGCTGTTTTTATTTTTTAAAAAAAAGTACAATCATGAAAACAAAAATTCAATATGTATTTATGGCGGCTCTGCTGCTTTTATGGACAAATATTGTCTCTGGGAAAGAGACCACTGTTCCCTCAAAGATAAAACACATAACCGTTTTCCTGAAAGGTGCCCAGATCACCCGGGAAGGAACGGTTGCCCTGACAGGAGGTACACAGACACTGGTTTTTCATTCTCTCTCTTCGGACATCCGACCTGGCAGTATTCAGGTGGAAGGCAGAGGAAACTTTACCATTATGTCCGTGAAACACCGGACCAATTATTTGGATAAAAATGAAGAAAGTCCTGAGCTGCAGGGATTACGAAAAAAACTGGATGCCCTGAATCACAGCAGGAATTTGCTCTCCATACAAATGGAGGTACTGAAAGGCCAGGAGAGCATGTTACAAAAAAATCAGACGGTCAGTGGACAGAATGGATTGAATATTACAACACTTACGAATGCAATGAGTTTTTATGAAAAAAAGATGAAGGACCTGAAAACCCGGCAAATGGAAGTGGACCGCAAAATCAAAGACCTGGCAAAAAAGATCAAACAGGTAACCCTTCAAATTGACGAGCTGACTCGCAGGGAAAAGATGTCTACGGGCGAAGTGGCGGTAACCGTCAGGGTTGTTAAACCCGGTACGGCTTCTTTTATGTTGAGCTATTATACCCCGCAGGCTGGCTGGCATCCCGAATATGACGTTCGTGTGGAGGATGTCACCAAAGATGTGAAAATTAATTATAAGGCTTTTATCAAGCAGACTACCGGTGAGACCTGGGATAAAATACCGGTGACCCTTTCGACCGGCAATCCGGCCATCGGAGGGAATAAACCCGAGCTCCAGCCCTGGTATCTTGATTTTCGGCCTGCGACGGTATACAGATACGGAAATATGAGAAAAGGGATGCAGGTAAAGGCCGAAATGGCTGCCCCTCCAACAACAAGGCAGGCAGCTGCCTATACCTCGGTTACGCAAAAACAGACCACTACCGAGTTTAAGATCATGTTGCCTTATGTGATCCCTTCGGAAAACAGAGAGCAGGCTGTGACGATCAAAGAAATTACCCTGCCGGCGGTGTATGCTTATTATGTGGTTCCGAAGCTGGACCGGGATGCTTTCCTTATGGCTTCGGTAACAGGGTGGAAAGAACAGGATTTTCTGTCCGGAAAAATAAATCTTTTTCTGGAGGGGCGTTTTACCGGTACTTCCTGGCTGGATATGTCTGCGGCCAATGATACGCTTCAACTGACTTTGGGCAGGGACAAAAGAATCAAAGTAGAACGCAAAAAAATCCAGGACTTTACCCAAAAACAGGTGCTGGGCAATAATGTTAAAGAAATTCACGGATGGAAGATTACCGTAATGAATACCAAAAAAGTTCCGGTTCATCTGATTGTTGAAGAACAGATCCCCATTAGTAAAAGGAAGGAAATTGTCGTTGACCCGCTGGAACTGTCAGGAGCCCGGCTTGATCATCTTACGGGAAAATGCGTGTGGGATGTTCATTTGCAGCCGGAGGAACAGAAATCGTTTATGCTGAGGTTTTCGGTAAAATATCCCAAAGGGAAAACCGTATATGTTGATTGAAAATAATATTAATTCTTTACGCCCAGGCAATAATCCCCTTTTTTTATAAAGGGGGTTATTATATGGCCCGAGATACGATCTCCTGTTTGTGAACATGGAATCTCTTTCCATGAATTCCGAACAGAAGGACGGTAAAGCAGAATTATTTTTTCTCTGGAAGGGGGAGGGGGAAGGGTGTCGAGGTAGCCGTTCCTCATAGAGCGGGAAAAATTATAATAAAACGATCCTTGCCAGCCGGCCGGGTCGGGCACAACCCCTTCCAGACTCCAGTAGCGGTTTTTTGTTACAATCAGTCCGTCCGGATGAGCGGAGGGTTCCGGTCCTATCCAGTGATGGACCACACGGAAAAAAGCAGAGTCGCTGACCGTTCCGGCCTCTAGCTTAAAAAAACAATTCTCAAAAGTATATGAACCTGCATGTTTGATCACTTTGTAATCCGAAGTGGTAGCGTCGGAAACGGATTGGTCCAGGTTGATCATGATGGCTACCGGCCTGAAGGAAGAAATCAGCGTCTTCTTTTGTAGTGGGCCGGAGATATTCACTTTTTCATTATGTGTTTTCCATGCACTGTCCAGCAGGGTGACAGTAACCGGCGTGTTGTAACTATAGTCTTTTCTGCCTTTGAGCCTCTGTTTCATGAATAACCCTGTAACATAGTCATCGCGGTCGCGAATGATCAGAAAACTGTCCAGACTGAAATGGGGGAATCCCGGGGCATAGATCCAGGTGTTGAAAAAATCCTCTAGGTTGACGTGTGTGGTTTTTGTCAGAAAAGACTCAAACTCCCCGGTAGAAATATTCTGAAAAGCATACTGGCGAAAGTATTTTTTCAAAGCGCTGAAAAAAACCTTATCCCCCAGAAAATGTCGAAGGGTATGGATGACGTCGGCCCCTTTGTTGTAAACGGTACTTCCATAGGTGATATTTTCGGGAATGCCATACACAGGATAATACCCTCCGTCAACAATGTGGGTATATTGCAGGACCCTCCGGTGGTTGTTTTGTATAAAACGGTCATAATCTGCGCGGCCTTTACTGAATTCGCGGTAGAGAGCTTCGCAATAATCAGCCCAGCCTTCATTGAGCCACATATCCTGTGCAGTTTTACAGGTAACCAGGTTCCCGAACCAGCTGTGGGAGAATTCATGGGATAGCAAATCGTCGAAATCATGCATATTACTTAGCACGTACTCGGGTACAGAAATACAGGTAGCATGTTCCATCGCTCCTTTCTGAAAGGGAACGGTAGCATATCCTATTTTTTCCCAGCGATAGGGACCAAACAGGGATTCGAAAATGCGAAGGTAGTCCGGGACATGGGCAAAAGTGGACTTCGCTTCGGAGCGTTTTCCTTGCGGGACAAAATAATTGACAGGGATAAGTCCGCTTATGCTCTGCAGGCTGTCTTTCAGCAGGGTGTATTTTGAGACAGCCACCGAGGAAAGGTAGGTGGGGATGGGATCAGAAAGACTCCAGTGCCAGGTATTCGTTCCGTCATGGTTGTGGAAAATATCCTCCAGCGTGCCGGGGCAGGCGGCTGACAGGGTGTCGGGTATGGTAATGAAATAATCATAGGAGGCCTTGTCCGTGAAGTTATCCACGCAGGGATACCAGGTGCGGCCATAAGGGTGGGGGATGACCGTCATGCCAACCCCCATGTTCCAGGCAGCATGCGGGGTGAAATAAAAACCTCCCCAATGCGGATCATGAACAGGTATGCCATGGTAAAAAACCGTTACCAGGATCGTAGTCCCTTTGTCCTGCGGCTCCTCTAACCGGATGTTCAGGAGGTTCCCGGTTCGTAAGATGTTTTTGTTCCTTTCTTCGTTAATCCAGACGGAATCGACAACAAGATGTTCAAGCATCAGTTGTATGTTCAGGGTCGAATCCTGCAAGGTATATACCTGAATGTCCGTAATGCCGGTAATGGAACGTTTGGCCAGATCGGGGAGAATAAGATTGATGTTGTAGTGAAGAATATCAATAGGGTCGGCAGGATTTCCGGCGGCAGGCTCCGGCTGCCCCCGGAAAGATTGCAGAGGACAGACAACCAACACAGCGAAAATCAGAAACGACCGTCCTGAAAAGAACCCCTTCCTACGTCTCTTGGTAAGCATTTTTTCTCGTGACGTCCACACGCATTGGTGCAGGATCAATTATATATACTAAACTTTTTTTCCTCCAGCGTTTTAATAAGGGATTCAAATATAAGCCGGCCGTCGGTATTTCCAAGCAGGTCATCTGCGGCACGCTCCGGGTGAGGCATCATTCCGAAGACATTTTTCGTTTCGTTGCAGACGCCGGCGATATTATCCATGGAACCGTTGGGATTGAATTCTTCGGAAATAACCCCATCCTTTCCACAATAGCGGAAAAGGATCTGATGGTTCTGACGTATTCTGGCAATTTCTTCTTCAGGAGCATAGTACCTGCCTTCTCCGTGAGCAATGGGGATTCTCAGGGGATGTGTTTTGTCCAGTTTGGCTGTAAGAGGAGTTTTGTTGTTGTCAGGGAGGATAAATACGTTTTTGCAGATGAATTTCTGGGTGGTGTTGGGTAGAAGAGTTCCCGGCAAGAGACCTGCCTCGCATAAAATCTGAAAACCGTTACAAATGCCCAACACATAACCTCCTCTTTTTGCAAAACGAATCACTTCATGCATGATGGGCGAGTAACGGGCGATAGAGCCAGATCGAAGATAGTCTCCGTAAGAGAATCCGCCCGGCAATACAACAACATCCACATCCTGAAGATCCGTGTCTTTATGCCACAGCTCGATAACATCCTGATCCATGATATCCCTGATCGCATATACCGTATCCTGGTCACAGTTGGAACCCGGAAAAATTACCACACCGAATTTCATGTTATCATGTTTTATATCAAAAATAAACTACCCAAAGTTATTTATTTTTATCCGGTGGATCAAAACAATTTTTCATTTAACGGGGAAAATACATAAATTTCGTAAATTTATTCAAAGCGGACCCATTCATATTGCATATCAAAAAACGAATAACCATGAAGAAAATCATCAGAGGTATCGCATGGATCTTTGGAATTCTGATCCTTTTGTTTGTTTTATTTCTCGTTGTTGCAACATTAACCGATTATAAACCCCCTGCGAAGATCGAACTGTATGTTTCCGATCATCCTGACACCTTGGATGTGGATGACTCTCTTAATCTCATGACCTGGAATATAGGTTACTGCGGGTTGGGGAAGGATATGGATTTTTTTTACGACGGGGGCAAGCAGGTGCGTACCAGCAAAAAACATACGATAGATAATCTGAAAGCGATTCGTAATTTTCTGACCCGTAACGATACCATGGATGCTATTTTCCTGCAGGAGGTGGACGTTTCCTCCAAAAGGACCTATCACATTCATGAAGTGGATACACTGAGAAAATACCTTCCTCAGTACAAGGTGTTTTTAGCACTGAACTACAAGGTTTTTTATGTGCCGGTACCGGTGACCCACCCGATGGGCAGCGTGAAATCCGGAGTTGTCCTGATTTCCAGATACGAGCCTCTAAGGGTTGACCGCATGGACTATCCCGGCCAATACAGCTGGCCTACCCGTTTGTTTATGTTGGATCGTTGTTTCCTGGTGGCCCGGTATCCGCTAAAAGACGGAACCCGGTTGTTGCTCATAGATACTCATAATTCCGCTTTTGATAACGGAGAACTGAAAAAGGAAGAGATGGTTTTCTTAAAGGATTTTATTCTGAAGGAACAGCAGAAAGGAAATAAGGTGGTCGTTGGAGGGGATTGGAACCAGAACCCTCCGGGGTTTCAGGACAAGGCTTTTAATAATAAGTCAGGATATAAAAGGTTTGTGCTGAATCAGATCCCGGAAAATTATCTGCCTGCCGGATGGACCTGGGCTTATGACAGAAACCATATGACCAACCGGTCAAACCTGGCCCCTTTTGATCCGGAGAAGACACCAACTACCCTGATTGATTTTTTCCTGCTCTCTCCCGATGTGAAGTGCCTCTCCACACAAGGGATAGACCTTGGGTTTGAACATAGCGATCATAACCCTGTCAGGATTCGCCTATGTTTTGAACCCACAACAAGTCCATGAAATCTTTTGAATTTTTTCCGATGAAGCTTTGCGCTGTTTGTGATGCATCGTTATTCTTAAGATATCTTTTTGTCTGGTAAACGATTTATTTATTTTATCTATAATAAAACCGGGTACACCCATTTATTTTGTGTTCTATTCATTATCTTAGAGCGGTTAAACCTTCGGTTTCATGAGTGAGGAGATTCTAAGAGCCCTGATGCAGTTATTTGCCCTTGTTGTCAAGCAGGATGAGGGGGTGCAGGATAAAGAATACCTGTTTGTCCGGGATTTTCTCATACAGCAGTTGGGAGAAGATTCGGCCCGGGAATACATTAAGTTGTTCGAAGAGTTTGCGGAGATTGACCATGTCAACAAACGCAATACCACCGTGCGTAAACCGTCGGTAAAGGATTCGGTCCGGATTTTCAGCATCTGTAAAAAAATCAACAGAACCCTGAACCGTGAGCAGAAAGTTGTAGTGCTGATGCGTTTGTTTGAGTTATTAAACAGCGCAGGAGGTTTTTCTCCCCAACGCATGAATATCGTCAACACGGTAGCAGAGGTGTTTAAAATTTCTCAGGAAGTTTATGAGGATATTGAACAGTTTGTCCGGCAAAAGAATCCCGACCGGCTTGATATTGAGAAGGTTTTTATTATCGGAGGGGTTAAAAAAGCTTTTCTGAATGCCCGGTATCTTTATGTGAAAGACCTGAAAGGTTTTCTTTTCTTTCTGTATGTCCAGGATGTAGAACTCTATTTTCTAAAGCATACTTGTAACGAGGATGTTTTCCTGAACGGTTTGTTGGTCAAACCGGGCCAGGCTTTTCTTTTTGCGCCGGGGAGTAGCCTGCATCTACCCCATGGCAAACCGGTATATTATAGCGATGTGGTTTCCCGTTTCAAATATGACCGTACCATTATCCCCATATCTTTTGAGGCCAGACGTGTATCCCAGCGTTTTCCAAACGGGAACTACGGGATACGGGATATTTCTTTTTCAGAAACCCATGGCAAACTGGTGGGGATTATGGGAGCCAGCGGCTCCGGTAAGACAACCCTGATGAATGTGTTAAGCGGTACGGAAAAACCGACAGAAGGGGAAGTGATCATAAACGGGTATAACCTTTTTGAAAACAGGAGTCAACTGGAAGGGGTGATTGGGTATGTCCCCCAGGATGATGTATTGATCGAAGAACTTACGGTTTATCAGAACTTATATTACAATGCCCTTCTCTGTTTCAGGGAGCTCTCCAACAAAGAAGTCGCCGGAATGGTGGATAAAATGCTGAAAGATTTGGATCTCTTTTCTATTCGGGATCTAAAGGTCGGATCTCCCAAGAAAAGCATTATCAGTGGAGGACAGCGGAAACGCCTGAATATTGCCCTCGAAATGATCAGACAGCCCTCTATCCTTTGTCTGGACGAACCTACTTCCGGCCTTTCTTCAAGAGACTCGGAGAATGTTATGGACCTGCTCAAAGGGTTGGCACTAAAGGGTAAGCTGATTTTTGTGGTGATTCATCAACCTTCTTCAGATATTTATAAAATGTTTGATAACGTCCTGGTACTGGATGTAGGAGGGTATCTCGTGTATTATGGTAATCCGGTTGAGGCGATTACCTATTTTAAGAAGTTGGATGCCCAGATCAACAGTGATGTCGGCGAATGTCCCGTATGTGGAAATGTCAACCCGGAAACAATATTTAACATCCTGGATGCCAGGGTGGTGGATGAGTATGGAAGATACACGGGAAAAAGAAGGGTGAAACCTCAGAAATGGGCTCAGTTTTTCAGAGAACGGATTGGCTTCCCGGAGATAAAAAAAACGCACGACCCCCCTTCTTCCTCCCTGGATCAGCCCAATAAGTTCGGGCAATTTATTATCTTCCTGAAGCGGAACGTGTTGAGCAAGGTCGCCAACGGACAGTATGTCGCCCTCAACCTGCTGGTGTCTCCTTTACTGGCTTTTGTTCTGGCATATCTTATTAAATACATAGCAGATCCGCAGTCGGATGTATATATCTACAGAGAGAATGAAAATATTCCCGTATATATTTTTATGTCACTCATCGTCTCGCTTTTTCTCGGTCTGATCATCAGCGCCGAGGAAATATATAAAGATCGTAAGATATTGAAAAGAGAACGGTTTCTGCATCTCGGGAAAGGGAGTTATCTGTTGTCAAAGATAGCCGTCTTGTTTTTAATCTCTGCCGTCCAGTCGGCTATGTTTGTAGCTATTGGAAATACGATCCTGGAGATAAGGGGCATGTTTTTTCCCTACTGGCTGGCTATGTTTACCACCGCTGCCTGTGCCAACCTTTTGGGTCTGATCATTTCCGCTTCTTTTAATTCGGCCATCACGATTTATATTGTGGTACCCATCCTGATCATCCCGATGATGGTGCTCAGCGGGGCTATGTTTAGCTTCGATAAACTCAACCGCAAAATCAGTAGTATTGATAAGGTTCCTGTGGTGGCAGATCTGATGCCGACAAAATGGACCTATGAAGCACTTATGGTTCATCAGTTTAAGAACAACAAATACGAAAAATACTTTTATCCGTATGAAAAAACGGAGAGTGAGGCTGATTTCCAGGAGGTATATCGTATTCCCAAACTCAAGGATGCCCTGAATGCCACAGTGACTTTACTTAATGAGGGGACGCTATACCCGGCTGTTCCCGGGAAACTCCCCTTGTTGAAAAATGAAATTGAAAAGGAGAACAGTGTTAACCCGCAGGTCCATTTTGACAAAGTGGATGAACTGGCCCCCGGGAAGTTTACTGCCAATACCGTGTTTGAGCTGAAAAATTATTTTGACCGGCTCGAAAAATATTATAACGGGAAAATGTTGGCAGCTAACGGGAAAAGACAAAAAATTATAGAGTACATGCTGGAAACCAACCCTGATCTTTATAAGAAGCTTAAAGATGATTATTACAACGAGAACCTGGCGGATATTGTGCAGAAAGTGTATGAGAGAAACCGTATCCTGGAATATAAAAACCATCTGATTCAGAAATATAATCCGATTTATAAGGATCCGGATACAAGCCATTGGCTGGGAATTCGTTCGCATTTCTTTGCCCCAGAAAAATATTTCGCCGGACGTTTTTATGAAACATTTTGGTTTAATATCCTGGTTGTCTGGGTTATGATACTTTTGCTCTACCTGATTTTGTACCTTGATCTTCTGAAGATTGCCATTGAGTTCTTTGGAGAGATTCCACATGTCCCTAAGAAAAGGGGAACGCTAACCCGGTAAAAAAACTGCCTCTGTCTCGTGCCTTTTTATCCTTTCAGACCGGGAGCCTTCGGACGGGAAAAATGTTCAGGTTCTGCTTCCAGGTGTTATTTCCTGCTGAAATAATTTGTTTTATTAATTTTTATAACTACATTTATTTGCTCAAATCCCAATAAACTAAACAATCAGGAAAATGAGGTCTCTATTAAGCGTTTTGGTCAGCGTCTTGATCGTGATGACAGCCTGCCACAGCAGTGGTTCGGGGAATAAAAAAAAGGAGAGTTTTGATATACCCGACTCTGTACTGAATGAAGAGAAACCGGCAATGCTGGAAGAGGAAGTCACTGCGGATATTATTGATAACCTGGCTTCGCCGGTCGAAATTGCCGGTTTGCTCAATAAACTGAATGTTCCGTATTCCAACCAGTATCTTTACCCTGCAGGGAATCTGTCCGGTTTTAATACGGATATTCAGAAAGCATTTGCATTGGGGGTTTACGGAGCTGATCTGGGGTACCAGGCTATGTATGGCCAGAATACATCTATTCTGGATTATATTTCCAATATCAAAAAGCTTTCGGAGGATTTGAAGATCGGACAATTTTTTGATTTCAACACGTTGAAAAGACTTTCTTCCAATAAAAATAATCTCGACTCCCTGATGTTTCTTGCTGTACGGAGTTTTAACGATATCGACAAATATCTCCGGGGTAAACAACGGGGAGAGGTCAGTGCCATAATCATCTCGGGACTGTGGCTGGAAGGGATGTATCTCGCCACCCAGGTGCAAAAAGACTATCCGCACCCTGAGCTCAAAGAGCGTATCGGTGAACAGAAAATCATTATGGAAGACCTGTTTACCCTTCTGGGACATTATAAGAATAACACAGAAGTTAAAAAGCTGATTTCCCAACTGATCCCTTTGCAGGATCTGTTTCAGCAGGTCTCTATAACCGTCATTCCCGGAGAGCCAGAGACGGTTGAAAAGGACGGAAGACTGATGGTCATACAACACGAAGAGAGTAAGATTGAATATCCGGAAAAATTGTTGCAGAAAATCATACTCAAAACAAAGGATCTGAGAAACGGGATCGTTAATAAATGAAATGTCGGTATTTATCAAAATTATTTGATTGAAAATGAGTTAAAATGAATGTTTTTTTTATTTTTGCCTTGCTAAATGCTTCAAAATACAAAGCGATGAAATTTGGCGTATTGCTTTTTTCGATTGTTTTAATCTCTTTTTCGACAGGGGAAAAAACATTTGGACAATCCTCCCCGGATAAATTGGTGGACCTATGTGTACAGGAGAGTGGGAGTGATGCTACTTATTTGAAGGATTATGTGGTAAAGCTGCCCAAAGCGAGCAGCCCGGATAATCCTCCGGTGGCACGACACACACTGGCCTTGCACAAAAATATCCATTACCGGTTTACCATATGTAACTCGGAAAAATATCCGGGAAAAGGAATTATCCGCATCTATGACACCAAGGGCATGATCGCTACCAACTTTAGTAAAAAAAGTGGGAAAATTTATAATTCCGTAGATTTCTTTTGTAAGAAATCAGGACCTTACACCGTATATATCTCTTTCAAGGACGGAAAACCCGGTATGGCGGTGAGTATTCTTTCCTATGTGAAAAAATAAGAATTCTCTAATTCTTATGATAATAAAATCCGGACCAACCGGACTGTTTTTGGGATTTAAGTCAAAAAACCCTCACCATTAAAATAATAAGAATACCTGCTAAATACAGGTCAAACAGCATCCGTTTCATTAGAGAGACTTTATCCGTCAGGAAATAGAAAGATACGATTACGGAGAAAAACAAGGAAAAGAGCGGAATGAAAGACAACCACATGGAAGAAAAGAGGATAACGGTGCCAACTGAAACAATAATAATCCAGAAAAGGACGCCGTAAAACTTACGGGTCTTGATCTTTAAGCCTGGGATCGTAAACAAGAGTTGAACCGAACTGATAAGAAGCAAAACCCCCATAAAAGAAAGAAAAACCCACTGGATAGTATCCAGGCTGGCAGTATTAAAAACATTCATGAAATCATTAACGATACTTGTTCCCAGTGAAGCGATCTCATCGGATCGGAGAAAATGAATCCCAAACAAAAAGAACCAGGGAGTGAAAAAGCCGATAAGTGAAGCAAACCATTCGCGGAAATAAAAAGGACGTATCGTAAATAAAGCAATCCAGAGAATAATGAGGAACGCTGAAGTCTTGACGCAGACCAGCGAGGCCAGCCCTACCCACAAAGCTGCTGAAAAGTATGAAAAATCCACTTTGTTATTCCGGTATGTTCCGAATACCTGATGCAGGGCGATCAATAAAAAGGGGAAGGTCAGGTTCAGGTTGTTGAGTTCAAAAAAACCCAGCACCGGCGTGGAGAGGGTCAGGATGAAAAAAAGAGGCAATAACGTTCTGGATTTCAGATAGAAATGTCTTGTGTTCATGAATACCTGCAGGTAACCCGTAAGTAACCAGAAAAGAAACGACACCACCGCGGCTGTGAAACCCGACAGCCGGGCTATTGGCTCCATAACTGGCAAAGCAGGAGAGGGGTACAGGTGAATGGGCGAAGGGAATTTTAACGGGAAAAGAAAAGCGGGAAGCCAGAACAAGATGCCCAGCAGTGTTATATTAATGATCTGTTTGGGTTGGAAACCCTGAAATGATTTTAACATGAGCTCAGGTTAAATCAAAACCAATATCTTTTCTGTAATATTTTTTTTCAAAGTTTATTTTCTCGGCTAATTCGTATGAGCGGCGCAAGGCTTCCCCAGGATCTTTTCCCACCGAACTGATCGCCAGGACTCGTCCGCCGTTGGTGACAACATCTCCGTTCCTTTCTTTGGTGCCGGCATGAAAAATCACGGAAGTCTCGGGTATTTTGTCCGGGAAAGTGATCTTTTTCCCTTTTTTATACGCTTCCGGATAGCCTCCGGATACCAACATAACCGTTGCGACCGTGTCAGGGATGATTTGCATGTCTTGTTGAGAGAGGTTCCTGGTGGCAACTGCCTGGAAAAGGGGAACAATATCGGAATGGAGCCTGGGGATTACCACCTCTGCCTCCGGATCTCCCATACGTACATTGTATTCCACAACATAAGGGTCTCCTTTGACATTCATCAGGCCAAAATAAATAAAACCCCTGTAGATGATGTTGCGCTCCTGCAACCCGCTGATGGTGGGCTCGATAATTCTTTCTTCCACTTTTTCCATAAAGGCACTGTCGGCAAAGGGTACGGGTGAAACAGCGCCCATACCACCGGTGTTCAGTCCGGTGTCTCCCTCGCCGATACGTTTGTAGTCTTTGGCTTCGGGCAGCAGCATATAGGATTCTCCGTCAGTAAGAACGAAAACGGAGCATTCAATGCCGCTTAAAAATTCTTCTATGACCACGGTCTTCCCGGCCTCTCCGAATTTCCCGTGAAACATCTCTTTCAGCCTTTTTACGGCTTCTTCGTAATCATCCAGGATCAGGACCCCTTTTCCTGCAGCCAGGCCGTCAGCTTTCAGAACATAAGGAGGTTTCAGCTCATGAAGAAATTCTTTGGCTTTGTTAAGCTCTTTAGCGGTGAAACTCTGATAACGGGCGGTAGGGATATCATTCTCCTGCATGAAATCCTTGGCAAAAGCTTTGCTTCCCTCCAGCAGAGCTCCCTCTCGCGAAGGTCCGATGATAAAAAGATTGGAAAACCGGTACTGACTTCTGAAATAATCATAAATACCTTTGACCAAAGGACCTTCGGGGCCTATTACCAGCATCTGGATATCATGGGAAAGGATAAATGATTCAACGGCCGGAAAATCTTCCGGCTTAAGGGGGATATTCTCTCCCAGTTGTGCGGTCCCTGCATTTCCAGGGGCTATATACAGATTGTCAGTAAGTGGACTCTGAGCTATTTTCCATGCCAGGGTATGCTCCCGGCCTCCTGATCCTAATACAAGAATATTCATGTTTTAACCCTTTTGATTCTACCGGGATAAACTTAATGAATATTACGCAAATGTCCATCCTGTGGTACGGAAAAATACCTATTCGTGCCCATTCGTGTCATATGTGGCCCCTGCCAAAAAGGCCAAAAAACAGATATGCTCTGGCCGGGCGTATCCGGGTTTATTATTTCATAATAAAATTAGGCAACTTATAAATGAAGATGATCTCATGCGATCCGCTGGTCTGAGTCCGCAAATCAGACATGGCAATGTCGTAAGCATAACCGAAGAGTATACTCTTGTTCTGATACCCCACCTGGATGCTGAGAGCATCCTGTGTCCGGTAGGAGAGTCCGAAATTGACGGTTTTAAAGAGCACGGAATGCAGATTGATATCCGCCTGAAAAACCCCCGCTTCCAGAAATTTCAACAATACGGATGGTTGCAGCAGGACATTGTCACTGATCTCAAAATTGTATCCGCCGTTAAAGTAATAATGTCTGACATTCTTTTGCTGTTCGGTGATCCCTTCGGTCCCCAGGTTGATTTTTCCCTGGAAGAGCTGGAAGACACTTATCCCCAGAAAATATTTGTTATCATACAACAAAACCCCGAAATTGGCATCCGGAACAATTTTTTTATTCCCTCCGAGCAGCACGGCGTCATTGGGGTCTTCCATGTTAAGGGAAGACTTATCCAGATAATACTGGTAAAATGTCGGTGATAGTCCCAATGAGAGCTTCGGTCCTTCTTCGCTTAAAGGGATATGATAAGCGTATGTGGCTTCCATACCGGTCTGACGCAGAGGTCCCTGCATATAATTAAATATCCTTACCCCGACGCCCATCCGGTCGGCAACGGTGACATGCCCGCTCAGGGCCTGCACGGAAGGGGTGCCATTGATGCCTACCCAGAATTTACGGAAACTCAAAGAAACAGGCATATAGTCCTGACTGCCTGCTGCCGCCGGGTTGATCTGGTACAGATCAAAATGGTACTGGGCATTCAGAGGTATCTGTTGCGTAAAAGCCGTGGTTGAAAAAACCGTAAGGATGAGGAGGATAAATATCTTTTTCATGGGAATGGAGTTTATATGCATGACCATAAATTATTTGATAATATTCACGGTTCCGGAATATTTCTTTTCGCCGGGGCCGAGGTCTATAATATAATAATAGGTACCGGCAGGCAGCGATTTCCCGTCAAGCGTACCGTCCCAGGGCTGGGTGTATCCTTTCGAAGAGAATACCTGCGTCCCCCATGAGTTAAAGACTTTCACCACACAGTTGGGGTAAGACTGGATGCCCCGGATGTTCCAGACTTCGTTGGTGCCGTCACCGTTGGGGCTGAAAGCATCATAGATGACCAGCCCGCAATTATCCGCCTCGGTGACTTCGGCATCTTTCGAGACGGGGCCGCAATGGTTTTGGTCATCTACCGTGATGGTGTATGTTCCAACATCCAGGGATGTGAAGTTTCCGGCATTTGTACTGCTGTCGATAAGGGCCCCCTGATCATTTAATAATTGGAACGTAAGTACTCCGGTACCGCCGGTAGCCGTTACCATAATCGACCCCTGGCTCTCACCCGGACAGGTAGGATCTATGGCAGGATCACCGAGGGTAATGGGATCGGGTTCGGATAGGAGTTCGGTGCTGCCAAAGGTAACACAACCGTTGGGGTCCCGGACGGCAATGTCATAATTACCTCCTCCCAGGTTGCTGAACAGGCTGTCTGCCTGGTAAGTGGTGCCTCCGTCAATAGAATAGGAGTAAGGTTCTATCCCTCCTGAAGCAAGGATAACAATGGCTCCGTCTGCTTCACCATGACAGGAAACAGGGGTGATATTTACATTATCAATTACCACACCCGGAGGATCATTGAGTGTGACAGTGTTCCCGGCAATACTACAACCGCCGGCATCCAGGACAGCAATATCATAATCGCCGGCACCCAGAGCAGTAAAAGTACTGTCACTCTGATACGTGGTTCCTCCGTCTGTGGAATAGGCATAAGGCTTGGTGCCTCCCGAAGCATGGATAACGAGGGCTCCGTTTGTACTGCCCGGACATCCGCTGATTTCCGTTACGGAGACCGAATCAATCAGTAATGCTTCCGGCTCTGTAACGGTAAAGGTTGAATCCCAGGTACAGTTATGGCTGTCAGTAACATTTATCGTGTAATCCCCGCCGGAAATACCCGTAATGTCTTTCGTTGTGATATTTCCGGGTGTCCACAGGTAGGTGTAAGGGACGGTACCCCCGGTAACAGTAAGAATGATCGAACCATCCTGTTGTCCCGGACAACTAACATCCTGGACCACAGCCGTAACAACCAGTGGGTCGGGTTGAGACAGGCTCTCTGTGGCCTCGGCGGTACATCCGTTATCATCGGTAACGGTAACAGTATAGGTGCCGGCTTCCAGGAAAGAAGCCTTTTTAGTGGTTTGGTGGCCGGGGTCATCCCATAGATAATGATAGGTGTCTGTGCCTCCTGTGGGCATGGCCTCCAGCTCCCCGGTGAGTTCCCCGTTACAAAGAATCGTGTTATTGGTCTGAATTGTAACGGTAAGGGCCTCCGGCTCAGTAATTTGTATGTTCAATTGTTGTTCCACGCAACCTCCGTTGTCGGAAATGGTAACATTGTAGTAACCCGGTGGCAGGTCTGCAATATCTTCCGTATTCGCTGTGAAGCCTCCTGAACCGGTCCAGGAGAAAGTGTAAGGCAACCATCCTCCAGAGACGGTGATATCTATTTTCCCGTCATTCATTCCTTTGCAGGTGATGTTTTCCACATTGGTCAGGGCGATAGTAAGCGCCTGAGCCGGTTGGGATATTGTAGCGGAAGTGGAAGTGCTTCTGGAGTCAAGGTTGTCTGTCACATTAACATAGTAGGTTCCGGCGGGAACATCCCGGAGAGACGGGGAATTTAATCCGATAGGAGTTCCGATGGAATTGGTCCATTGATAAGTATAAGAGCCCGAGCCGCCGGTGACAGCCACATGGGCATAACCGTCGCTGTTCCCGTAACAGGTAATATTTTTTATAGAATCAATCGTAGCAACCAAGGCAGTCTTATCTTCTACAACAAACTGTGTGTCTGCCGTACAACTGTTATGGTCGGTAACCGTCACAGTGTAAGTTCCTCCATTGTCCAGGTTGGAGAGGTCCTGACTGGTTGAACTGAAACCGGAAGGTCCTTCCCAGTAGTAGGTGAAATCAGGAGTGCCTCCTGAGACAACCAGATCAATGGCCCCGTTTGCTCCGGGGGGCCGAATGATGTCCGTAACAACAGATCCTCCAAAAGTGATGGGATCGGGTTCCGGAACATTGATGGTGGTGTCTTTGATACAGCCGTGATCATCGGTGACACGCAGCGTGTAGTCTCCGGCGGTAAGGCCGGTCTGGTCTTCCTGGGTCTGTGCTAATCCGGAGCCGTTGGAGGTGCTCCATAAATAGGTATAAGGGGGGGTCCCTCCTGCGACGGAAATGTCTATAGCCCCGTTGCTTCCGTTTGCACACGACACATCTGTCACGACAGCATTAACGTAGATGGGGTCGGGCTGGGTGATGGTGAAATAAACAGAATCGGTTTTATTGAAAGCATCGGTCACCTTAACGCCGTAATCCCCTGCCGGCACATTGGTCAGGGTCGAATCCGCCGAGCCGTCATCATAACTCCATTCGTAGGTGTAAGGATAAGTGCCGAAATAGGGGGTCACCGTGGCAGAACCGTCAGAACCTCCGTTACAGGAGACGTCCTGTTGGTCGGTGATGGCGATTTTGAAGGGGATGGAGTATTTGGCGACGAAGCCGTCTCTTCCCCCGGCATTTGAATATGTATCATTGCCGATATTCAAACTTGTAGATTCAAAGTATCCGCCAATAACTCCGTTTCCCTTTCCATCAATAGCAATACCTTGCCCTCTATCGTGCGCATCCCCTTGAGCTGATAACGCACTAACTATTTCCCCTTGCGTAGTAAGGGTTCCTATTAAAATATCATTGTTGGAAGTTGAGTTTGTTGTAATGGTATCATTGTTAAAAATCAATGTTCCGGAAAAGTATCCGGTGAATGCCAGTACATTTTGGTTAATGCTGACTTCGTACCCGATATCATTACCAATATCCCCTATAGTGGTTTTGTTTAATAATCTACCGTCTTTATTGTACTTAACAACAAGAATATCATATCCCCCATGAGAAATAACAGGAGTTCCGTCAAAAAGGGCTGCACCGGTACTATCAACGTATGCTGTGCCGCTAAAATAACCGATAAGATAGTAATTACTAAAAGGATCCGTTACTGCATTATATCCTCTGTCAAAACCTGTACCACCAATGGTACGGACCCAGATATCAGAGAATGTGTTCTGATCGATGTTGACAAATGCTATATCATCTTTCCCCTGACTAACCAAAGTATCCGTCGAAAGAAACATAGAGTCTCTATAAAAACCGGACAACATTACTGTTCCGTCATTGGCAATTGCGATACTATTAAATTTTGTTTTATCACTGGATGTAACCAGATGTCCTGAAGAAATGTAATCAGCAGTTTCATTGAATTTTGCAATAAAAGGATTAGCTGTAGCTTTTTGAACCACAAGGGTGTCTGAAGCAAACATTAATGAGTCCTCAAAAAAGCCAACAATATAGATTGTGCCATCAATTGAGGAGGTAATGCTATTAGCTCTGTCTAAACCATTGCCCTCAGCAACATTCTTGGCCCATAAAACATTTCCGTTTTGATCAACTTTTGCAATAAAAACATCTTCGCTGTTGTTATATGAATGCAATGTATAAGAATCAAAAACGGCTCCTTCAGTGATAGACCCCGTTAGGAGTATATCCCCATTATTATTCAAAAATATATCCTTTGGTACATCACTTCCGGGGCCACCAAATTGCTTATTCCAGATTATTGTACCGTCTGAGGAAAACTTTGTTAATAATATATCAGAACTACCCATAGAAGTAAAAGTTTCACTTCCTATGGTTACGGTTCCCTCGAAATAGGTATACGAAATAAAAGCATCGTCCGGAGGGTAATACTTTATTTTATTGACTTTAACATCAAGGCTACTTGAATAGTTATATGACCAAGACCATTCTTGAGCAAAAGTGGGGGATATCGCAAAAATGAAAAATATGAGCCCTCCAAAAGCAGAAAGGTTTATAACTTTTTTCATTATTTAATTTTTTTTGTAAATCAATTACTAATTTACCGAAAGTTAAAAAATTTTTTTTACTTAGGGTATATTTTTGCATGTTTTAGAAAAAAGGTTTGTATTTATAGGGGGAAAAACAGATTTTGACATTCTAATTATTAAGTGTTACAAAACATTATACATATCGGATACCCAAAAACAGGGACCACCTGGTTTCAAAATGAATTATTCCCTTATGTGAAAAACCGGTACTTCGTTTCTCGTACGTCAATTAAAGAATTAGTATATAGCAAAAATATTTTTAACTATAATAAAGACAAGGTCCTTTCTGAAATAAAATCACCCTTTATAATGAGTTTTGAAGGGTTTAGTGGAAATGTTCATAATTATGGGCTGAATGGTTATATGATTAAAGAGTTTGCAAACAGGTTATATGAACTTTCTCCAAATGCTATGGTTGTTTTATTTATTCGCAATCAATATGACATTATTGTTTCTTCATATTTACAGTATGTGAAAAATGGAGGAACGTATGGTATAAAAAATTACTTATATCACCCGGGTTTTGATGATCCGAGGGATTCTTTTCTTTTTTCATTTGATTTTTTTAAGTATGATAATATAATCAAATTATATTTGGACCTATTTGGAAAATCCAATGTGAAAGTATACCTGTATGAAGATTTTAATGCTTTGGGCAAAGTGTTTGTTAAAAAATTTATCGAAGACCTGGGGTTAGATTTAGATATAGAGAAGATTAATATGGATTGGGTAAATAATGCTTATAGAAACCGTACAAGAAAAATAGCCCGGATATTTAATTTATTCAGTAATGAGGGAATGGTTTTCAAATATTATTTGATGCATATTCCGGGGTGGTATGTTTTATCAAAAAAACTGCTTTTCAGGTTCAATCAAAAAATGGGTGGAAAGATCATTTCTTCAAATATGCTTTTGAACGATAAGGATCGTATATTCATTCACAACTATTTTTCTCAATCAAATAGGCTATTGATAGAAAAATACAACATTACTGCAATTAAAAAATATAACTATCCCTTATAATTAGAAGCGTAAAAAATGAAAGAAAATACGAAGTGCTTTCCAATAATTCATGTTGGTTATCCGAAAACAGCAACA
Source organism: Bacteroidales bacterium (assembly GCA_024762655.1). GTDB lineage: Bacteria > Bacteroidota > Bacteroidia > Bacteroidales > VadinHA17 > DRPN01. The sequence goes on from JANTHB010000029.1 coordinate 37,847, forward strand.
ACTTGGTTTAGGGAAAAGTTTTACCCCAATATTAGAAATTATTATTATGTTTCACGGAACGACGTGGCAGAAAAAATTTTGGACATAAATGTTTTCAATTTTGAACCATTAAAAACCAGATTATTTTTTCTTCAAAAATATGGTGAAAGAATTGTTATCTGCGAAGAAAGAATATTGGTAGACCTACAAAAAAAGGGCTTCCTGATAAAAGAAAATGCAAATCGATTAAAATCAGTTTTTCCTGAAGCAAAAGTTGTGATTTTAATTCGAAACCAATTAGAACTATTTGCATCAAAATATTCTCAATATATTAAGGCTGGTGGGAATTACGGTATTCGAAGATATTTATTTCGTGAGAAAAAAGATACTTATAGAATGGAAGAATTCTTTTCTAATTATTCCTATGATAAAATAATTGATTATTATTTCTATCTTTTCGGAGAAAACAATGTCTTTGTATACTTGTACGAGGATTTTGCCGGTAATCCGCATAAAATTATTAACTCGATCGTTAGTGAGTTTGAGTTTGATGTTGATTCAAATCTTGAAACTAAGTCTGTAAATACGAGGTTAAGATGGTCCCTATTATATCTTTTACGTTTCATCAATTGTTTTACCAGGAAAAGAAGGATAAATAAGTACTATTTAATTCATATTCCTTATTTATTTGAGGTTTCACGGGTAGCATTTCTATACCTAAATAAGTTTAGGATATTCGGGAAGCCCATAAGCACAAAAAAATTATTGGGGAAAAAGAATTCT
>JANTHB010000030.1 GCA_024762655.1 Bacteroidales bacterium
ACTCCGCCGTAGCGTTTTACCATTTCAAAGTAGTTGTAAGCCCTTAACCATCTGGCTTCAGCCAGATATTGTTTTTTAACATCATCTTTAAAAGGAGTGGAAGGCATCTTTTGTATCAAGACATTCAATTTCCGGATAACACTGTAAGCATGATCCCACCATTCCAATAACCCTCCATCAATTTTCAGAAGGCCCAGTTTGTACCAGTAACCATCAGCAGGGAAATCCGCCCAGACACCTTTTGATTCATCGCTGACATTGTTTATGGTCATCGGCCCCACCCCGGCATCACCCCACCAGAGATTTGCCCACGAATTATCTGTTCTGACATTTTGAAAAACATAAGTTGTAGCATAACATTCTGCCAGATAAGCTTCGGTGAGATTTTGGTCGTTCCAGACATCTTCATCAGAAATAATATCCAATGGTTTCTTATCCAACACCTCTTTCATACAGGATGTAAAAACCGGGATTAACGCGATCAGGAAAAGATATTTTATATATTTCATGATTGTTTTTTTAATAGTTGCTAGAAAGACATGTCAATTCCAAACGAAAGGGTCCGCTGTTGCGGATAATAATATCCTGCCCTGCCCGAAGGGGACTCAGGGTCAATATGATATTTTCTGAGTTTATCAAAAGTCAGCAGATTTACCCCTGAGAAATAGATCCTTACTTTCTCAATATTGGCACTCTCCAACCAGTGTTTGGGAAGGTTATATCCCAGCGACATATTTTTCAATCTCATATAACCTGCTTTTTTATAGTAGAAATCCGAAACCAGATTATTTGTAGCAGCGCCTCCCAACCGTGGGACAGAAGCATGGGGATCATTGTTTTCTTCTGTCCATCTCAAATCATACATGATTGCGGGAGGAACGTTTCCATGGAGTAACGTAACATAATTATAATATCCGAACGCTCCCTGGAACAGAGTATAAAGATCAAAATTCCGGTAACTTAAACTCACATTGAAACCCACCATCCAATGTGGAACTACACCTTTACCAATCTCCACCTGGTCTTTCCAGTCCAGTATGCCATCTTTATTTACATCTACGTAACGAATATCACCCGGCCTTAAACTGATATTTCCCTGCTGATCCTGGTCAAAGTCCAATGCATCGATCTCTTCCTGGCTGGTAAACAGTCCATCGGAGATATACCCGTACTGCCGGTCGGTCCACCTTCCTGAGTTTTTATAAATTCTTTTCTGATCCGGATCATCATATTCTGGTTCCTCATAATGCATCCATTGGGCTCTAGACCAGGAGAGTTGACCATTGATATCATAAGTGAGCCCATGGGTGTTTCCGGATGTTCCTAACTGAAATTCGAATCCTCTGTTATTCAGACTGTTGATGTTTTCAGGAGGGAGGCTTGCGCCAAATGAAGAGGGTAATGAAGTGATCCTTGTAGCCGGAATGCCTTCACGGATACGATAAAACACATCTCCCGAACCATAAATTTGTTTATTGAAGAATGAGAAATCCAGGCCTGCATTGTAAACAGAAATATTTTCCCATGTAAGGTCGGGATTGGGCAGGCCTGTCGAAACAAGTCCCTGCAGTACCTGGTTATTCAGGATATACAAATGACCCAGTTTATACCCGCTGAGGTATTGGAAATTACCCACTCCGTCATTACCGGATCGTCCGTAACTGAGTCTCATCTTCAGATTATCGAGTTTATCAAGTTTTTGCATAAAAGGCTCTTCTGATAATCTCCAGCCCACCGAAACGCTGGGGAAATAGCCCCATCTTCTGGATGGCGGGAATTTGGCAGAAGCATCGGCTCTTAAGATGGTTTCCACTAAATATCTGTTTTTATAGGAGTAATTGATCCTGCCCACATAACTTTTCCTACCCATCTCACTGGCAGCACCATAATTTGTCATGCCCTCCGTACTTCCGGCAAATAGCTGATCAATGGATGGTGTGAGGAAATCCCTCCTGTAAACGGAAATATAATCGGAATAATAATCGATAACCTCATACAGGGCAAGGGCAGTCAGATGATGATTGGGAGCGATCTGGTTATCATACATCATGGAAAATTGCCCGGTAATAACTCTGCTCTGACCCCTGCGCTGCGTCATGGAAGCTTTCTTCCCCAACGAACCGGCCAACGTATAAGTATCACTTTCGGGATCATACGTATAAAAATCCACCGGTTTGGTAAAGTGTTTGTTCCCTGTAAAGCTCTGTACCCCGTTTACAAAAGCTTTTGCTGATAATCCCTTCATGAACTTATCAAAGGAATAATTCAGTGAAATCGTACCTTTCAGGTTATGTGTCTTGGTATCACTGTATCCTGAAATGGCTCTGTTTGTAGTAACATGTGCTCCTCCTGTTCCTGCACCGTCGGCGTAAGAAATTTTTGTCTGATCCGGCAGCGTGGCCGGATAGATAGGCCATGTATTCCAGAAATCCTGCCAGACGTCACTGTTTTGCGGACGCCACGGGAAAGCGCGGTTTTCGTAGATGTAGGTCATATCAAACCGTAATTTTAAATTATCCGTGATCCTGGCATCCAGATTAGACTGAAAGTTATATCTGCCATAATTTCCACCATTCCTCTTCCAGATGGTTTCCTGGTTCAGGTAACCCACATATCCATAATATTTGATACGGTTACTTCCACCCCTTACCGACATACTGTAATTTTGCTGGGGAGCCCAATCCCTGATCAGATAATCATACCAATCGGTATTAGGATATAACGGATCCGTTCCGTCATAATATTTTTGTATTTCTTCTTCGGTGTAAGGTACCTGATCCGGTGGTTTCCCTGACTGAAGCCAGGCTTCGGCTTTCATTTCAGCAAATTGCCCGGCACTGGCAGGTTTTGGCATCATTGTGATCCCCTGCAACGTGTAAGACATATTTAAATTGATCGTTGGTTTCTCATTCGCACCCCGTTTGGTTGTAACCAGGATCACACCATTGCCGGCCCGGGATCCGTAAATAGAAGCTGAGGCATCTTTAAGAATAGTAACGGATTCAATCTCACCTACATCGATATTATTAAAATCCGATTCCACCCCATCTACGATCACCAGGGCATTGCCAAAACCACGTATGCTTAATGAAGCCTGGTCATATCCCGGCTGCCCGCTGGATTGTAAAGAGATCAGTCCGGGTAATTTTCCTGCCAAAGAATTGCTTGCACTGGCTATGGGAGCAACAGCCAGTTTTTCCGACTTAACGGTTGCCACAGACCCACTTATCGTAGCTTTTCTTTGCGTGGTATATCCTACCGCCACTACCTCACCAAGCGTCGTGGTCTCCTCCTTAAGCACGAGGTTTAGGGTCTTCTGGCCATTATACACAACTTCCTGTGTCTTATACCCAATGAATGAAAAGACGAGCGTTTGACCGGTTTTAACATGAATGGAATATTTTCCATCAATATCCGTCGCTGTACCCTGCGTCGTCCCTTTTATTAAAATGGAAACACCGGGCAACGCTTTGCCATCTGTATCCGTAACTTTCCCCGTAAGGGTTACAGCCTGTTGTCGGGCATAAACAGAACCGGCCATTATAAAAAATAATAAGACCAGCCCCAATCTGAGCATAATGCCCGCAAATTTCAACATGGACTTCATTAGACATTGTTCCATTGCTACAGCTTTTTTCATAACAAATTAGTTAAGTCAATGATATTGTTCCTTCTATTTAAATACTTCCAGGATCGCTTTCAGATATTTCATACCATTCTTTTTATCTGGTTCAAGATAACTGCCTTCGGTCCATTCATTCCAGCAATTGATCGTCACTATTCTGTGACCATCGGGTTCGGATAACAGTTTGTCTTTTGTCATTTGCAGTGCTGTTCTGAAGTTCTCCGGTGTATTGTTTCCAATGATGTTCATACACGGATAACCTACATTTTCCCATTTCGTACCAGGATCACACCTCGGGGTCGGGTCCCAGCCCATGGATACATTCGGATAATAAGGAACATCAAATTCTTTTCTTGCCTTATCCCAATAGGTAAAATATTTATCACGTACCCAGTTGTAGTCGGTGATGGTATCGGGAAGGCTTACATAATGGACCCACACATAAGAGGTAACCGAATTAAATCCGAGTTTCTTAACCATTTCCCTGTTGTCCATGGGCGTTTTTTCCGATGGTAGAATAGCCTTTTCCCACGAAACGAGGTTCCAGTGTACTCCCGTGAAACCTGCGGCAATGGCTTTTTTATTAAACCGGTCCATTGCCTTTTTGGTAGCCTCTATACTTCCAAAACTCTGAATAAAATTGTTGATATCATAGATCGAGAAATAGGGTTTCCCGTCTATTTTCCAGTAGTTGGGTTGTTTAAAATATTTTTTGATCAGCAGATCGCAGATCTCATCGTACCGTTCCGGAGTCACTTTTCCGGGGAAAAGCAATTTTTTGGGTCTTCCTATCTTATAAGGGTGTATATCGATCCAATCATGGTTGGCCCACATGAAAGCGAACTTAAGCTTCTGGCGGTTTTTTGCCTTTAGAAAACCATCATCCACCGCCCCGTTCAAAAAAGGACCATCATTGTACATGTACCAGTCGAACAAAAACACATCAATGCCATTATCGACTGCTGCTGCTATCTTTTGTGCCATTTGTACGGGATCCGCTTCATCCGTATAGCCCCATGCCGGCACTTTGGGCTGGTACTGACCCGGAAATCTTGGTACCGCTTCTTTTAAAAGTTCCCATTCCGTCCATCCTTTGCCATGAATAGCCACATTTCGCTTGTCCACATGATAATCGGGAAAATAATAGGACACCACCGTTATTTTATCCTTTGTCCGGCGGCTCTTTTTATCAATCATGCCATAAACGGGATACAACAGGATCAATACCAACAGTATTACTAATGCAACAAAATAAAATCCGTATTTTTTCTCAATTTTCATTGCAAAATTTTTGATAAAATTAAATAAGCCCGACGGAGACATGATATTGTATCTATCCAAATAGTTTTGCCCATGTTCCATTTTTTCTTTAAAACATCAAAAAGGTTTTTATTTTTTAATTTTGTAGTAATCAAAAAAAACCGGAACGATCCAATCAGGAATTACAGCTCCAATTGAATGAAAATAAAGATGATTACATACCATTCAATAACATTGTCCATTTTTATTCTGTTTTTCAGTGTTCCCCTTTGTGCTCAAAACGCTGAATTGCCTGCGGAAAATATAGCATTCCATCATATTACTATAAAAGACGGTCTGGCAAACAACCGGGTAGATTGTATGCTTCAGGATCATGAGGGATATCTCTGGTTTGGTACCAAACGAGGCTTGTGCAGGTACAATGGGTATGAATTTAAAATATTCAAGTCCCGGCCCGGGGATACCTTATCCCTGCGTTACCATCAGATCTCTTCTCTTTTTGAAGATATCAATCATACCCTGTGGATCGGGACTACAGGAGGCGGGTTGCATTATTACAACAGGTCAGACAATACCTTCCACTATGTTGGGTTGCTTCCCCGGTCAAATGATGAGGTGGAAGTACCAAACGTTTATGATATTACAATATTTTCCGGAGACGAAATACTGGTAACGCATTTACGGGGAATAACAAGGATAAATATTAATACGAAAAAAGCAGTGTCATTTAAAGATATCAATTCACCGGATGATCTGCCCGGTGATGTTTCCTCTTTTTTCCGGGATAAGTCCGGGATATTTTTTATTGCTGTTCAAAATGATCAATTACTCTATTGCTATGACACGACGGATGACCGGATCATCCCTTATCCCTGGCATTCTGAGGGAAATATTTCCCCGGCTGTTATACATCAATTTTTTCCATTTGACAATGACAATTTGTGGCTGGCTACCGACAAAGGCTTGTTCAACTTAAATAAAAAAGAGAAGAAGGTCGAATGGATAAGGAGTAAAAATGCACCCGGCCGGAATGCGAGTCTGAATTTCATCTTACGGGATTACCATAAGAACCTGTGGATGGGTGGAGAGGGACTTTTCCTTTATAATAAGGGCGGCCATAGATTTTACCATTTCAAAAACGATCCTGTCGATCCTACTTCTTTCGTAGGGAACATTATCACTTGCGGGTTACTGGACGATCAGAAGAATTTATGGTTCGGGACTTTCTCAAGAGGTGTGAACGTGTACTATTACAACAACAAACATTTCAATCCGGACAGAACCCTCACGGATCTGATCGAGAATTTAAGCAAGAATATTACGGCTATATATAAAAGCCGCAGTGGTTTACTCTACCTGGGAACATGGGACAAAGGCCTGATCATAATTGACAACAATAACCATTTGGTTGATATTGAGCGTATGTTCCCCGGTCTGGGTTTTCTCAAAAGTAAGATTATAAGAACAATAAAGGGAGAGGTAAACGGAGATATCTGGATAGGCACCAATGACGGTTTACTGATAACATTTAATCCTACCGGTAAAATGGTAACAAGATATAAAACTAATCCAGACATAAATAATTCAGCTATTACAACCATTTTGTTTTCCGGTCGGGACACAGTGTGGATTGGCACAAATGACGGAATATTGGTATTTGACCGGAAGTCAAATACTTTTACGGAAAAGAAATATGATAACACCTCGATTCCCAATGTACTGGATATGGTTGGGGATAGCAGTGGCAATATCTGGGTTGCCAGCTATGCAACAGGCCTGTTTCGTATCCTTCATAATGGTAAAGTCACAAAATTTGAAACGGAAGGAAAATTAAATTACCATATTCCCGGAAACAAAATCGTGACCCTTTTCAGAGACAAAAGAAACAGAATGTGGGTGGGGACAGAGTTTAACGGTCTGTATCTTTATCTCCCTGAAAAAGACATATTTCAGCACTTCACGGTACAAGAGGGGCTTCCGTCAAATGATATATGTTCTATTCAGGAAGATGATAAAGGCCGGCTCTGGATAGGAACCAATCATGGTCTCTGCAGGTTCAATTACAACCTGCATGATTTCAAGAATTATTACTGGAGTGACGGAATGAATGTGGATGAGTTTCATTATAATTCAAATTTTGTTGATCCTGATAATAATATACAATACTTTGGGGGTACCAGTGGCATTGTCGTTTTTGATCCTGATGAAATACAGGATAGTTACATTACCTATCCGGTGAAAATAGAAGATATCTCGGTTAATAACAGCACTGTAGGTAAAGATACCAAAGGTACTTCAATACTGGAAGCGCTGAGAACAGGGAAAAACATAAAGTTAAAATACAACCAAAATACCATAAGTTTCAGATATACCGCACTCAATTATTCCCTGGCAAAGAAAAGCAACTATGCCTATATGTTACAGGGCCTGGATGACAAGTATCATTATGTCAAGGAACAAAGACAGGTTACCTATACAAAGCTTCCTTCCGGTCATTACATTTTTAAGGTAATCGCATCAAATAATGATAATATATGGGATAAAAAAGGGGCTGAGTTTACATTTATCATAAACAAGCCACCCTGGGCCACGTGGTGGGCATTTCTTATATATGTTGCATTAATCCTGTTGATCATTTATGCCCTCATATCGCAGATTCGTCATACGGAAAAAATGAAACATGCCATTGAAATAGAGAGGATAGAAAAGGAAAAGCAAAAGGAGTTAACTCAGATGAAGCTCCGGTTCTTTACCAATATCTCACACGAATTTAAAACCCCTCTTACCCTGATCATTGGATATATTGAACAAATGATATCCGAGCAACACGGAAATTCAAAAATAAAACAGAAACTCTCGCAAGTACATGAAAATTCCCACAGGCTTCTGAAATTAATAAACCAGCTTATTGATTTCAGAAAAATGGAACAGGATGTACTCCCGCTGAATAAAACAAAAAACGACCTTGTGCATACCGTCAGGAAAACGATGAATCTGTTCAATGAACTTGCAGTTAAACAAGAGATCCGGTATAGCCTGGTAACCGATCATAAACAACTTATACTTAACTATGATGTTGATAAAATTGAGAAAGTTTTAAACAACATTTTGTCAAATGCCTTCAAACATACCGGGAAAGGTGGAAGTATCAGTATAGGCATTGACCTAGATGATAAAAAAAAGAATGTGTTGCTGACACTTTCTGATACAGGCTCCGGCATGACAAAAGAAAAGGTAAAAAAGATATTCAACCGCTTTAACACCGATGCAGAAAATACCGGCGATGATCTTGAAATACGCGGTTCGGGTATTGGCCTTGCCTATTCAAAAAAACTGATCGAGCTTCAAGGAGGTAACTTGTATTTGGACAGTATTGTTTCGGAAGGGACTACCGTGACCATAACTTTGCCTTACGATATCGGTCCTGTTCCAAAAGGAAAAACGGATAGGGAACAACCATTCGTAATTGAAACAGAAAGAACCATTCCATCATCACATGCTGACAAAAAGGAGCATGCGAAACTGCCGGATGAAGCCCCCCGTATTCTGATCGTGGATGATAATGATGAGCTCAGGGATTATGTAAGGTCAATTTTAAAAGACTATTACCGGATCGAAGAAGCAAAAGATGGCCAGGCAGGTTTGGAGATGGCCATGAATAATGATTATGATCTGATCGTCAGTGATGTAATGATGCCCAAATTAAACGGGACAGAGATGTGCAAGAAAATAAAATCCAATATTAAAACAAGCCACATCATGGTACTTCTCCTCACTGCTAAAGATGATGTAGATAGCGTGACCGAGGGGTATAAATACGGAGCGGATTCATATATAGCCAAGCCATTTGTACCTGGGCAGCTCACAACGGCCATCTCTAATCTGTTAAAGACCAGGCAACACATTAAGGAATATTTCACGGCTTTGGACCAGGAGGGGATAGAATCCATTGGGATCCTGACACAGGATAAGGTGCTGATCGACAACGCAACAAAGATCATCACGGATAATCTGGATAATGAGGACTTCAGTGTTGAAAACCTGGGAAAAGAGCTGGGCCTCAGCCGCACCCATTTATACCGGAAGATCAAATCACTCACCGGATTATCCCCCAACGAATATATCCGGCAGGTCCGCTTAAAAAAGGCGGCCCAATTGTTAAGAACCGGTTCCCTTAATATTTCGGAAGTTGCCTATGAAACAGGATGGCAATCCCCGGCCAATTTTTCCACTGCATTCAAATCAGTTTTCGGTATATCTCCAAAAGAATACAAAGCAAAAATGAAAAAATAAAAATACCAATAAATAAACACAAACAAGCAGCACCCAGATTCCGACATCCGGAAACTGGTAAATCTTATTCCCTTTGAACTTTTTTACCTGTCTGTGAAATTATTTCATGTATTTTTTTATTTTTCACTTTTAAACGAGTAAACCCAGACTACCTTGATTTTGTGTCATTAACTATTTGATAATCTAACATATGTTTTATTTTTAATAAGCTCTATTGATGCCTTAGCTTGCCCAAGACAGGAAATTCCATTTTATAATGTATTTTTACCAAAACATCTCCGGCATTTGAAAGGGCATACCCTTCCATTGTCACGGCTTTAATGCTGTCATTAATAACGTTATTAATTCTACGACTATGTCACGCAGAAAATTATCAGACAGACACATACGAAGTCTGACGAAAGTATCGGGCGGAAAAAGCTATGCTGTAACCCTCCCCAAAGAATTTGTTCAGAAATTAAAGTGGAGGGCCCGACAGAAACTGAAGATCCACATGTACGGCGACCGGATCATCATCTCCGACTGGAAAAATAAGAGGTGAACAAGGATGCTAAAAGTTGTACGATTTTGTGATCCGGGATCCTGGCTTTAAATTATGATTCCTGATCCTGTACATAAAACAAAAAGACATCTAGGGTTAAGATATCTGCTGGACCTGAAACGCAAAATTGACACCAACCGGGTAGGCTTTAGTTTTTTCTCCGGTCTCTATTGCGACACTTCCGAACAGGCTTTGCCCGGGGTATTTTGATCCGGAAAATACATTTTTCCCAATAGTTTGTAAAAGAAAACGCTTTTGTTTAGTTGCCAGGATATTTGTCCGGACGGGCCGGTAGATTTGGTCTGAAAGGCAGGATATCATAAAATTCTGTTTATTTTTACGAAATTTTATATGGCATGAAGAAAAGAGATCCCGACAGGATCATCCATTTTGAGATGAGAAAGATCAGGCCTATTTACCGGAAAACGGAAGCGTTGAAAGCATTCTGGGAAGAACGGTATGAAAATACCTACCGGGAGCTTCTAGATAGCCGGAACGAAATCGGCCGGCACGGCGTTATCGTCGAATATATCACCAGGGTCATCAGGCAGGGAAACGTACTGGATGCAGGATGCGGTACCGGTATTTTCGGGGAGTTGCTTAACGCCTCTTCGTTCCGTTACACCGGAATAGACATTGCGGAAAAAGCCATCAATCTGGCACAGAATAAGTTACCCAACATGCGGGACAGATTTCTGAATGTCCGGTTTGAAGAATACCGACCGGAAGAAAAGTTCGATGTTATCATTGCCAATGAGATGGTCTATTACATGGAAACGGAGCTCTTTCTGCAGCAATGTAACCGGATGTTGGCAGAAAACGGTCATTTGGTGATATCCGTATATGATTTTGAAAAAGGCCGTGAAATTTTATCCCGGATCGAAGAAAGAATAGACCATCCTTTTGAAATTTCGGTTACCAACCCGGGAGCAGGATTAAAATGGAACATTGTGGCCGGGAGACTCATGCATGACAAGCGTTAAAAAAGGAGTGAAAGATTTACATACAGGAATGTAAGCCAAATTAAAAACATATGATGATCAGTATTGGTTCAAAGCGCTATTTTTTAATAATAAGCATAGTTTTTATAGCATTATTATCTCCCTGCAAGGTATCCGGCCAGAATGTAAAAGTCATTAACCGGAACAGGTATAAGATTTCCATTCATACGACCGACAAGCCCGTAATTATCGACGGGTTATTAGATGATCCTGCCTGGCAATCTGCGCAGAGGGTGGATCATTTTCACCGGGTATTGCCCATGGATACGGGATATGCAAAGTCGCAAACGGAGGTCATGTTGTCACATGACGATAAGTATCTGTATCTGGCCGTCATTTGTCATGACACGTTACCGGGAAAAAGGCCTGTGGAATCCTTAAGAAGGGATTTTTCCTTTCCCAAAAACGACAACTTCATTGTCTTTATGGATACCTACAATGATCAGACCAACGGTTTTGCTTTTGGGATTTCCGCTGCGGGGGTGCAATGGGAAGGGATTCAGGCCAACGGGGGATATGTCACGCTGGAGTGGGACTGTAAGTGGAGATCTGCAGTAAGAAGTTCTCCTGACCGGTGGGTAGCTGAGTTTGCCATTCCGTTCCGCAGCATAAGATATAAAGTCGGAGTAAAGGAATGGGGAATTAATTTCAGCCGGCTGGATTTGAAAACCGCGGAAAAATCGTCCTGGGCGCCGGTGCCCCGGCAATTTCAGACCGCCAACCTGGCTTTTGCAGGGACACTCTTGTGGGACACCCCTCCGCCGGATCTGGGACTGCGTTACTCCCTGATCCCATCTGTGATTGGTCGTTATTCTCACGACATGGAGGGGGGAAATGCGGGAGCCTATGATTTTGGGGGCGGGCTGGATGCCAAGATCACCCCTTCTACCTCTATGAACCTGGATATCACCATACACCCCGATTATTCACAGGTGGAAGTCGACAGGCAGGTAATCAACCTGGACCGTTACGAATTGTTTTTTCCGGAGAAAAGAAAATTTTTCCAGGAAAACAGTGATCTTTTTGCCAGTATAGGAAGAGAGCGTCTGCGGCCTTTCTTTTCAAGGCGTATCGGTTTGGCCACCCCCGTATGGGCGGGCGCCCGTCTTAGCGGGCAGATAGGAAAAAACTGGAGGACAGGCGTCATGGATATGCAGACCGGCAGCCGGGATACGATTCCCGCGGCCAATTTTGCCGTGGCCGTATTTCAGAGAAAAGTCTTCAGACGCTCAAACATCAGTTTCTTCCTGGTAAACAAACAAGCTACCGGCACCTTGTCCGCGGAAGATCCCTCTTCCCTGCGTTACAACCGTGTGGCCGGGATCGAATACAACCTGGCCAGCAGTGACAGCCGCTGGACCGGCAAGTTTTTTTATCATCAGGCTTTTTCTCCCGGCATTCATCATCATGCTTTTTCACTGGCAGAAAAACTCATGTACGATAACGGCAAAGTTCAGGCGACCATGGAACACGCCTGGGTCGGCCAGAATTTCATGGCTGAAACGGGATATGTTCCCCGCACCGGTTTTCAGGAGCTTACACCGGGTATTCAGTACAAGTTTTATCCTTCTTCCCGTCATCTGGCCAACCATGGTCCTTTTCTGAAATCCGACCTGTTCTTTTCAACCGATTTTCATATTAACGACTCGAGGACAGAAGTGGGTTACGGGCTGGAATGGCTAAACAGAAGCAAGCTTAAGTTCGATCTGTCCGACAACTATATTCTTCTGCTGCAGAATTACGATCCAACACATACAGGAGGTGTCCCCCTGTCTTCAGGTTCCGATTATCACTGGCAGGAAGCCGGTTTTTCCTATCTTTCCGATGTGCGCAGACTTTTCAATTTCAGCGTATCCGTGATCGCCGGGGAGTATTACAACGGGCACCGTACAGGTTTTGAGAGTCAGTTTTCATACAGGGTCCAGCCTTTTGCGAACCTTACCATGGACCTGGCCTATAACCGGATAACCTTACCGGAACCCTATAGCAGCGCTGATCTTATCCTTGTGGGACCGAAACTGGATCTAACCTTTACGGATAAGCTATTCCTGTCGACCTTTGTTCAGTATAATAACCAGATTGACAACATAAATGTCAATATCCGGTTTCAATGGCGGTATGCACCTGTATCCGATCTGTTTATTGTTTACACCGATAATTCCTATCCTGACGGATTAACACCCAAAAACAGGGCACTGGTATTGAAATTATCCTATTGGTTTCATTAGATGAAACAATGAATGATAGAATGAGTAAATGATGGAATGAGTGAATGCATGAATGCATAAATAATTGAATGGCGGTATCATGTGCCCTGAGCTCTGTGCTATTTCTTCCTTATTACTTTTGCCTTTATTTTATTTTCTTTTCCCCTCATTCATCGTTCAACGTTCGACGATCATCCTTCATCCTTTCTTCTTCCTTCTGCCTTTAAAACGGACCCGGCCGGGTGATGGTATCCGCTCCTCCGGATCTGCCGGGCATCTCGCCCCAATGGAAACCTTTCAGTATTCTCTTACCTGTTTTGCGGTCAAAATGATCGGGTGTGATATGTTCCGGGCAGGTCTCCCCTGTTTCCTGCATCCATCGTTCCAGTACTTTTTTCATATCTTCCTTTTGTTTTTCAAAACGCGGGTCATCGGCCAGATCGTAAAACTGAAAGGGATCATTGACACAATCATACAGTTCTTCTGCCGGCCTGGGTTTTTTGAACACATCTTCCTGCAGTTTATCGGTATTTCCGTCTAGCCATGCCTGGTATAATTCTTTCATGGAAGGGCTGGCGACAGCATCGGCAGGTCCCCAGGCATCGAATTGCGGTCTTTTATTGATCAGGTAAAGAAAATCCTTGGTACGCACCTGGCGTTCACAGGCCTCGTAGTCATGCCAGTTGTGTTCCGAGAAAGTATATTGCCGGAATTCTTTATCCGGATGGGTAAAGAGAGAGGCGAAACTGTGTCCCTGAAAAGTGGGGCCGGGTTGTATCCCTGCCACCTCGAGCAGGGTGGGTGCCAGGTCGATGATGCTCACCATCGCGTCTATCGTGCTTCCGGCAGCGATATGACCGGGCCACCGGATGAGCAACGGCGTTTTTATTCCGCTGTCGTACATCCGCGTTTTGCAGCGGGGGAAAGGACGGCCGTTGTCGGAGGTGAAGATCAGGATGGTGTTCTTAGCGATCCCTTGTTTTTTCAGCTCCTCCATCACCCGGCCCACATAATAATCAAGGCGGGTGATCTCATTGTAATAAGATGCAAGGTCCCTGCGTGTCCTTTTACCGTCATACAGGAAAGCCGGCACCCACACTTTTCCGGGGGTATTTGTTATTTTAAAGGTATCGGCGCCCCAGGGACGGTGGGAGTCGTAGGAAGCGAACCACATAAAGAAAGGTTTGTCTTCGGGACGTTCGCGCAGGAACTGCAACCACCTGTTCTCTCCGCCGTCACCATTATCTTTCCAGGAAACGGAGAAACGGTCAAAGGCCCTGACGGCAGGTCCCAGCCCGGTCGTATCGTTATTTCTCTTTCCGGCCGTATGTCCGAAATGCCACTTGCCGGCCTGGGCCGTATAATAGCCGTGGGCCCGGAGGATCTCCGGAAACAGGATCTGGTTGGCAGGAAGCGGCGAATGCAGTTCTGCCGCTCCCGTATTGTGCGGATAACGTCCTGTGATGATGCTGCAGCGGCTGGGACTGCATGAGCTGGTAGTCAGGTAGGCATTGCCGAAAAGCAGCCCGTCGCGGGACAGTTGGTCCAGGTTGGGTGTTTTGATCCCTTTGTTGCCATAACAACCCAGATCGTTCCAGCCCACATCATCCCCGATGATGAAAATGATGTTAGGGCGTTTGTCAACCGGGTTCTTCTCACTAGTACAGGAAGAAAATGTAATAAAAGTGAAGATTACCGCTATCAAAAAGAAAAATGTTTTCATAGTATTTATTTTTTCAGGCAATGACCGCAGAATAACCGGCACCATAGAGCGCTAAAACATCATACTCATTTCAATCACAGAAACGTTTTTTCGTATCGTGCAGGGCTATGCCTCCGGTGAAAGGATGCGGATGATGTTTATGCAGGAATATCCGGAGTTTCTTCACGGTTTCAGCATAGCGGGGGGCATCCGCTCAATTATGCAACTCATGGGGGTCATTGATCTTATCATTTTAAAAATTTAAATCATGATCAAATATAATACATTATGGAGTTGATTGTCTCCGGGTTTAAATCATTTTCAGGACATATCCTGGTAAGAAGTTTTTTAATGTATCCGCGATTTAGGATGAAATGCTTATTTTTGATTTTTCATTCAGGGAATATGGCAAGAACAAAATTCATTTTCCACTTTTTATTGCTTGTATCGTTCTCTGTTGTGTCCGTTTTTGCCCAGAAGGGAACGGTCAGCCATTCTCCTAAAATCGGGCTTGTGCTTAGCGGTGGCGGCGCCAAGGGATTTGCGCATCTTGGAGTGATGAAAGTGTTACAGGAAGAAGGTATTCCCTTTGACATCATCGGAGGCACCAGTATGGGAGCTATTGTGGGGGGGCTGGTAGCTTCGGGAATTCCGGTGGATACCCTTATATCTTTTTTAAAGGAACAGGATTGGAGTTATTTGTTATCTGATTTTATCCGAAGGGCGGATTTGTCTATTACCGAAAAAAAAGACCGGGATCGGTTTATGGTGTCCTTTCCTTTCAATAACAAGGGAATCAAACTTCCTGCCGGTTTAATACGTGGGCAGCATATAGAAAATTTGCTCCACGCTTTGGCAGCACCTGTGTATCGAATCCGTGATTTCAACAAACTTCCCATACCGTATTTGTGTGTAGCGTTGGATCTGGATAATAACAAAGAGATCGTTTTTCGGCAGGGCGATCTTGCCGATGCTATGCGTGCCAGTATGTCCATACCTTCGATTTTTGAGCCGGTTGTGGTCGATGGCAGCAGAATGGTAGACGGAGGTGTGGTAGATAATTTTCCCGTCAGACATGTATTGGATGCAGGTGCTGACATTATCATAGGGGTAGATGTAGGGCATCAGAAAAAAAATCCGGATGTACCGCCCAATTTGCTGTCGGTGATGGAAGATGCTGTATTTTACTATTCCAATATTGTCCGGCAGGAAAATCTCAAGAAAGTAAATATTTATATACATCCGGATTTGAAAGGGCTGGGGGTTTCAAGTTTTACCGATTACGATTCTTTGATTGCCTACGGTAAAGAGGCGGCTCTGGCAAAGTTACCGGAAATACGTCATTTGGCAGACTCTATACACCGTCTGGGGAGAACAGTTCCGGAACCGGGAAAAACCCTATACAGACAAGATTCCATATACGTAAGGTCCATAAAAATGGTCGGTTTAAAGCAGCTCTCCAGGCGTCTCATTAATTCTTCCCTGAATTTTCATGTCATGGAATGGGTGAAACCTTCGACATTACAGCAGGCTGCCGAAGATTTTTATGCTTCCGACTATTTTGATAAAGTAACTTTCGCCCTGATGCCTGAAGGAGACGGTGCGCAGGTTGTTTTCAACTTCAAAGAAAAAGATGGGAACCGGTTCAATGTAGGTTTTTATTATGATTCTGACTACAAAACCGTTTTTTCGCTCAACACAACATTTTTGAATGTGCCTTTTAAAGGATCGAAGTTATCCATGACGGGAAAGCTTGGAAAAAATCCCGGAATTGACATAAATTATTTTCTGGATAAGGGGGCCGTGCTGGCACCGGGGTTTGAGATCTCGGGAAATTTTCTTGAAGCGTATAATTATGATGAGTCCAGAAATCGCGAAGCCAGCTATACCTATTTTATATCTTATCTTCGGGTCTTTCTTCAGTCTAAATTCAACAATGCGGTTTTATTCAGGCTCGGCGGTGAAATGAATCATACTGCGATCCAGCCAAAGATATCGGAGATAGATTTCGGCAGAGTCAAAGATAATTTCTGGGGTATATTTACCGACATCCATATGGACACACGCAATCGGTCTGTTTTTCCCACCTCCGGGATCAGGTTGAGAGGCAATGGGAAGTTTTCCGGTAATCGTTTCTTTCATCCGGTGACGCATGTTAATCTGGATATTCAGAAACCTATGTCTTTTTCCGATCGTTTTTCGATGATCCATGAGTTGTTCGGAGGTATAAATTCCGGAGACTCCCTGCCTTTTCAGTGTAATTACTGGATAGGTGGTCAGACGGACTTCACCAGTTACGGAAATGTCCCTTTTCCCGGCTATAAATTTCTTGAGGCCGGAAGCAGGACGCTGTTTTATTACAGGATGGATCTGCAATATAACCTGAATAACTTATTCATTGTTGTAAACGGGAACCTGGGAACGATGAATCCTATTACTCCGGAAATATGGGAGAATTCTTCCATGATATCGGGTTTCGGCATTTCAATTGGATATATAACTCCTATCGGTCCTGTAAAAGTATCTTTAACAAAATCCGGAGAACTAAGGGGAACGATGGGGTATCTTCAAATCGGCTTTGCGTTCTGACAGTCTATGCCGGCATGTTTCCCAACATATTTAGGTTTGGTTAACAATGTGCAAATACCGATGGAACAATTATTTACGAACATCTTATTATATTAGGAAAAATGTAACTATTTAGAATCAATGCATTGAATAGTTTTTTTTCTAATTTTGTCGGCTTAATCAGAGAAGTTGTTATTTCATAAACAAATAGAATCTAAGAGGAATGAATAAAATTGTTGAAAAGGAATTTTTTTCCGAGAATGTTTGCAAGTTTATTATTGAAGCTCCTGATATTGCCAAGAGCAGGAAGCCGGGGAACTTTGTCATTATCCGTTTGGATGAAAAAGGGGAGCGCATTCCTTTGACCATCGCTTCTTCGGACGAAGGAAAAGGAACGATCACGCTGGTGGTTCAGCGAGTAGGGGTTACCACGGCCAAGTTGTTGTCCATGGAAGCCGGCGAGAACATCCATGATGTGGTCGGACCGCTGGGAAAAGCCACACACATTGAGAATGTAGGTACTGTACTTTGTGCGGGAGGGGGTGTTGGTGTTGCTCCTTTATTACCCATTGTAGAAGGTTTTAAGAAGGCCGGTAACAAGGTGGTTACGGTTCTTGCGGCCCGCACCAAAGATCTTGTGATCCTGGAAGAACAGATGCGTGCGTTTTCCGATGAGGTGATTGTCATGACCGACGACGGTTCTTACGGAAAGAAGGGACTGGTAACCGCCGGCATGGAAGAAGTGATACAACGGGAAAAAGTGAATCTTTCCGTGGTAATCGGGCCGGCCATTATGATGAAGTTCGCCGCTCTGACCACCCAAAAGTACAACATTCCCACGATTGCCAGTCTGAACACGATCATGGTGGACGGCACGGGTATGTGTGGAGCCTGCCGGGTTTCTGTGGGAGGCAAGACCCGTTTTGTCTGTATCGACGGTCCTGAATTTGACGCACACCAGGTAAATTTTGATGAAATGCTTCAGCGCCTGGGATCTTATAAAAAAGAAGAAGCTGAAGCATATGAACGATATCTAAAAACCGTACAATAAAATGGAAAATATTGCTGAATATCTGAAAGAAGAAAGAAGCCAGCCCTGGCGTGACGAACTGCGCAAGTCCATGAAAGCCAAAGAAAGGACCTCTCTAGAGCGGATTCATATGCCGGAACAGGATCCTGAAGAGCGGAGTCACAACTACCTGGAAGTTAATCTGGGACTCACGGAAGAGCAGGCCCTGGTCGAATCTCATCGCTGTCTGGACTGTCCCGATCCTACCTGTATCACAGGATGTCCCGTAGGGATTAATATTCCTAAATTCATTAAGAAAATAGAGGCAAAGGATTATCTGGGAGCTGCTGTTGTCCTGAAAGAGACCAATGCCTTGCCGGCAGTATGCGGACGGGTCTGTCCCCAGGAAGTTCAATGTGAGGCCAATTGTTTTTATACGGTAAAACTGAAAAAGACTCCTGTTGCCATCGGGAACCTGGAAAGATTTGCGGCTGACTACGAACGTAACAGCGGAAAAATATCCGTACCTGAGATTTCCGAACAGAACAGCATCAAGGTTGCCGTAATCGGTTCCGGCCCTGCCGGACTGGCTGCTTCCGGCGATCTTGCCAAATTCGGTTATGATGTTACGGTTTTCGAGGCGCTTCATGAAATCGGCGGTGTATTGAAGTACGGAATCCCCGAATACAGGCTGCCTAACGAAGTGATAGACGTAGAAATTGAGAGTTTGCGTAAGATGGGAGTAAAATTCCGCACCAATTTCGTTGTGGGAAAAACCGCTTCCGTGGATGATCTGAGAAAAGAAGGTTTCGAAGCTTTCTTTGTAGGGAGTGGCGCCGGTCTTCCCCGCTTTATGGGTATTCCAGGAGAAAATCATATCGGTATTTATTCATCCAATGAATATCTTACACGTATCAACCTGATGCATGCTGCCGATCCTGATTATGATACCCCCATTTTACGTGGGAAAACGGTAGCTGTTATCGGAGGGGGGAATACAGCCATGGACTCGGTCCGCACAGCCAAGCGTATGGGAGCGGAAAGAGCCATCCTCGTTTACCGGCGGTCGGAAAAAGAGATGCCTGCCCGTATCGAAGAAGTAAAACATGCGAAAGAAGAAGGCATTGAATTTCTTACGCTGCACAACCCTCTCGAATACTTTGCAGATGAGCAGGGACGGGTAAACAGAATGAAGTTGCAGGTAATGGAACTGGGCGAACCTGACGCTTCAGGCAGAAGACGTCCTGTGCCGGTTAAGGGTTCAGAATTTGATATAGATGTTGACCTGGTAGTTGTAGCCATCGGAGTATCTCCCAATCCTTTGATACCTCATGCTTTGCCCGGTTTGGAAATGTCGAAATGGGGAACGATTGTAGTAAATAAAGACACGATGCAGTCTTCCATTCCTGATCTTTTTGCCGGCGGAGACATTGTTCGTGGCGGAGCTACCGTGATCCTAGCCATGGGCGACGGAAGAAAAGCCGCTGCCGGTATGCATAAATACCTGCAGGAAAAAGTCAAATCCAGATAAATTTATATCTTGCAAAAAACATTCATCTTAAAAGAATTTCAAAATGGCTGAATTACATACAAAATACCTGGGATTAAGTCTCCGGAATCCTATTGTTATAGGCAGTTCCGGATTGACCTCAACTGTTGATTCCGTTAAAAAACTGGAGGAGAACGGTGCTGCTGCCGTGGTGTTAAAATCTCTGTTCGAAGAACAAATCCTGCTTGAGGCAGAACACAATCTGAAGGAGGCCGCCCAAGACAACATGATCTATGATGCCTACTCAGAAACCCTGGATTACATTGATATGCACATCAAAGAACAGGAACTGGGAAATTATCTTAATTTAATCCGTACCCTCAAGTCGGAGGTGATGATTCCTGTTATTGCCAGTGTGAATTGTGTAACCTCCCAGGAATGGACCTCTTTTGCACGAAAAATAGAAGAGGCAGGTGCCGATGCGCTGGAGTTGAACATTTTCGTGATGCCGTTTAACTTTGATAAAAGCTGCAATGACAATGAGCAAATCTATTATGACATTCTGCAGGAAGTAAAGAAACAGGTAAGCATTCCCGTTTCTGTAAAAATCAGCCCCTATTTCTCCAATCTGGGACAGATCATCCGGAATTTATCCGGTAAAGGAGCTGACGGGATTGTTTTATTCAATCGTTTTGCCGGTCCTGACATTGATGTGGAAAATATGAAGGTTACCGTAGCCAATCGTTTCAGTTCTCCCTCAGACCTGACAAACACTTTGCGTTGGGTGGCTGTTTCTGCTCAACGTGTCAATTCTGATCTGGCCGCCTCGACAGGTGTCCACGACGGAGATGCCGTTATTAAGCTTTTGCTGGCGGGAGCCACTGTTGCGGAAGTGACTTCCGCTATTTATCAACACGGTCCAGAATATATTCCTACTATGCTAAACCGTCTCTCCCAGTGGATGGAAAACAAAGGGTTCAATTATATTGATCAATTCCGCGGTAAGTTAAGTCAGGCTTCCAGTGAGAACCCGGATGCCTATGAACGTTTGCAGTTCATGAAATATTTCAGTGAGATCAAGTAAGTAAGTTTCAAAAACTTTTATAAAAAAAGAGTCTTTTGCAAAGACTCTTTTTTGTTGATAATCAATTATTTACCGTATATTCTCAAGTAAATAATATTATTTTCACAAAAATACGCAACCATTCAGGGGTAAGAAACATCTACATTCTGAGGTTTGACTCAGTGTTAGTCCATTTTGCTCTTGATGTTACCAAAAAATGCCGGTTGATCTTCAAAATGGTTGTATGGTTTTTATTTAACCGGCATAAGAAAAAGTGTACTAGGGTTAGTGGAGAAAATGCCCCCGGAATCGGGGGCATTTTGTTATACCCCCCTGTCCCTAGGAGTGACCTCCGACAATAATACGCATAATCTTAAGATTCAGGACAATAAACCGGACAAACTGCCAGAAAATATTTTTTCTTGTAAAGCGTGTCCAACCGGTTGGTAACGGAGGATAAGCCTCTTCATAATAAGCTTTTATCTTTTTGTATCCCATAAGAATAAAATTAAGTGAGAAAGTAGAAGTAAGAAAGCAGAAGTAACCCACTTCCGTTCCCTTCGGTACGATCCCGGCGCACCTTAGCCCTCAGGGAACGGCAATAGCGGACGGAGAAAGGCAGAAGTATTACTTGTTGTGTTTTCATGGTTAAAAAATTATTCAGGCAGGAGCCACCAGAAAGGATATCCTTTGGCTTTATGCAGGAACATATAATGCAGGAACAGTTTAATCCAATGACCTGCAAGGCCCACCTCTCCTACGGTATAGCTAATATCACGACCATATTCGGGATATTTCTCCCAGTCGGGGACTACCGGAAAAACCGTCATGGTTGCAGCCATCCCGTTTTTCAGGCCGTAACCGGCTGAAACAATACAAGCAGCTCCCATTTTTCCCATAGAAGCTTTATGTTTCAAGTCCTTTTTTCCTTTCTTTATCAGTCTTACCAGATTGAGGGCCACCACTTTCCCCATAACTCCCGAAGGCATTCCCGTTCTCGGCGGCGCCGGAAATATGGGGGTTCCATTTTTGCTTAACATGGGTTTGGATATGGAATGGGGGGGTGCAAAAGCGATACCCGGGGCAAAAATATTTTCATACACGGGAGACTGGTAGACGGAAGGCCAGTCATGAACACTCCATTCCTCAAAAGGTTTTTTAGTGTAATCCGCATCAACTTTCATGAGGCCGTTCGGAGCAAACAGTTTCTCCGTAATTTCTTCGTCATTTCTTCCATAAGCTTTTATGCCTGCCCCACCGAAAGCAGGAATCAGCATGGCAAAGTCATAATCCAAAGTATGTTCTTCCCCTTCCAGGTTTTCATAATAGATTTTATGGTCATCCACTTTTTTGACCCCTGCTCTTTTTACCCATTTTATTTCAGACTCGGCAAGGATGGATTCGGTAAATATTTTTGTAGGGGTTACATATCCTCCCCTTTTGATAAACGCGCCGCCCATGCCGAAATCACCCAGTTCGTATTCATTGGTAAGCCAGGTAATATCAGCCATATCCATGAGTTTTCTTTTTTTGAGTTCATAGGCTACATTCAGCGTATATTCAAAAGCTGCGCCCTGACAGGTCGCCGCAGGATGTCCCATACCGATGACGATTTTTTGCTTTTCTCCTTTTTCCATTTTCCGGATGGTTTCCTGTAGT
The DNA here is from genome assembly GCA_024762655.1 of Bacteroidales bacterium. Taxonomy (GTDB): domain Bacteria; phylum Bacteroidota; class Bacteroidia; order Bacteroidales; family VadinHA17; genus DRPN01. The sequence continues at coordinate 22,418 of JANTHB010000030.1, forward strand.
TTCTCCCAGGCATGTACGGCGTGTTGCCACGAGCAAACAGAAACCGTACGATTTACAGGATCAAGGCCTTCCGTAGCTTCAAAATTAAGTTTGGGTCCGGTGGCATTGACCAGATAATCATAGGGAATATCTTCCACCTGATCCCTCCGTCCCTGATCGGTGTAACGAATTCTGACGAATGGACTTTTCCGGGTGTTGTTCCCTTCGGGATGAATAGATTCGGCTACAGCCTGATGGAAGTCAATTTTCCATCTCTTATAAACCTTTCGTAATTCGAACGTCACTTGAGAGGGTTTCATACGGCCTACCCCAACCCATATGTTTGAGGGAATCCATTGATATTTGCTATTTGGGCTGACTACGGTCACACTATGTGATTTACCCAGTTTTTTCCGGATGAAAGCGGCAGCGGTATGGCCTGATATTCCGGCACCAAGGACGACAACTCTTGCCATAAAGTTTGTTTTTATTAAGTTAACGGTTACATATTATTTCAGGTAGCTACATTTTCTTTTTTTCCATCATTTCCCTAAATCGGTTCATCCCATTTTCCAGTTTCTTTTTGATAAAAGGCTTCATCCAGGGAAGTAGGATCCGGGTTACCGGATCATTCCCCGAAAGGGTGAACGTCCCGGCGATCTCAGAATATTTATCCATCTGGAAAAAGTACATATCGGCCGTAACATGACCCCGGGACATTTCAACGTCAATCATCAGGTGTTTTTTCCAGTCGACTTTTATGATTTCCTCAACGGCCGACATTTTTTTATCTCCAATCCTAAAAGTAAGACGGTATTTACTTCCCTCAGAAAAAGGCAACCCATAGATATGTTCAATTTTCTCAAACCCTTCGATCCATTCCCGGAGCCTGACCGGGTCACCAAAAGTCACAAAAACCCTCGCAAGGGGTTGACGGATATGTGTAACGGTTTTAATTTTCACATTTCGCGTAACCAATCCGGGAAGAATAAACACCAGCAGGAGCAAAACAAATACACCTATGATTATTTTCCATGTTTTTTTCATCCCTGCTCCGGTTATTCCACTTTTTAGGGCTGATAAAAATAGCAAATAATCCCAAATTCCGCAACAGAAAAGCCAAAGGGCTTTCTATTGCGGAACGACAAAGGATTTCATCTGTTTTGGCTTTCACCAAAACAGTGCATTCCTAAGTCGGGAATTACCCGGTACCCGACCGCAGGCGGGTGCACAATAGAAGATTTTTTCGAAATCTCTATTGCGCAATCCGGGATAATATTAAAATGATAATGAATTTTCTGGTTCAACCGCATAATACATATTTGATATATATAGCAGCAACCACCGGTTACCGGACCGTAAGATGAGAAGGACGCAAGTTTTAAAAAGGAGCAATCCCCGGGACTACTCCGGGGATTGTTTTTATAAAACCTGGAAAAAAAGCTAATCTCTCCTTTTTCTTCTTTTCTTTTTTTTCTTTTTTTTCTTTTTCCCGGACGTCTCCTTCTTTATTACAGGTTCCTTCGGCAAAGGTTCATAAACAAATATCTCCTGCAGTTTTTCAAGCTGATCCTCATATTGTTCAAGGAGTTGTTTTTCCCGTATCAGTTTCTGCTGTAGTTGCTGCTTATCTTCCAGGAGCATTCCCTTTCCATTCATCTCCCATTCATTCAGCATTTGATTAAGGGTATCAATCAAAGCAAGCAGTTTTTCCCGGGTAGCCGGATGCATCTCTGTCCACGTTTCAGGATATATTGTTGTATCCATTCCAGGTTGATTCTCCTCCATAAGTCTTTCCTGTTCCTGCTCGAGTGAGACTTTCAGACTGGAAGTGTTTCCCTCTTGCAAAACCTCTATCAGGGTGGGTCCTGCTTTCTTGTCAAAAGCAATAATCTCATTGAGTAAGGGTCTGATTCTGGTTTTCCGAACCGTATCCAATTCATAGGCAAAGGAAGTATCCTCTTCTGTGGAGAGAAGCTGTTGTTGTATTTCTTCTATCTGTTTTGTAGTATGATTTATATCCTCTTTAAGCTGCTGCTGATGAAGGATCGGTTCGTAAATGTCTCCTTCATACAGGGGATACTCTTCTTCCGGGATTACTTTACCGTCCAGCTCAACAGATACGACCGTATTACCGGTAAAACGAACCCTGAGAGGGACTTTCCGTCCCATACTATCCGGGACATATGTTTCAAACCTTTGCAAATAATCATTCCGGGCAGTATCCTGTCTCAGGCGATAAGCGTTTTGGGGAGGAATGGCAGACAAGCATCCTGACAGGGAAACAAGCAGCATAAGGATCAAATAGAATCTGGGTATCATAGTGTCAGGATCCGGCAGGGTTATATTCCTGTAATTCTATTTCTCCTTTTAGGTATAAGTAGGCATAATAAGCCAAACCTTCCAGTTCATCATCTCCGGGGTACACATGAACCTCCGACACTTTCGGCAGTCTTTCCATCAGGTAACGCATGAGTGTACGACTGTTGGCCATAGGGCCGGTAACCAGGATCGAGTCGATGGGATCGGTAACGGTCATACACATGGCGCCCACTTCTTTGGCAACCTGATAGGCCATTGCTTCAAAGATAAACCGGGCTTTTTCATTTCCTTCTTCCACCATTTTTTCCGCATTGTAACCGCTGCTGGTATTCAGGTAAGCCACCATGCCACCCCGGCCACGTACCATTTCCAGCATTTCTTCCAGGGTGTATTTTCCGCTGAAGCATGCTCTGATAACATCCCCGGCAGGTAAAGAGCCGCTTCCGATGACCGAAAAAGGGCCGTCTCCGTCATAACCATATGTAGCGTCGATAACTTTTCCGTGATTATGCATACCCACCGTGATGCCTCCTCCCAGATTTACCACAATCAGATTCAGGTCTTCATATTTCTTTCCTATGGATTTGGCATACATCCTGGCTACATATTTTTGGTTCAGAGCATGAAAGATCGACTTTCTCTCAAACAGAGGATGACCGGAGACACGGGCCAGCTCGTCAAATTCATCGACAACTACGGGATCTGCAATATAGGCTTTGGCATGGGGAAAGTGCATCGCCAGGTTATCCGCAATAAGACCTCCCAGGTTCACGACATCCTGCACCTGTTCATTGAATGTTTTCAGGTCTCTCTTCATCTTGTCATTTACCTCATAAATCCCCGACTTAACAGGATGTATAAGGCCTCCCCTGCCCATTACCATCATAATATCGTTGAAGTCAATTTCGTTTTCCTTCAACGCTTGCAAAACCGTATCAGCCCTAAACTGTTCCTGTTCTATAATGCTGCCGAAGCGGTTCAGTTCTTCTTCCGTATGGCGGATCATTTTAAGAAAGATCGTTTTCTCCAGCCTGTAAACGGCAATCTTGGTATAGTCCACCCTGGGATTTACCGTTAACACCAATATTCTGGAAAGATCAATACCTTTTTTGTTCATGATGTGCTATTTTACCCGTAAAGTTAAAAAAAAAAGCTTTTCACAGATGCACCTGTCTGTGAAAAGCTTTACAAATACCGCTTTTTTAGCTATGGTTGAGGGGGTGTAGGAAACTGCATAATATCCTCGGTGTATTTTTTTAGTTCTTCTTCGCTAAGGGCATAATCATGCAGGCGTCCATGGATAAAGTTATCGTATCCTACCAAGTCCATCAGGCCATGTCCGCTGAAATTAAAGACGATAACTTTTTCCTTGCCTTCTTCTTTTGCTTTCTTCGCTTCCCTGACAGCTGCAGCAATGGCGTGACTGGTTTCCGGAGCGGGAATAATTCCTTCCGTTCTGGCAAACAGCATGGCCGCTTCGTAGCATTCCAGTTGATGCAGGGCGATGGGGCTGGCCAGCCCCAGGTTAACGGCATGGCTTATCAAGGGAGATACGCCATGGTAGCGAAGCCCGCCGGCATGTATGGGAGGCGGGATAAAACCATGTCCCAGGGTATGCATAGCCAGCAGAGGGGTCAGCCCGGCATTATCTCCATAATCGTAATGATAGGGTGCCCGGGTAAGGGTCGGACAGGAGGCGGGTTCAACAGGGATGATGTCTATGTCTTCTCCGTTGATCTTATCCAGCATAAAAGGAAAAGCCAGGCCTGCGAAATTGCTGCCTCCGCCGACACAACCGATGACGGTATCCACTTTCTTTTCATTGGCTATTTTAAGTTGTTTTTTGGTTTCCAGTCCAATGATGGTCTGATGCAGGAGGACATGGTTCAAAACACTACCGAGTGAATATTTGGTCTGCCCCGATTTATCAGCTACGGCTTCTTCGACGGCTTCACTGATGGCGATACCCAGGCTTCCCGGGGTATCCGGGTCTTTTTCCAGCACGGCTCTTCCGGCAGCTGTTTCGTTGCTGGGACTGGCCACACAGTTGGCACCCCAGGTCTGCATCATCATCTTCCGGAAAGGTTTCTGGTCAAAACTGATACGTACCATAAAAACTTTTGCTTCAAGGCCCACCAGTGAGCAGGCAAAAGCCAGGGCACTCCCCCACTGACCTGCCCCGGTTTCAGTAGTCAGTTTCTTTACTCCGGCTTGCTTATTATACCAGGCTTGTGCTACAGCCGTATTAGGTTTGTGACTGCCGGCCGGAGAGACACTCTCATTTTTGAAATAAATACGTGCCGGAGTCCCCAAGGCTTTCTCAAGCGCTCTGGCCCTATGCAAGGGTGCAGGCCTCCAACGTACCAGCATCTCCAGAATCCCTTCGGGAATGTCTATCCAGCGTTGCGTGGAAACTTCCTGTTCGATCAGATTCATCGGAAAAATAGCACTCAGCATCTCCGGTCCGACAGGTTTACCATCCGGGCCCAGTGGCGGAGGCGGGGGTTTGGGCAGGTCGGCTGCCAGGTTATACCACTGCCTCGGCATCTCTTTTTCGTCCAAAAAAATCTTTACTCTTTTTGCCATCATTTTAGTTTTTAGAAGTTGAAATTTTAAAAAAAGAGGCATGCTGTAACCAACATGCCCCGGAATATTTTCATTTTATCCTTCCTGTTTACCTGACATACGGGTTACAGCAACTGTGTTTCAGTTGCCAGCACCACCAATATGTCCGGTTCATTGTTTTCATCATTCAGGTTGCTAAAATATAAAATTTCTTAATTACAAAAAATTTATACGAAAAAAAAGAACCTGATTTTTTCCAAAATCAGGCAAATGGACGCTCAATCTTGTTTGGGAGAAAGTACCAAAAGTACCATGAGCTGTTTTTTTCTTATCTTTGCTTATCCATTAAAAGTTTTAGTGGACTTTTTTCACACAGAATCCATACCCCGCCCCATGCATACAAAAGTCATTAAGGTGCTATTTCTGGAAAACCGTGTTCCCGATGTGCAACGGATAATATCGGAGCTGGAAAAAGAAAATTATGCGGTTGAGGAAAAGATTGTGAAAACCGAACAGGATTTTATCCGGGCGCTGGAAAGCTTTCATCCGGACCTTGTTATCTGTAGCAATGATCTGCCCGGGTATGACGGGATCTCGGCTATCAAGTATGTTGTAAAAAAATATGATAATTTACCGGTTATCATGGTAACGGGATACATGGAGGAAGAGCGGGCTGTTGAGGCAATGAAAAACGGTGCCTGGGACTATGTTTTGGAGAAACACCTCTCCCGTCTTGGTCCTTCCGTCAACAGAGCACTTCAGACCAGGGATGAGAGGAAGCTAAAGGCTCGTGCACTAAAACAACTGAAAGAAAGTGAGATGCAGTACCGGTCCCTGTATGAACATGCAGGTACCGGTTTGTTTCAGTCCACCCTTGACGGAACCCGTTTCACGGCCTTCAATCAGACTTTTGCGAGAATACTGGGATACCCCAAAGAGCAGTTGCTCAACATGCGGCCGGCCGATATGTGGTATAGACCGGAAGAAAGGGAGTTTTTCACCCAGAAGATCCGGGAAAGCAATGAAGTTTCGGGGTATAAAGCTCGTCTGAAACATGCCTCCGGCCAGAATATTTACGTGCTTATTTCGGCTCGGTATTTTTCGCAGGACGGATGGATCGAAGGTTCGATCATAGACATTACACAAGCACAGCGTGACGAGCTATTGCGAGATATCATTTACAGTATATCGGAAGCTGCTACCACCAAAGGCTCTCTGAATGAATTGTTGGTTACCATCAATTTCGAACTGAATCGTCTGATAAAAAGTAAAAACCTGCTGATAGGCATAGTAAATAATGTAACCGGAATACTGGAATTACCATACATGCGTGATACGCAAAAGACCGTACGAAAATTTCCTCTGGAACTTTCCATCTCCAGGCTAGTCATAGACTCCGGTCAGGCCATGTTTCTGAAAAAAGACCAATTGAACCGTTTAAAAAATGAAGGAACAATAAAACCAATACGGAAACTCCCTGAAGTATGGCTTGGAGCTCCGCTTACCGTAGGAAGGAATGTTTTCGGGATACTGGCACTTCAGGATTATGAAAATCCGGATGCTTTTTCCGAAGAAGATCTGCGGCTGTTGAATTATGTAGCCAGGCAAGCGTCCATGGCTATACACAAGAAAAAATATGAAGAAGATAACCGCCGGCTGAGAATGGGTGTGGAACAAAGCCCCATTTCTATTGTTTTTACCGATCCGGAGGCAAATATTGTGTATGTCAATCCTTTTTTTGAAAAACTTACCGGATATTCCCTGCATGAGGTGAGAGGGAAAAATCCCCGGGTACTCAAGTCTGGGCAAACGCCCGGAAGCACATACAAGGAACTCTGGGATAAGGTAACACAGGGAGAAGTTTGGAAGGGAGAATTTCTGAACCGTAAAAAAAACGGAGAATTGTACTGGGAATCTGCCGTAATCAGTCCGGTATATGATGAACACGGCACATTGATAAACTATATTGGCCTGAAGGAAGACATTACCCAGAAGAAGCAGGTTGAAGAAGCGTTACAGGAAAGCGAAGAGCGGTTTAAGACCTTGACAGAACAGGCCAATGACGGCATTATTATGCTGGATCCGGAACTGCGCATTGTTTTCTGGAACAAGGCTTTTGAGAAACTGGTCGGTTATTCAGGAGAAGAACTGGAAAACAAACCGTTACCGGACATTGCCCGGTATGAAGACCATAGTGCTATCACAATGTCTGCAGAAAAGAAAAAAAGATTCAAAGAATCCGGGCAGGCCAACTCGATAGGAAAAACCTTGCAGTTACAACTCAGAACCAGGGATGGAATATGGATTGATACGGAAACCTCTCTGGCATCCCTGAAACTGCATAATCGATGGTATGCCGTTTCCATCATCCGGGACATTACCCTGCGCAAGAAGTATGAAAATGAGCTTGAGGAAGCGCGGAGAAAAGCGGAAGAATCCGACCGGCTTAAAAACACTTTCCTGACCAATATTTCCCATGAGTTGAGAACGCCTCTCAATGCCATCATCGGGTTTTCAGAGATTATTGAACATTCTTTCATGAACCCTGAAGTGTATGAGCATGCCAATAACATTCATCATAGCGGTATTCAGCTTTTGCGCATTATTGAAGATATTCTGAACCTTTCCCTGATCGAAAGCGGCAGCCTGAGTCTTGTCAACAAAGAGTTTCCGGTGAGTGAGCTGGAAAAGGATATCATGGATCATTTCGACATGAGCAATAAAAAGTATAAGAAGGAAGATGTTGAGTTTGTTCTGCATTTTCAGGAAGAGCTCAAACAAAAAAAAATGATATCCGACCGGCATTATCTTAATTATCTTACCAATATATTAATAGACAATGCCGTGAAATTTACCCAGAAAGGCAGCATAAAGGTATCCCTTGAGATGGAAGATGAGAACCTGGTTATTAAAGTAAAGGACACGGGCATTGGCATTGCCCGGGAGAAAAAAGATGTTATCTTTGACAAATTCAGACAGATAGAGGAAACACTGACCCGCAGATACGGAGGTACCGGTGTCGGGCTGACCATTGTAAAGAATTTTGTTGACCTTATGGGGGGTAAGATTTCTGTAAATTCAAAGAAGGGAAAAGGTTCTGAATTTATTATGAAGATTCCCGGTTTACTAAAAGAAAAAGCCATTTTGACCCAAAAGAAAAAAAGTCAATTTCAGCCAGAACTTCTTAACGGAGTGAAGATTCTTGTTGCCGAAGATGAGGAGCTGAACTATTTGTTGTTAAAGGGTTTATTATCCAGGTATGGAGCCCAACTGATTCGTGCCGGAAATGGCCAGGAAGCCATAGATCTGTACCAACAACACAGAGATACCCGGCTGATTCTTATGGATATCCGTATGCCAGTCATGAACGGGCTTGAAGCCACGGAGAAATTAAAGCAAATTCGTTCTGATCTACCGGTGATTGCCATAACTGCCTACAGCATGCAGGAAGATAAAACGAGAGCTCTGCAAGCTGGTTGTGACGAATTTCTTACCAAGCCTGTTGACAAGGACAAACTAAATGAAGCTATCGGGAAGTTTTTGTCCGACTGACAAAACCCGCATAATTCCTGCACTTCTCAGAATACGTCCAGGATTTTAAACTTCTGACCGTTAAACTCGTAGATATCCCCTTTTTTCAGGCCCTGCATAACATTAAAAAGCGGGACCTTAGGAGAAATGGCATAATAGGTTTCACCACAGCAGGAAAATTTTCCCAGCCCTATGGACACAAACATTTTCTGTTTGTCTGTGATCACCACAGAACCCACATCTACATAATTACGGGATTTGAGGTCAGATAGTTTCTCCAGGGTCTGCTTATCCTGCAAAGCTTTTTCATATTGTGCGGCCAGCAGGTCTCTTTTGCTCAACAATTGGGTACGGTACGGATCATAAAGGTCCCTGGTCTGGTCATCTTCGTTGGCGCTTTCCTGTATATCAAGGATGGCCTGTCGGGCTGTCTGGATAACATTTTCCTGTCTTTCAAGACAAACCTTTATCATTTCTTTTTTCAGTTTAGCTTTATCCATTTCCTTAGTTGTTAAAAAACAAAATCCCCTTGTTTCCTGTTCTTAAACCTTAAAATAAAATACTTCGGAAATTTATCCTTTCTGAAATAAATAATTTCCGGATAGATTCACTCCGTCCGGAAAATATGATTATTTTTCCAACTGCTTATAAAAATAAAAAAAAATAATGAAACAACCTCATTTAAGAGTAAATTTATTCCAAATATTTCTTTTATGTATTTTAACAATAATTTGAAAGACATTTGCTATGAAAAGAATAAGAGGCTTTGCCAGTGATAATAATGCGCCTGTTCATCCGGACATATTCAGGGCGATGGAACAGGTAAACAAAGGTCATGTGGTAGGGTATGGTGATGATCCGTATACTGTCCGTGCCACTGAAAAGTTAAGCACCTTGTTCGGAGAAAATGCAGGTGTATATTTTGCTTTTACCGGAACAGCAACCAATGTTTTGGGATTAAGTACGGCCCTGCGGTCGTGGGAATCGGTCATCTGTGCCGAGACATCTCATATTCATGAAGATGAATGCGGAGCACCCGAAAAATTTACCGGAGGAAAACTGATTCCTGTGGAGCCTGTCCACGGAAAACTGACACCCGAAAGAATTTCGGAACATTTATATGGTTTTGGGTTTGAACATCATTCTCAGCCCCGTATTATATCATTTGCCCAGGCAACAGAAACAGGAACGGTTTATACCCTTGATGAGATCCGGGAGATTACCGGTCTGGCTCATAAACATGGAATGGTGGTACATATGGACGGCGCACGTATTGCCAATGCGGCAGCGTACCTAAATTGTACGTTCCGGGAAATGGTAACCGATACCGGAGTGGATATTCTTTCTTTCGGGGGGACGAAGAACGGCATGATGTATGGAGAAGCTGTGGTAATCCTCAATCCTGATCTGGATAAGAATTTCAAATATATCAGAAAGCAGGGCATGCAACTGGCTTCCAAAATGAGGTATATTGCAGCACAATTTGAAGCTTACCTGGAGAATGACCTCTGGCTTAAGAATGCACGGCATGCAAACAGAATGGCTCAGTTATTGGCAAAAGAAACCAGTATCATACCTGGGGTCACCCTGGTTGAGGAAGTACAGGCAAACGGTCTTTTTGTCAAAATTCCGGAGAAAATCATCAAACCTTTGCAGGAGGAGTTTTTCTTTTACGTGATGGAAGGGAGAAATCCGTTGGTGCGCTGGATGACGTCCTGGGATACGACAGAAAAAGACATCCATGATTTTTCTTCTCTGATCAAAGAAATGCTGACCTAAAGGAATGATCGGCATATGTGATTGTTAAATATCAGGGTAGTTCCCGAATAAAGAAATTTACTAAACGAATCCTCCCCGTTGGATTCTATAGAATAAAAAAAATGAAAAAATCATAACTTTTTTCTGTTCCTTCCGTAATAGATAACAAACAGTTTTGAAAGTTAAGTTTTAGTTAAATAGTTAGTTTAGTTAGAAAAAGGTCAAGATCGTTGACCTTTTTTATTTTTAAATCCTCTGAACAAAAAACTAACGGGGGATGTCTGCTTCCGGAAAAGGCTCCACCGAAATGGTATAATCGTTATTATACCGGATTAACTGAAAAGATTGATTCATGAACCCACTGAACCATCCTGTTCTTCCGAACCGAAACTCCCTGATACTTACCGGAGCGTGATAAGTTGCAGCACAGTCGGGAAAAGAATTTCCGTAACGGTACAGGGCTGTCAGAAACCAGGTGGTTATGTCGTAACCATCCCATGCGAAACTTAACGCGGAAGGATCGGCGTAATATTTAGAACGGTATTTTTTAATAAACGACTTTTCTTTTCCTGCCGTAAAATCCACAAAATGCGGAGTGAACAGACGCAGGTTCAATCTGAAAAAATAATCCAGTTCAATATTTTTGAAGTATCTCCAGGCAGAACAACCCACCAGATCGATGGGATAATCTTTATAAACGGTATTGAGTCTGGAGGACACCTCACTGACAAAACCTTCCCGGTCGGAAAAAACCCAAACGAGATTTTCCCGGTCTTTATCCAGGGAAAGAAGGATGTTGTTCATGGTATCCGTCGGGGAGATGATACTGGGCACGATCACCTCCTTGATCCCTATGATTTCAGGGTGAGCATAATGCGAAATATCTTCCAGCAACTGTCCTTTGACCCATTCGTAGTTTTTTTGCACCACCGTATCTTCAGCGTGTATGATTACGATATTTTTATCCAGGTTTTGTGCAAGATAACGGATGATCCGGAGCCACTCGGTTTTTTTTGAAGGTCTGCATTCAAACGTATAGGGATTAAAATGGAGGAACTCCTCTTTTCTGGACAATGGAGACACCACCGGAATCTGCCTGCTCCTTGCCCACTCTGCCACCAGCGACAGGTTGGAAGGATAAACAGGTCCGATAATCAAATCCATTTTGTCCAGGGCCCCGGACCTGAGCAAAGAATCAACCACCGAAGCATCCCTGTCGGTATCAAACACCGTAACCTCTGCATGGACCCCTCTTTTTCCCAGTGTATCCAGTCCCAGCATCACCCCCTCATAGAAAGAGAGAATATTCAACGTGGGAGGATAGATCCAGTCCCGTTCGCGACGGATCAATTTTCTGATTCTTTTTCCTGTGGACGGATCAATACGGCTTGAGTCAATATAGCTTCTTTCATTGTTTTTATCGAGGTATAAAGGAAGCAATAGCGCGACATGCCATTCTGTTTCCGCCCCCAACAGCGGGATGGTATCGCAGGATATCGGTTGTTCAAAATACACGGGAGAGACCACCATGGTATCCTGAACTTGTTCTTCCGGCTGTGAAGCAATGGATTCCTTTTCCGGTATTCGTATTTCCTGTCCCGGATGAATGGCTTCCTGCAGATTATCATTGGCTTTCAAAAGGTCGTCCACCGTGACCTGATACTGTCTTGCAATGCTATACAGGGTCTCTCCCGTGAGGACACGGTGTGTTCTGAATTTTTCCTGTCTGGGCGTAAACTCAATATGTTCGGGAGCCACCCGGTTTCCAGGAATTTTGATTTCCATACCGATGGGAATATCATCGGGCTTGATGCCCGGGTTTGCTTTCAGGATATCTTCAACGGATACATTGTATTTTTTAGACAACGAATATAATGTTTCCCCTTCTCCGAAATTGTGATAAATATAGTGTCCCGTATCGTGTTGGTGGGTTACCGGTTGATTTCCAGTGTCAGATTCGGGAGCATAGGGTATTTTCAGGACCATCCCTTCCTGCAGCCCTGTAACGAGGATGGGATTCTCGCGGGAGATCACCTTTTGGGGAACATTATAAGCTTTACTGATAGAATAAAGGGTTTGTCCTTTTTTGACCACATGAATATAATATACTTTTCCTCCGATGATCACTTTTTCGGAAGACCTGTGAATGGGTTGTGGCACTTCCTGACCTGTTACCGTTAAAACGGTAATAAAAGAAACTATGAATAAAGAGAACAATCTGTATATCAGTTTCTTTGTCAATTCTTTCAGTATATTTTATTTACGTGCAAAGGTAGTAAATTATCAATCAGCTCAAAATAGTAATCATAAAAAGGGCCGGCATGTACCGGCCCTTTGAAAGTATAACGGAAGTTGCATAAAACTATTTTTGAAAACCTCCCATATTCCGGGGTCCCTGACCCTGCATCGGACCGCAGGGTCCCTGTTGTCTGAACCCTCTGTGCATGCCCTGGCCTTTATGAGGTCCCATCATCCCTTTATGGCTCTGTATCATCAACCACTGTTCTTCGGTTAATATGTTCCGGAATTTAAGCTTATAAGCTGTATTCTTTTTCATAATCTCGTTCATCAGTTTTGTACGAGCATCAATGTTATTATTGATGGCTTTCATATCCGGTTTTTCAGCGGATACCAGTTCCCGGTATTCTGCGAGCAGAACTTTCATCCTGTTTTGTAAAGGAAGCATTTCCCTGGTTTTGTCCAGACGCAAATCTTTCATTTTGGATTGTTGCTCTTCTGTCAGATTAAGCATATTCTGCATTTGCATTTTGTGATACCCCGGCTTTTGACCCATTTTATTTCCTGCCGGAGGCTGGCTAAAAGAGGCCATGCCCGCAATAAGAAAAACCATGATAGCTGTTCCTGTTTTTAAAATTGTTGTTTTCATTGTTTTTACGTTTTAATTGGTTAAAATCAAATTTTCTTTTTACACCCTTTTGACAACGAGCAGTAAACTTTTATTCCACAGACATAAAAAAATCCGCAACCGTGAAGTTGCGGATTCCTAACCTGAACCTTACCTAAACTTTGCCGGAAAGTTTTGACCTCTCCTCAGGGAGAGGGATGAGCGATACCCGGAAAATCCTTTGATTAAAAATAATATGGAAAAGGCCTGTCGGCCGGTTTGTTTCCGGGGCCTCCCGCAGGAGGGGGCGGTGCATTCCCACGGCGGGGAGAAACTCTTTTCCCTGACGAGTGATGCCAACCCGGCCGGGCATGCGTCATGGTTTCGAGGCGTTGTATCTGTTCGGGAGTAAGAAGAGGATATAATTCCTTTTTATACTCTTTCATCAGTTCCAGGAAGTCTTTTCTGTATTTCTTCCTCAGTTCCAGATTTTTCCCTGCATATTTTTTTATAACGGGCATCAGTTGCTGTTTCTGTTCAGGGGTCGGGTTTACCACATGAAGCGTCCATCTGCCGAATCCTTCCTGGGAAGCGAAAGATCTGAACTTTTTTAATTGTGCATGTCGTATCTGTACGGATGTCAACATACCCAAAACAAAACCGATGATAAGTGTTCCGGCCAGTACAAGTATGGTTCTAATTTTGGATTTTTTCATGATCTGTGTCTATTATAGTTATTATTATTTATTCTCCGATATCTTCATATAAGAGGTAACTTACCAGGTTGTCATCCGAAAAGGAATCCACTCCCAGCACCGAATTTTTATTCAGGGTTCCTGAAGTAAGATAGATGGACAGCAGGAGGATCACAATAGCGGCTACACCAGCCATGGCAATTTTGCGAAACAGGTTTATCATTTGTGACGACACATCCATTTCGACAACACCTCCCCCTTCTTCTTTAATTCTCTTCATCACCCTGCCTGCGAAACCTTTCTGAAAGCGGAAAGAAGTCGTTTTCAGAAGGCTTCTTACTTCCTGCAGATCCTGTTTTTCCTTTCTGAGATCCGGATCTTCGGCCAGGGCTTTTTCCAGCTCAGCCTTTTGCCCAGAAGTAAGCTCCCTGTCGAAGGAAGCATACAGCCAATCATATGTATTGTTGTTATCCATATTTATAAATTTGCGGTTTCCAATATTTTCTTTAACTGTTTCTGTGCTCTTGCCAGGCGTGACAGGACCGTACCCAGAGGAACGTCCAGTATTTCGGCGGTTTCTTTGGTACTATACCCTTGTATCAGACGCAAGACCACCACTGATCTGAATTTTGGCTCAAGCATATTCAAGGCGCTGTGCACAATCTCATTCGTATCTTTTATCTCCTGTTCTCTTCCCTGGTCCGACAAATCATCATACCCGGCATCCTGCTGACCCTGGGTAAAAAGCGAAACAGCTCGTTTTTTCCTTTTCAGTTCATTCAGGGAGAGATTTATAGCAATGCGTGTCAGATAAGTACCCAGGCCCGAATCTCCCCTGAAATCATTCAACGCTCTGTAAAAACGTATAAACACCTCCTGTCCCACGTCATCCGCTTCTGCGGTATTCCCCAACATCCCGATCACTGTGTTTGCCACCACAGGTTCATATTTCTCAACAATACGGGCAAAAGCCGTATGATCTCCCTCACGCGCCTGCTTCAGTAATTTCAGATCCTCGTTCTGTTGAATCACACTATTAATCTTTTTTAACACTGTTTTGACAATCCGGAGACAGGGTTTATTCCTGACAGTAACAAAAATACGATAAATATTTTCTCTTGGGATAAAACAGAATCAATGAATAAATTTCTTAAAACGAACGATACACGGGGCGGGCCCGTGCGGCTGAACGAAACCATTCGGCCGGTCCAGAGGCTTCTCATTTTGCACCTGCCACGAAGTGGCGGAACATGAATAACCACCCCGGTACGGGGTGGTACACAACTAAACAGATGCTGATCCCCGGAGGGGGTCAACCGTTCATCCCAAGCCCGGTTATCACCCCGCCCCCATGCCCCCTCCCCTGGCGTGGGAGGGGGAAAACCATCCATCACTTTCCGAATTTAATTTACCCCAAATTCCGAGTACCCGACCGCAGGCGGGTGCGTAATAGAAGAATTTTTAAAAGTCTCTATAGCGCAATCCGCGTTAAATCATTCCACCATTGAGCTGTAAAATATACTTCTTTGAGGTTTTCCGTATATCTTTGCAGGCATGCAACCGGTTTCAGATCATAAAGTTTTGTATCATGCCATTGCCACCTGTACAAAGTGCGATCTGGCCCGGGGACGGATCAAGGTGGTATTACCGGAAGGAAATTCCCGCTCCGGCATTATGATGATCGCCCAGTCACCCGGAGAGGTGGAGAACCGGACCGGCAAAATGTTTGTCGGACCTTCCGGAAAACTTTTTGATGAACTGCTGGAGGCTGCCGGTGTAAGCAGAAACGATTTTTACCTTACCAACCTGATCAAATGCATGCTTCCGAAGTCACGCCGGCCTTCCCGGTTACAATGGGATGCCTGCACTCCCTGGCTGGAAGAAGAGATCCGGATGGTTTCGCCCCGGATTGTGGTTTCGCTAGGTTTCCAGGCATTAAAGTTCCTGTTGATCCGTGCCGGCATTCCCCGCCCCCCACGCAAAGAATACCGTTTCTTATTCGGTACGTTTATTCAGACCGATGACTACCTGATCTATCCCCTGAGACATCCTACCGCTTTGCTGTTTAATCCGGAAAAAAGAGAGATCATGACGAAGCACTACTCCATGCTGAAAGAGATCGTCTGTGGGAAAGTTTCAAACACATGATATCTTAATCTATAGTTTTAACATCCCATAAAGATATTTCTTAAAACGAACGATCCCCGGGGGATTGAAGAATATCGAACAAGGATTATCGATTTATGATTTAAGAAGTTGAAGACCTTCGGATACAATAAAGATATTTCTTTTTATGAACAATTCACAGCGCAACCCGTACGGGATAATTCTGCCACCCCTCCGGGGTGGAATTTTATTGGATGCTTTATACCACAGGTGGAACTGTGGCTACTTTCGTCCGACCCCTCCG
>JANTHB010000031.1 GCA_024762655.1 Bacteroidales bacterium
AGGGGAAAATAACCAAAGGGGAAAGATAAAACGTTAAAGAATACAATTTTTAATTGGGAGGAAAAAGTAATTTTGGTTGACAAAAAATATATGCTGTTTTTTGAATGAATTTGAATTTATTAAAATATAAATATATTTGGAACTTTAATATTTTTGTTTTCATGAAACTCAAATTATTATTTATACTGCTTCTCCTTATGTCTGGTACTTTTTTTCTACGGGCCGGTGAGAACAAATACCTGTTAGGCCCAAAGAAAATTGATGTACGGGAAAGATTTCAAAAACATACTGTTTCGGGAATTGTGGTGGATGAATCGGGAGTCAAGTTGCCGGACGTTAATGGGGTAATAAAGAGAATAACTTCCGGGAATGTTACGGATGGAGAAGGACATTGCTCTGTTCAGGTCCAGGATAACGAAACAATCCTGATTTTTTCTTTTGTGGGTTTCGTTCCCCAGGAAATTCCGGTCGGGGGACAAACCGACTTGAAAATGATTTTAAAGGGGTAAATTCCTGAACCGAAGAAAATCAAGAAGTATGTTAAAAAAAATTATAGGCTGGGTTTTTGTGGTGATACTTTTTACTACAACCCCAGGCTGTCAGAACAAGGCTGTTTTTGTTACTACCCGCGGGCAGGATTTTATGGATACGCTGGGGAGACAAATTATTCTTCATGGGATTAATCTGGTGGAAAAAGATGCCCGGAAGCAATATTTGTGCTCCAATAAAGAAGAGACCTACAGGAAGTTCCGGGACTGGGGCTTCAATGTTGTGCGTCTGGGAATAATCTGGGATGGGCTTGAGCCGGAGCCCGGCAGATACAACGAGAAAATGTTCAAGTGTCTGGATCGCAATATTGCCTGGGCAAAAAAATACGGATTGTATGTCGTACTGGATATGCATCAGGATTTGTACAGCGTAAAATATTCGGACGGAGCGCCACTGTGGGCCACCCTGGATGAAGGGAAACCCCTCATCAATGGAGAGATCTGGAGCGACGCCTATCTGTTGAGTCCTGCCATTCAGACGGCTTTTGACAATTTCTGGGCGAACAAACCGGCTCCGGACGGCACGGGGATACAGGATCATTATGCACTCTTATGGAAGAAAATTGCTAAACGATATGCAAATAATCCTGAAGTGATCGGATATGATCTGATGAATGAACCTTTTCCGGGATCTGATGCGGAAAAATATGTAAAAATGATGCTGCAGGCCTATGGACAATGGCTGAAGGAAACAGGAAAAAATGCTCCCGGTGGTGAAAAAGAATTACTGGCCCTCTGGAATGATCCGGAAAGCAGAATGGAAGCAATGGAAAGCCTGAATGATACCGGCGTTTATAAGCGTGTCTTATCAGCCGTCCTGCCTTTGTCAAAATTATTTGAAGAGGGACCTTTGTACAGGATGTACACTCGTGTAGGCCAGGCTATACGCCAGGTGGACACAAACCATATCCTGTTTTTGGAACATAACTACTTTTGTAACCCCGGTGTGCCGAGCCAGATAAAAATCCCGGCCACGGGGAAAAACGGAACCCGGGACAATAAAGTCGCTTATGCACCCCATGGTTATGACCTTTTGTTAGACACGAAAGCTTATTCCCACGCGGGGAATAAACGCGTTTCTTATTTATTGAATGTGATCGAACAAACTTCTTCCCGGCTCAATATCCCCGTAATGGTAGGGGAATGGGGTGCTTTTCATTCGATGGACTCTGCCTTTTACAGACAGGGAAAATCTATACTGGATATCTTCATGAAAAGGAAAATGGGTGAAACATTCTGGTGTTATTTTAATGGCATAGAAAAATACACTTTTTTTAAAGTGCTGAACAGACCGTATCCCATGGCAGTGAACGGAAAACTTGAAAATTATTCTTTTGATCCTGAAGATAACCGTTTCTCGGCAGTTTGGTTTTCCCTCAGCAGCCTTGAAAATCCCTCCCTGTTCTATTTGCCTTCTGTCACACCGGAAGATGAGGTAAAAATTAATATTGTTCCGGAAGGCGGAGGCTACCGTATCCGCTATCATGAAAATAAAAAGGGAGCGGTGGTGTCTGTAAACCCAATGAAAAAATCAGGACTGAGGAATATTTTTATGCGTTATTGAAGTTATAAAATGATCCTTTTTAAAGAAAAAGGATTAAAAAAACTTGCCGGACTTTGGCCGGGAAATTATAATGGATTATTATTGGAAAAATTTAGGAAAAAATTTTATTTATATGTCTAACTACTTTAATTGATTTAAGATGAAAAAAGTTTTGATGAGTTTGTCAGCGGTGGCTGTAATGATTTTTTTAATGGCAGGAAACTCTTCTGCCGCCACAAAAGAGGCCAATCCTGTTGGGACCTGGCATTTTAATGCCCCGGAGGCTCCCTATGAGTACAGCACGGGTGACATTGTGATTAAGAAGGTAAACGGGAAATATACCGGTGAGATCGTTTTTAGTGAGTATTATAAGCTGGAAACGGAAGATTTTAAGGTCCAGAAGAATGTGGTTACTTTCAAAGCGTATGTTGAAGGGGAGGTTGTCTATTTTAAAGGGACCATTCAGGGAAAAAAACTTACGGGCAAGGTAAGTTATTCGGAAGGAACGCTGGATATAACCGCCGAAAAGATACAAAAGAAGAAATAAGGGCCGGGGATGTTTTGTGTCTTTAGGTAGCGGTGCAGAATTTTGCACCGCTACTCGATTATGACGGTATCCCGGCTGATGGCCAGAGCCCCGAAATAACCCAGAGCCCCTCCCGACAGGTTTGTCGTGGGGTTGGCTGGAGTAGAAGTTGAGCCCGGCTGACTGGAGGACGTTACGGTGGAAAGAGTGAGCAGGTATTCATATACCCCCCGGTCTATGGATTGCAGTTCTACAATGGCAGTATCTCCGGGTTGATAGCTGGCGCCGTATAGATAAAAGGGAATCTGGTTCCCGTCGGTCAACTGGTCATCCAGCACGTAAATAACCGTATTGGTTTTTTCACCCCGCATCATTTTGATCCGGTAGTAGTTTCCTTTTCCGGGAGGATCCGTAAAATAGATGATGATGAAATAACCGGCATCGGCAAATCGTGAACCCGGAAAAAACTGAACATGCAGAGAGTCTATCGGAACAGGTTCCTGCATGACGGAAGAAGCGGTATAGACATGTCTGTTCCATTCAATCTGCAGATGATAGGTCAAACCGGGGATACCGGTGAATTGTGAGTTTTCATAAAGCCCCTGTTTTTTTTCCTGAAAATACCAGTAGTGGCCCTCGCTATCCTTGACGAAAACCAATGCCCCTGACAGGTGCTTGATCATCCCCGGATTGTAATAGTCTGTAGTTTGACTCATGATAACCTTATACGGTCCCGGCAGGGTGGTTACGCTTCCCTCAATAACTACGCCGGGTACAGTATTCCTGAGGGGAATGTTCACAACCTCCTCACAAGCATTGAAAAGTAAAATAAGAAGCACACTGTATAATGGAATAAGACGTTTCATTCCTTTAAAATTTGAAATTATAGGTCACCGTCGGGACAATGGAAAACAAATATATCTTTACAGCCTCCGTAATTCTTGGATCGTCTTCTTTGGATTGAAAACTAATGGAATAAGCGTTTTTACGGGCATAGACGTTATAAATTGAAAAATTTAGACTTGAACGGAAATTTTTTTCAGGATTCAATTGCCAGGTAGCGCCCAGATCCAAACGGTGATAGGGAGGCATTCGGTACCCATTTCTTTCTGTATAATAGTTAACATATTGGTATTCAATAACATATTTCCCGCTGGGAAAGGTAACAGCATTGCCGGTATAATAGACCCAGGTGGCAGAAAAGGACCATTTGTTATTCAGATCATAGATTCCTACCAGAGAAATGTCATGGATCCGGTCCTGCTTGGCAGGATAGGTTTTTCCCTGATTGATATCTTTGAAGTTTCGCAGGGACCTTGCCAGGGTATAACTAACCCATCCGTGAAAAAGACCTTTGTTTTTACGGACAAGCAACTCCATACCATAGGCTTGCCCGGAACCGAATACCAGTTGGGATTCGACCAGCTCGTTCAGGAAAATATCAGCCCCGTTCTTATAATCAATCTGGTGTGCCATGTTCTTATAGTAGGCTTCCAGGGATAATTCCCACGAATTTTCATGAAAATTATGAAAATAACCGGCGGAAATCTGATTGGATGTTTGTGGTTTTACAATCGTACTGCTCGGGATCCATAAGTCCAGGGGGGTCCCTGAGGTGCTGTTGGATAAGAGGTGAAGATATTGATGCATACGGGTATAGGATAATTTCAGAGAACTGTGTGAACCTGTTTTTATGTTCACTAGCAGTCGGGGATCAATATTCCAATAGGTTTTAATGATATTGTGCCGGGGGTACCACGTTGTGTCAGTGACATCTCCCCGCTCATTATAGTAATAGATATGCGCAGGTCCCATGACGGAAAAGGAGGAAAGCCTTGCCCCGTAATGTAACGTAATGCCGGAAGAAACTTTCCACTCATGAGAAATATAAAAGGCATTTTCCAATGCATACCGGGTTTCCATTTTAAGATTATTTACCGGAAAATCACCGGAAGAAGATACTTCTCCCGGCATAAACCAGTGATAATTTACCTTAAAACCGAACCGCAGGGTATGTCCGGAGGAAGGATAAAACTGAAAATCTTCTTTCCAGTTGATATCCCTGATGGAAGAGAACAGGTCGAATTTATTCTCTTCGTTGATGATGTTAAAATTGTAGTTATAATTGCTGTAGATCAGAGAAGTGTTTACAAAAAGCCGCCCTGAAAACAGATGATTCCATCGCACTGAAAGTGTTTGGTTTCCCCAGTCTATGCCAAAAAATTTCCGGAATTTAAAGACATCCCTGCCCAGATATCCCGATAAATAAATCCGGTCTTTTTCACTGATCCGGTAGTTGGCCTTGGCATTGAAATCATAGAAAAACAATACGTTAGAGTTCACATTGGTGTCGGGCAGGACTTTCAGGAAAAGATCCGCATAAGTCCGGCGGCCGGTGACCATAAAAGACCCTTTTCCTTTGTGAAAGGGTCCCTCCAGTTGCAGACGGGAAGAGATCAGACCGAGCCCACCGGCACCAGATAGTTTTTTACTGTTGCCTTCTTTCATTTTTATGTCCAGTACGGATGCCAGCCTCCCCCCGTATTGCGGAGGGATAAACCCTTTCAGAATTTTGACATCTTTGATCGCATCCGAATTGAATACCGAGAAAAACCCTAACAGGTGAGAAGCGTTATATACCGGGGCTTCGTCCAGCAATACCAGGTTCTGGCTGGCATCCCCTCCCCTGACATAAAACCCGCTGTTTCCTTCCCCGACGGCGGCGATCCCCGGCAACAATTGCATGGTTTTCAGGACATCCTGTTCACCGAACAACACGGGAACGGTCCGGATATCCTGTGGAATGAGCCTGTTGGTCCCCATTTCTGCCGACCGGACCTGATAATCGGCAGTCTGACCGGAAACAATCACTTCCTCAAGATTCCGGGAAGAAGGGTTCATCTCAATGTCTTTTCTGACATCCCTGTCAAGAGTGATCTCCATTGATACGGGCTTGTACCCCAGATATTGGTACAGGATCTTGTGCTTTCCCGCGGGCAACGTTAGTGAATAAAACCCATATTGATTGGTCGCAGTGCCTGTTTTCATCTCCGGACTATAAACCGTAGCTCCGATCAGTTCTTCTCCGCTGGTGGCATCCCGCACATATCCGCTCAATATGTGTTTTTCCTGTGCGAATACCGCTCCGGAGATGCAGAACATCCCGGACAGAAACAAAACTATTTGAAATATTTTTTTCATTGTCCGACGATAACCGGAACAGCCCCCATACATCCTGTGAATATCAGATCCGGTTTTTTTCTTTTGTAAAAGTAATATTTCTGGTTTTATTTGATGAAAACTTTAATTTTCAATCTTGTATTTTCTAAAGACGAACATTTTTTTAACGTATGATAAAATAAAATTCCATGTCTTTGTACCCATCGGAAACAAACTTTTATTAATTTACGCAGATTTTTGATAATACGTTGTTCAGTTAAATTTTTTAAAAATGGTAAATGTAAAAAAGACAAAAGGAGTTATTGCGATTTTGACCGGTGGAGGAGATGTCCCGGGTTTGAATCCTGCCATCAGAGCGGTTACGATCAGGGCGAACAGAGAAGGTTACAAAGTGATCGGATTAAGAAGAGGCTGGGCCGGGATCACTGAGATTATAAGGGACCCCAAAGCGGATAACAGCCGGAATTTTATTATCCTCACGGATGACATTGTGAATAAGGCAGGACGTACGGGGGGCACCTTTTTACATACCTCACGAACCCGTCCCAGTCATATGAGGAAGGAAGATGTGCCCAAGCATTTACAGGATCAGTATAACAAGGATGTAAACGATATGACTCCTGAAATTCTGAAAAACCTGGAGTGGCTGGGAGTGGATTTTCTGATCCCTATCGGGGGGGACGATACCCTGAGTTATGGGGTCCGTCTTTATCAGGAAGGGGTTAAAGTAGTGGCTATCCCCAAAACGATGGACAATGATGTGCCCGGTACGGATTATTGTATAGGCTTCAGCACCTGTGTAACCAGAACCATCGGCATGGCCAATAGCTTACGTACTTCCGCTGGCTCCCACGAACGGATTCTCGTAATGGAAGTGTTCGGGAGATATGCCGGATTTACTGCCATGTTGCCGACCATGGCCGGAGCAGCCAACCGGTGCGTGATCCCTGAATACGAATTTGACATGGACCACCTGACCAAATTACTGGTGGAAGACCGGAACCATAATCCAAGTCGCTATTCCGTTGTTTTGGTTTCGGAAGGAGCCATGTTTAAAGGAGGTGAAATGGTCTTTCAAAATCAGGAAAAAGATGCTTATGGTCATGCCAAACTCGGAGGCATCGGCGATCTGGTATCTCAGGAAATAAAAAACAGAACAGCCAAATATAATCACGGCAAAACCATCAATATCATCAATCAGAAACTTGGGTACCTTGTTCGTGGCGGCGACCCGGATGCTATCGATTCCATTGTTCCCATGGCCTACGGGAACCTGGCTCTCGACCTGATCCTCTCCAAAATACACGGACGACTGGTCGTCCTGAAAAACGGGAGATATGATGATGTCCCGCTTGAAGTGATAACCAGCAGAAAAAAGGTTGTAAATATTCAGGAATATTATAATACGGAGCGACTGAGACCGTTCTATCATAGTTTCGAAATGAAACCTTTCCTGTTAATGGCTTCCGAAATATAACTTCTTCCGGAAAACAGGTGCCGGTTTTATATTTTTCCAAAAGACTTATAGTATCTTTGCTATAAGTCTTTTTTATCACCATGAAAGTAGTTATTCAAAGAGTTAACGAAGCCTCCGTAAAAGTGAAGGGAGAATTGATCGCGACCATTGGAAAGGGCCTGCTGGTTTTGCTGGGTATCGGGCAGGAGGATGGATGGGAGGATGCGGAGTGGCTGGTGAAAAAGATCAGTCAGCTACGGGTATTCAGAGACGATCGGGACGTGATGAACCTGTCTGTAAATGATATTGACGGAGAAGTCTTGGTGATCAGCCAGTTTACCCTGCTGGCCAAAACAAAAAAAGGCAACCGGCCCTCTTATGCTCATGCTGCTCCCCCGGAAAAAGCCATTCCCCTGTATAAAGCCTTTGTCGGTATATTGCGGAATAGAATAAACGGAGAAGTTAAAACAGGAAAGTTCGGAGCCTATATGCAGGTTTCGCTGGTAAATGATGGCCCGGTAACCATCGTTATTGATACAAAGCGAAAAGAGTAAAATGTTTTGAATATGACCATACAGGAAGCACAACAAACCGTGGACGGATGGATCCGTGAATATGGGGTCAGGTATTTTGATGAGATGACAAACCTGGCCATCCTTACCGAGGAAGTGGGAGAAGTGGCCCGTATCATGGCGAGAAAATACGGCGAACAGTCTTTTAAGGAGAACGAAACAGGGAAAGACCTGGGAGAAGAACTGGCGGATGTACTGTTTGTTTTAATATGTATTGCCAATCAGACAAATGTTGATCTGGAGAAGGAACTGAAAAAAACACTGGCGAAGAAAACAAAAAGAGATGGCGAAAGGCACAGAAATAAT
Source organism: Bacteroidales bacterium (assembly GCA_024762655.1). Classification (GTDB taxonomy): domain Bacteria; phylum Bacteroidota; class Bacteroidia; order Bacteroidales; family VadinHA17; genus DRPN01. Next base: position 8,132 of record JANTHB010000031.1, read on the forward strand.
AAAAAATTAAAATAAAATATAGTAGATCATGGATCCATTGATAAAGGAATTGTTTCAACCTGCCGACAGAAAACGGCTGGCAGAACGAACCGGACGGTTCAAAGCCGGCGGAGAAGATAAGCCGGGCCTGGAAGACTTGCGGAAAATATTTTCCGTTATTGACCTGACCACCCTGGATGTACGCGATACGGATGAAAAAGTGGAAAAGATGTGCATACAGGTTAACCGTTTACCGGACGTTTTCCCCCATGCAGGGGCCGTGGCCGGAATATGCGTATATCCGGTTTTTATTCCGGTAGTAAAAAAGGTGCTGAAAAATGAACGGGTCCGGATCGTTTCGGTAGCAGCAGGTTTTCCTTCGTCACAGACATTCCGGGAAGTGAAAACACGGGAAGTTACCCTCGCGTTAAATTCAGGTGCGCAGGAAATAGACATTGTCCTTTCTGTGGGAAAGATTCTGGCGGGAAAAACGGAAGAAGCCTGGGATGAGATACGTAAAATACGGACACTTATCGGCAACAGGGGGCACCTGAAAGTGATCCTGGAGTCCGGGGTTCTGAATGATCCGGACATGGTGCAACAAGCAGCACTCGTGGCTATGACGGCCGGAGCGGATTTTATAAAGACTTCCACCGGGAAAGTACAACCTGCTGCACGCCCTGAAGATATCATTGTCATGGCTGACACTGTAAAAAGATATTATCAGGCTACAGGAAAGAAAACCGGAATCAAACCTGCCGGAGGAATTTCCACCCCGGAAGGAGCATTTTTGTATATGAAAATTATTCGGGATATCCTGGGAGAGGCGTGGACAATCCCATCCCTTTTTCGCATAGGGGCCAGCCGCCTGGCAAATCAAACCCTCCAAGCCATTCAGGAAAAAACAACAGGCCGCAGACAGGAGATCAAATTTTTTTAGTCCGTTTTACACGCAGATCATAATACGTTGATTAATTCGGTATAACCACTGTGGTTTTATACCTTTGACCACCAAATTGACTATCTTTGCAGCAAAAATCAAACCCCCGGCATGCTGCTTATGATCCCGGTAAATTACAGGTGGATGCGTTTCCGGCAGGATACAACCCTGATTACAGGGAAAGATACTGTAAACCGCAAAGACAGTGTACGGAAAGTAAGAGATACAGGTTTACACCAAAGAACCAACTCCCTTACCTTTGACTCCATAGCAAATATTCTTTCTCAGGGAGAAAGAAGAATAAAAAAAATTGATTCCGTCAATCTCCGGAGAAAGAACCTTCGTGTTGCTGCAGCACGGAAAGAAAAACAGGTGGTAAAAGCCAGCCTCCCGGACACGGTACAACTCCTTACCCGATTCAACAGTTTTCAGGAAACCCGGCAATCCGATATGCTGGAGCGTATGGCTTCTTCCACTCCCCCGCTACCGAAGGATTCTCTTATGGTGTACCGGCCTTTCGGGGAAAAAACCGTGACTTTTCAGGGAACATCTGTCACCTCTGCCTCACAGGAGCCGGTGGTTATCGAACGGGAATCCGCTTATCTTCGGGAAAACTGGTTTCTGGGTGCCCTTTCCCTGTCTTTTATCCTGATCCTGTGGACTAAAATCCGTTTTGGGAAACTGCTGAATGAAACCCTGACCGGGATGTGGAATTATAAAAATGCCTTTTCCCTTTTCAGGAACAGAAGCAGTCTGTATCAGCAGACCTCTTTCTTATTGTTTTTAAACTTTCTGCTGTCGGGTGGATTATTTATTTATCTCTCCCTGAAAACATCCCACGTTGAGATTTGTGACCGGGAAAATGCTCCGCTTCTCATTTATTTCCGGATCCTTTTAGGGTTAGCAGGTCTGTATCTTTATCTGTATATTGTGATCAGACTGACCGGGTTCTTTTCCTTGTCACGGGAAGTGATGTCTGAGTTTTCTCATTTTACCATTTTATTTTTTCACAATGCCGGCGTATATCTTTTTCCGTTAAATGTCCTGATCCCATACATTAACAAGGAAGTCGCCCCCTGGTTGATCTATACCGGCTTTTCCCTCATTGCAGGACTGTATGTTTTACGGATGGTCAAGGGGGTATTTATTTTTATGAAAGAAAGATTTTCTTTATTTTTTTTGTTTTTGTATCTTTGCGCCCTGGAAATTTTACCTGTTCTGATCGTTTTACATCTCATTTTCAGGTAATATCTTGTGGAGACTAAGGACTAACCAAAAAACAGATACCTTGGAAAAAATCAGAAGCATATTGATTTCGCAACCGGCACCCGCTGACAAATCGCCCTATCATAATCTCGCGACAAAAAATAATCTGAAGATTGATTTCCGGCCTTTTATTCACGTAGAAGGAATGCCGGTAAAGGAGGTTCGGAAGAGGAGAATCAATATTCTTGATCATAGTGCGGTCATTTTGACAAGTAAAACTGCTGCCGACCATTTTTTCAGAGTCAGTTCGGAGATGCGGGCGAATATCCCGGACACCATGAAATATTTCTGCGTTTCCCAGTCTATTGCCAATTATCTGCAGAAATATATCGTGTACAGAAAACGTAAAATCTTTTTTGGGGATAAGACGTTTCAAAGTCTGATATCATTAATCCAGAAAAACAACAAAGAAAAGTTTTTCGTACCTCTTTCCGATATGCACAAGAACCAAATCCCGGCCTTGCTGGATAAGCACAAGATCAATTATACCAAAGCGATCCTGTACCGTACGGTTTGCAGTGATCTTTCCGATCTGAAAGATGTATATTATGATGTGTTGGTTTTTTTCAGCCCTACGGGGATAAAGTCTCTTTTTCACAATTTCCCTGATTTTCAGCAAAACAGCACAAAAATTGCCACTTTCGGACGATCGACAGCGCAGGCGGCAAAAGAGGCAGGTCTGCGTATTGATATTGAGGCCCCCAAACCGGAAGCTCCTTCCATGGTTATGGCGCTGGATAAATATATCAGCGAATACAACAAGAACCATAAGTAATAAATCCCGCGGAGAACCTTGCACCACCTAATCGGTTTTCCGGAATATTGTAATGGGACAATACCGGCTTAAAAAAGAAGAACGCCTTTCGGGGAAAAAGCAAATTGAAGCACTGTTTCAGGAAGGGAAGACTTTTTTTTGCTCCCCTCTCCGTATTGTCTGGATCAGGAGGGCCCGGGTTTCGGGCGGTTCCCCGGCCAGAATGACGGTTGCTGTTTCCAGGAAAAATTTCAAAAGAGCCGTTGACAGAAATCTTGTCAAAAGGAGAATACGGGAAGCTTATCGTAAAAACAGGGCCACACTGACCGGATGGCTGGAAAAAAACAATCTGGCCCTGGATATGGTTTTTATCTATACTTCTTCGCAAATTCCGGCTTACCGGGACATTGAAGAAAAAATAATGGTAACTTTGCAGAAGATTATTGAGGAATATGAAAAAGTTAATGACTAAATTCCTGATAGGCCTGATCAAACTATATCAGATGACCATTTCGCCTTTGTTTCCGCATGTCTGCAGATACACCCCCACCTGCTCCACGTATAGTGTGGAAGCCTTGAAAAAACATGGCCCGTTGAAGGGCGGATGGCTGGCCCTGAAAAGAATCCTTTCATGTAATCCCTGGGGAGGACATGGATATGATCCGGTGCCCTGAACGGTTGAAAAAACAACAACAAACCGTTAATCTTTGTTAAAAAATATTCCGGATTTTTATTTTTCTCATAAAATAATATCTATTTTACACGCTGTTCACAAAAAGAGATATATATGAAGCGAATCAGAAAATTTAAAGGTAATACGATCATTGCTTTTGCTATGGCCGGTGCGGTGGTGCTGGGTCTTTATGCTTTTACCGAAACGCACAATTTCAAACTGGCAAAAAACATCGAAATCTTTACCAATATCATCCGCGAGCTGAATCTTTATTATGTCGATGAAATCAAACCGGACAAACTGATCAAATCAGGGATTGATGCCATGTTGAAAACCCTGGATCCTTATACGGTGTATATTCCCGAAGACAAAATGGCGGACTTCAAGTTTATGACGACGGGACAATATGGGGGGATAGGTTCACTGATAAGGAAAAGTGGTGATTATGCTATTGTTTCTGAAATTTATAAGGGCTTTCCGGCAGACCTGGCCGGGTTGAAAGCCGGAGATAAAATATTGGAGATAGACGGTCAGACGATCAAAGGACTTCCCCTGGCCAAGGTGAGTGAACGGTTGAAAGGATTGCCCAATACCAAGGTGGTCCTGACCATTCAAAGAACCGGACAGAAAGATACCCTGCAAAAAACCCTGATCCGGAAAAAAATCCAGATACCGGCAGTGCCCTATTATGGCATGCTGAATGATTACACTGGATATATACGCCTCAGTCAGTTTACTTCCAGTGCCTACGGCGAGGTGAAATCAGCCATGTCCGATCTGGAGAAAAACCATCATATGAAATCCATGATCCTGGATTTGCGTGCCAATCCTGGAGGACTATTGATACAGGCGATTCAGATTGTGAATCTGTTTGTGGACAAAGGACAGACGGTCGTGAGTACAAAAGGGAAAATAAAAGATTTTGATGCCGTTTATAAAGCTCCTTCCCCTCCTTTTGATCCGGACATACCTCTGGCGGTCCTGGTAAACAGCGGGTCTGCTTCTGCTTCCGAGATCGTTTCCGGAGCTTTGCAGGATCTGGACCGGGGCATCATCGTCGGACAACGCACCTTTGGAAAGGGTTTGGTGCAGACCACAAGGCCTGTGGGATACGGAGGACAGTTAAAAGTTACGGCTGCAAAATATTATATTCCCAGTGGAAGATGCATACAGGCTCTGGATTATTCACACAGAAACCCCGACGGAAGCGTAGGCCATGTGCCGGATTCGCTGAAGACAGCCTTCAAAACCCATAACGGCCGTACCGTATATGACGGTGGGGGCATTGACCCGGACGTGCATGCCAGCCCGGGCTCTCTTAGCCCCATTGCCGTTAATCTTTATATGAGATTCTATATTTTTGATTTTGCGACGGAATTTGCCCGGAAGCATGACTCGATCCCTCCTCCGGACAAATTTGAAATTACGGACGATGTCCTGAATGCTTTTCATGATTATATTAAAAAACGTAATTTCAATTATGATACCGAGTCGGAAGCCAAGCTGGATGAGCTGATAGAAACAGCCCGAAAAGAAAAATACTACAAACGCGCCGGAGCCGAATTTGAAGCATTACGTAAAAGCCTGTCTCATAATATAGATAAGGACTTTTATGAACATAAGAATGAGATCAGTGATTTGTTGAAACAGGAGATCGTGGGCCGGTACTATTATCAGGCAGGTCGCATCGAAAGCTCGCTGGAAGCCGACAGTGTGTTGTATAAAGCCGAAAAGGTGCTGGACAACCCGAAAAAATATGCAGGTATTCTTTCCGGCAAAGAAACGGTAACCATGAAATAGAACCTGTATTTTACAGAGATTATAACAGACAGAAGAACAGGGAGTTATGATCCACGGTGTCGCTGCCTACGTAGGGAGCTACGTAGGAGAATTCATAGTTTCCTGCAACCCGTAGATTCTTTTTACTCTGTGGGAAATATTCTTAGGATATGCCTGTCCAGCAGGTTCTCCCGGACCTGCCGTGCAATGATCTCTTCGTATTTGTCAAGCAGCTCAAAATAATGACGGCCGGTTTCGGCAGCCACTTTGTATGCCACATGCATCAACTGGCGGAGGTTCGGATTGAATGCAGGATTATCCGGTACATGCCTCAGCGCAGTGGCGATCTTTTGATTGTTCCAGGCGTGGAAATCCCGGGGCAGGGGCAGGCCGTCCGGGTCAATGTCAATCACCTCGGCATAAGGAGCCGTTAGTTCTTCCAGGCGATCATAAGCTTCGGCATAAATCTTTTTGACCAGGCCTAACGCCTCATTTCCGGCTTCTGCCAGCCCGATCAGCTCTTCCAGCCAGGTGGTGCCGGCGGTTTTTACATGGATCCCCTGATCGTGCTTACGGATTAACCGGCCTATAAGCGGATAAATGGAAAACTTATCACTGCCCGAATGAATGCTGAGTTTCAGGGAAGCAGGCAGGTTAAAGTGTTTCTTCGCATAATTGAGGACCAGCAGGTCTTGTTCAAACTCCCGCTCAAATTTTTTAAGATCACCGGCATAGTCTACACCTTTGTTGAACCGGCCAGTGAAACGGGGTGCAATGGTCTGTAAAGGAATCTTTTTTTCAGCCAAAGTCTTAAGAAGGAAAAAAAGATCTGCGGGGGTCTGAGGCCGGTCCACCTCGTCTATGGAGACTTCCACCACGAAAGATTCCGGGTTTTTGTGCTGTGAGATATGATGATACAGTTTTTCTGCTTCGTGAACGGCACAAAGATATTGTCCGGCAAAACGACGGAGGTATTCCCGGTCAATGGCAACAGGGATCTCCAGCCCCGGAATGCCGGACCTGTATTTTTCATTGTTTTGGATAAAATCCCGTATTTCATCTTCCGGGGATGGTTTGCCGATGGCTTCGGCAACATCCATGGTGAAAAAGTCGGAGTAGGGGATAAAGTCATCAACGGTTTTCAGGTTGATGTGATCGGCATCCACGAAATAAGGTTTGTTCCACCCCAGGGCTTTGGTGCCCTCATCAGCTTCTTTTCTCACATCGGCAGGACGGGTGCCTACAATTGAATGTTCACGGTACGATTTGTTCCAGACAGGCGTGAGGACAATACCCTGTTTTTCTGCCTCGAGAATGGCCGAGAGCTGGGCTTTGCCTTGCCGTCCGAAACGGTCACCCATGCCAAAGGAGTATTTGCTGATTTTCATAATGGAGGGTCTTATAAAAAAATTTCTGTTAAATTAGCCCCTGTGTCAATACGGGAATGTAAAAGTAATTAATTTGTTCCTATGTAACAGAAAAAAAATTGAATTATGCTTAGAAAATCTACAGTATTATTTGCCGGGTTCCTGCTGTCATTTTTGGTATTATCCTGTCAGTCCCAACAGAAGAAGGGAACGTTTACCATTGGGGAAGAATCCTTTTTACTGAACGGGAAACCCTATGTGATCCGCTCGGGAGAGATGCATTTCATGCGTATCCCGGAAGCCTACTGGGAACATCGCCTGAAGATGGCAAAGGCCATGGGATTGAATACCGTATGTGCTTACATGTTCTGGAATGCCCATGAAGAAAAACCGGACGAGTTTAATTTTTCAGGTCGCAGGGATGTGGCAAAATTCTGCCGTCTGGCACAAAAAGAAGGGCTTTATGTGATCCTGCGACCCGGCCCCTATTCCTGTGCGGAATGGGAATTCGGAGGCTTTCCCTGGTGGTTGCTGAAGAAAAAAGACCTGGAATTACGGACGCAGGATCCTTACTATATGGAACGGGCGAAAAAATATTTACTTGAAGTAGGAAAACAACTGGCTCCCCTGCAGATTACAAAAGGAGGGCCGATCCTCATGGTGCAGGTGGAGAATGAATACGGTAGTTATGGAAATGATACCGTTTATATGGGCAGGATACGGGATATTCTGAAAGAAGCCGGTTTTGAGGTGCCGCTGTTTGCCTGTGACGGGCCTTCCCAGATGGTTCGGGATAAACGAAGCGATCTTTTCAGTGTGGTCAATTTCGGAGGAAATCCGGAGGGTGCTTTCAAAGCCTTGCGTAAACTGCAACCCTCGGGACCCCTGATGTGCGGGGAATATTATCCCGGCTGGTTTGACTCATGGGGCAAACCGCACCATACCGGGCAGACGGCACCTATCCTTGGAAACCTGAAATGGATGCTGGATCACAAAGCCTCTTTCAGCATTTATATGGCCCACGGGGGAACCTCTTTCGGATTGTGGTCGGGCGCCAACTGCCCGCCCTTTTCCCCGCAAACATCCAGTTATGACTATGATGCTCCGATCAGCGAAGCAGGATGGGAGACAGAGAAATTTGATGGGATACGTAACCTGTTCTCGAAATATTTACAGGAGGGAGAAACGCTTCCGGAGATACCTGCAAAGAACCCCGTCATTACCATCCCTGAATTTAGCGTGACACAGATGGCACCGGTATTTGAGAACCTTTCGGAGGGAATTCCCGCCGAAACACCCAAAAATATGGAGGAATACAATGAGGGGTATGGCTTTATCGTTTACCGGACTGTTCTTCCGCCAGCCTCCGGGGTCCGGAAGATCCACGTGGATGAGGTGCATGATTATGCTGTGATACTTCTTGACGGGAAGCGTATTGCCACGATCGACCGTCGCAAGACCAACAATATATTTGAAGTTCCGGCACATGATAAGGACGTTCAACTGGATATTTTTGTCGAGGCCATGGGAAGAGTTAATTACGGAGGTTATATCCACGACCGGAAAGGGATCACCCGCAAAGTTGAATATATCAACGAAACCGGAGATACGGAAGAGATCACCGGATGGACCGTGTTTCCCGGGCCGCTGCATAGCGACAAAGCTCCGGAAGGACTGAATTTCGGCAAAGTAAGGAAAACAGACAAACCGGCTTTTTACCGGGCGGTTTTCACCCTTGACAAGACAGGGGATGTTTTTCTGGATATGCGTCACTGGGGCAAAGGACTGGTCTGGGTGAACGGACACGGTCTGGGACGTTTCTGGAACATAGGTCCGACCCAGACCATGTATCTGCCGGGACCCTGGTTGAAGAAAGGGGAGAACGAGGTGATCATCCTCGACGTGAACGGTCCGGAAAAGCCTGAACTGCAGGGGCTGGAGAAACCCATCCTCAACGAGCTGCATGTGCCGGGGGTGGTGCGTCACCGCAAGGCCGGGCAGAACCCCGATCTCTCTTCTCTTCGTCCGGTGGCCAAAGGGACGTTCCCGGCCGGGAAATCATGGCAGACCGTCAGGTTCAAACCGGTCACAGGCCGTTATTTTGCGCTGGAGACACTCAGCTCCCAGCGCGGGGATCCTTTCACCACCGTGGCGGAGATCTACCTGCTCGACCCCTTCGGAAAGAAGATCTCCCGGAAACAATGGAAAGTCCTGTATGCCGACAGTGAGGAGCTGGGAAGCGACGATGGCAATGCTGCCAATGTTTTCGATCTGCAGTTCACCTCTTTCTGGCATACCCGGTGGAGGAGCGCCCAGCCGGGACATCCCCACCTGCTGATCCTCGACCTGGGAAAAGAAGCGAAGATCGCAGGCATGATGTACCTGCCCCGTCAGGACTCACCCAACGGCAGAATCCGGGATTATGAAATATATGTGAGCAGGAAGCCTTTTAAGGGGGTATAAGCCGGGATTCAATGCGGGCCCCACAAGGCAACCACAGACCCTCCTTCGGACTCTCCTTTGACCAGCGTCCAGGAACATCTTATGGTTTTCCGTCCGTCGGAGATCCTTAATATCAGACTCCATGAATCTTCTTCCGGTTGCAAGACAGGATCAAAGACTTGTTTGATGTTTTGAGGCAGAATGGATGCATTCCCGGAACCGTTTAGTATAGGACCTGAAAATTGCGCTTTTAAAAAAGCAGTAGTATCATGGTTCATCTTCTGTGCCAACAGCTCTTTTTTATTTCGTTCATCCATAAAAAACAGAATACCTGGAATATCCCGGGTACTAACCGCTTTAGCAAACAGCAGGGCAAGAGCTTCCCGGGCGTCTTCATGAAAAGCAAACGAACCACCGGTCATTTTCATGTCCTCTAAAATTTCGTCAGCCGCTTTTTCTCCATTGAAAAATACGACGGTGAGCCTGCCGTCTTTTTCTTCGAAATCCAGGGGGTCCCCCAGATCATAATCTTCAATGAGAGAAGAAGAAAGAGGCATTATTAATGGAAGATAATACAGCCTGTATGATTCTTCCGTTCCCCGTCCGGCACCTCCTTCCATAATATCAACGATGGCCCACTGTTTGTCGGGGGAGACGGAAGCTACCGAGAGGACTTTTCCGTTTCTGACCTCATCATTGGAAACAGATAGCAAATTGTAGGTCTTTCCGGAAACAGTACGTGCATAGACCGTCCCTTCGTTATCACTTTCCAGCACCGTCATTATCTGCTCGCCGGCAGGGATGAAGGAAGGAGATTTCTTGTTTGTGAAAAGAAGATCGGAGATACAGGTATCGTCCCATTTGCTCCCCCGGATTACCTCCCTGATCTCAAATTTGAGAAAGTAAAAGTCCCTTAAAGTTCCGTAAGCTTTTCCCTGTCGCAGGGAATTTTGGTGTGATAAAATGTATTTATGAACCATTTTATCCCGAAAAAGAGACACTTTATATCCGTCAAAAGAAAGAGGAAAGGTCTGATAACCCCCGGTATCCCGCAGTGCTATGGTCATGCTTGCCGGATAAGCCACCGCCTCGGATTGAAAGCCGGCCTGTGTAGCTTTTGTATCATCGGTGAATCCCAGATACAGGGTAATCTTCAGGGTCTTGATACGGTTGTTTTTTAAAAAAAGAGTGTGATTTTTCTGAAAACCGTTGGCAATGGTGAAAAATTTCTTCAGGGTATCACCCATAGCCAGACAGACAGCCGTACCTTTTCCGCTTCCGTTCTCTCCTTCCACCCAGGCAGTCCGCGGATCACGGTCCAGAAGGTTATGAGGTGAATATTTCCCTAAAGAGAAATCAGCCGGTTTATTCAACTCGGAAGAAGCACAGTAAATTCCTTCAGCGTCTGTGAAAGAGAAGTTTTCCCATGTCTGGGCACCGGAAAACGATACGGTACTGAAAAAGAGAAACAGGGAAAAGAAAATTCTGCTCATGGTCATGAAGTTTTTACAATGTTAGCAAAAAAACAGAAGGTACGAATCATGGCTGGTAAGGAATTTGTAATTTTCGGATTATATTTGTCTTAGCACATTTCCTAAAAACACACCCGAATGAAAAAAACAGGTTTAAGAAAGGTTTTCCTCCCGCTTTTGTTTATTACCGGGATCGTCATGATTTTGTCCTGTGCAAATAAAGAAGAAGTGCCCTCTGCCTCTCCGCACGATCTCTCCTTCCCGTCGCTGGCGAAAAGATGGGACGAGGCCATTCCACTGGGCAACGGGCTGCTGGGAGCGCTGGTATGGCAAAAAGATACCATGCTGCGTTTTTCTCTCGACCGTTCCGACCTGTGGGATTTGCGTCCTATGAGAAATCTGGAAGATACGACCCTAACCTGGCAGTGGGTGTACCGGCAATGGAAAAACCACCGGTACAGGAAGGCTCAGAAAGCCCTGGATATTCCTTACGATGAGCGTCCCGGCCCTACGAAGATACCGGCAGGAGCCCTGGAGTTTGCTACCGGAAAGCTGGGAAAGGTTACTGCGGTGCATCTATATACACAGGAAGGGATCTGTGAAGTGACCTGGTCTTCCGGCGCCCGGCTGATGACTTTTGTACAGGCTGATAAGCCGGTGGGATGGTTCCGTTTTACCGGGATACACGGAGATTTTTTCCCTGGGCTGGTGGCCCCGCCATATCATGATAAAAAAGGGATGGGTTCCGGACGCCCGGTAAACTCGCTGAATGGTGCAGACTTGCGTAGGTTGGGATATCCTGCAGGAAAGAGGGTTGATAATGACCATAGTATTTCTTATGACCAGGTAGGTTGGGGCGGTTTTCATTATAAGATCTGTGTACAGTGGAAAAACAAAGGAAATTCTGTTACGGGGGTCTGGTCGGTAAGCGCTCATTATCCGGGCAAACCTCAACTTGCTGCAGAAGAAAATGTGCGCAACGGATGGAAAGAAGGATATGAAAACGCCTTGAAGCAGAACAGACTGTGGTGGCAGAAATACTGGTCAGCCTCTGCCGTTCATTTACCGGACCGTATTTTGGAAAAACAGTATTACCTGGATATGTATAAATTCGGGGCGGCAGCCCGCGCCAATACGCCGCCGATATCCCTGCAGGCAGTGTGGACTGCTGACGACGGACGTATACCTCCGTGGAAAGGGGATTATCATAACGACCTGAACACACAGTTAAGCTATTGGCCCGCCTATGCAGGAAATCACCTTACGGAAGAATCGGGTTTTCTGAACTGGTTGTGGCAGAATAAGCCTGTTTTTGAAAAATATACACGTCGTTATTTCGGTACCGGCGGGCTCAATGTTCCCGGGGTGGTGACCCTCACCGGCGAGCCCATGGGCGGATGGATACAGTATTCCATGGGGCCAACGGTTGCCGCCTGGTTGGGGCAGCATTTCTACCTGCACTGGAAATATTCGATGGACACGGTATTTTTGCAGAAAAGAGCTTATCCGTGGATCAGCCGGGTGGCTACCTATCTGGACCAGGTTTCTGTGAACGGTAAGGACGGAAAACGAAAGCTGCCGATCAGCTCATCTCCGGAAATATTTGATAATTCTCTGAAAGCCTGGTTTCCGGAAACAACCAACTTCGACCTGGCCCTGATCCGTTTTACCTTTGCCAAAGCGGCCGAACTGGCACAGGCGCTCGGAAAAAAGGAGGAGGCCCGCAAATGGAAGGAAAAAGAGGCTCAATGGCCTCCTCTCGCTGTGGATCCGGATATCGGATTACTGGTATGTCCCGGGGTGCCCCTGCCTTTTTCACATCGTCATTTTTCTCATTTAATGGCTATACACCCTTTAGGATTGGTTGACTGGAGCCAGGGAGAGAGAAGCCGGAAAATCATTCATCATTCCTTACAGTTGCTCGACAGCCTGGGCACTGACTGGTGGACCGGTTATTCGTTTGCCTGGCTGGGGAATCTGCGGGCCAGAGCCCGTGACGGAGAAGGTGCAGCCCACGCTCTGAAAATATTTGCTACGGCTTTTTGCCTGCCTAACAGTTTTCATGTGAATGGGGATCAGTCGGGCAGGGGTTATTCCAAAATGACTTACAGACCTTTTACCCTGGAAGGCAATTTTGCCTTTGCCGCCGGCATCCAGGAAATGTTGTTGCAAAGCCATACCGACACGCTGCATATTTTTCCCGCCATCCCCGGAGACTGGAAAGACGTCTCTTTTGAAAACTTGCGTGCGCAGGGGGCTTTTCTTGTGTCTGCCGTAAGAAAAAACGGACAGGTGAAACAGGTTACAATAGCTGCTGAAAAAGGAGGAGTATTATACCTGGCAAATCCCTTCGGAAAGAGAAAATACAGGGTAAAAGGAGTCTCTCTGACGAAAAAAGAGAAACAAGGGCCCGTATTGCAGATACAGACAGGGGAAGGGGAAAAGGTAACGCTGGAAGCTATTTGAGCATCTCATCCAGCTTATTCACCATACCGGAAAATATTTTTTCGTCATAGAGACGTGTCACATAGACGATCACTCCCTTCTCGTCGATGACGATATTGCGGGTGACGCCGGCGCCCTGTGCCGCATACCGGTAGAATATTTCTCCGCCGGGATCCCGTGCCAGAGGATACGAGATCTTCATCTCCCGGGCAAATCCCAGCGTTTTTTCACGCGATTCTTTCAGGTCAATACCGATCATCCTGAAATTCTTGTTTTTATTCTCCTGCCATAATTTTTCCAGGTGTGGCATCTCTTTTCTGCATACACTGCACCAGCTTGCAGTAAATTGCAGTAAAACCACGTTCCCTTTCAGGCTACTCAGTTTTTCCGGTTTCCGGCCGTCGGCATACCGGATGGTGAAGTCGGGGGCCAGTTGTCCCACTCTGACAATAAATCCGTATTTATCCGGTACCGGCTTTTTTTGGGCGTGAATTCCCCAACCAACGCCAAATATGAATAATAAAATAACAATAATTTTATTCATAATTCTACATTCATTACTGTCTGGAAAAAATATCATAATTGTTTATAATGCATAGGATAACAACGTGTTATATAGATTTATAATCATAAGGGGTTATATATCCAAGTCTCATTTTTCCCCTGTTTGAGGTTCCCCACCCCAACCCCTCCCCCAAGAGGGAGGGGCTTTTAACATACTGTTTTTGCAGACTTTGAGTAAATAGTTTTGCTGTCTCTGCCTGAAAACCTATTAAAAATATTATCATAACTCAATCATTTATTTTTTTACCGGACACTATTGATTCTAAATCCTGTATTTTACATTCTAAATTCTACATTCAATTAAGGATTTCCACTTTTCCCTGTATGGCGTCCAGTCTGATAAGCTGTCCGTTCCTCAGTTGGTTCATTGCTCCTTTCACGCTCACCAAAGCCGGCAGATTGTATTCACGGGCCACTACGGCGCCGTGAGACAGGGGGCTGCCTATCTCGGTGATCATGCCGCTGATAATGCTGTAAAAGGGGGTCCAGCCTATATCGGTGTATTTGGAAACCATGATCTCACCTTCCTGCAGACTGCGTGCTTCTGACAGCGAGTGTACCAGTCGTACTTTTCCTTCGGTTATACCCCGGCTGACGGGGATGCCTGTCAGGGTCCCCGCCTCAGGACGCTGGCGATCCCTTTCTTCCGGTACAGGGATCCCGAAAGTCAGATCAGGGAATGAAAGTTGCTGCAATTCTTTAAAAAGGGCCCGGCGTTTACAGGCGGTATTTTCAAACTCCTTGATTCCGTTACCCTCCAGTAAATTGCCTATCTCCCGGTGGGTCAGGAAAAAAATGAGATCCGGATCCTGAAGTAATCCCGCATTGACCAGCATTTTAGCCAGGTGCCGGTAGGCAACCTTAAAACGGTATTGTACCAGAATTGCCAGGGCCTTGGTCTGCTCACGCCGTGCCACCGATGCCCGGGCTTTGGGAAGAAGCCAACGGATAAGCAGTTTTTTGAAACGGGTAAGTGTATGATCTTCCAGAAAAGTATATTTTTCTTTTTCGGCGTTCCGGAGCGTTTTTTTCCCTTCCAGCAAAAGAGCTGTTTTCCCTTTCAGGCCCTCCACGACAGGGGCCGGATCCCAGGCCCATTCTTTTTCTCTCATCTCTGCTTCACGAACACAACGGTGACCATGACGCTGCAGAAATGTTTCCCAGGTCTTGCGTATGTTTTCCGGAGCTTTTACAGAAAGATACCGGATGGATTCATCTACCGGAACATCCAGAAAATCCCTTCGTATCCAGGGAATTTTTACCAGCATCTCTGCCAGTTCATCCATAGCATGTAACACCTGCGCGCTTTCTATGCCCGGTATATGGGTGAAAAGACGGGCGACTTTCTCATAATGCTCGGGCAGGGGAGGCTTGCCTCCGGAATAAATATTCAGGATAGAAGTAAAAAAACCTCCCGATTGGGAAGAGGAAATGTAATGCAGGTCGTAGGCATCGAAAAGTACTTGCATATTTTCCGAGATCAGACGGTAACAGTTGCGGGGGTCATCCGGGCAATCAAGCCGGAAGCGGCTTTCCAGCTTGCGCAATAACACTACGGCCTTAGGTCCGTGAAGCATGTATACGGTAACCCGGATAAAATTTATTATACGTTTCCACAGAGGGATATCCGGTTTTATTTCAACATGCGGAACCAGCTCCCCGATAACGGAAAAATCGACGTTTTCCCGGGAGGTCAACCATACTCTTTTGGCCATTTCATACAGGGCATTGACATCAAAAAAGAGATGATTGTAATAGGAATGCACAAAGATGTATTCATCGGACAGGGAGGATAATACTCCCGCTTTTTTATAAAACACCTGCAGGCCGCGATCGATGGCTTTTCCAAAAGTAGAAAGGGTCAGAGGGGTTACGGGGCCGGGCATCATCTCCCCGATATTTCCCCGCGTATAAATAGGATTGGGATAGCGGGGGGTATGGTCCAGTTCGTTCATGTGTATGGAATCCAGTCCGGTAACAGGCCGTAACTGCAACCAGAAAAGATCCCCGTTACCGTCAATAGCCCATTCCAGATCGACAGGCTGACCGTATCTTTCTTCTATTTCCAGTGCTTCACGTACCAGTTTCCTGAAATTTTCCGGTGGGATAAAACGACATTTATTTTGGTACCATCGTTGTTTATAGAAGAGGAGGGTCTCTCCCTCCCGGGTGCCGGACATAAGCTGGTCGGCCGTTCCGGTGACCATACTCAGACTGATCTTGTCGTAACGGTTGGAAACAGGATCCACCGTGAAAAGAACACCCGAAACCATGGGAACGATCATTTCCTGAAGGATAACGTTCATCCCGGTTTTTCCGGTTTTCATGTATTTTTTGTAGGCACTTACCTGTTCCGACCCTTCGGCCGCGAAGCATTGCTCTATGGATTTCAGGATCTGATCTTTTCCTTTTACGTGCAGAAACGTAGCATACTGGCCGGCAAAAGAGGCCTCTGCACGGTCTTCGCCGGCGGCGGAAGACCGGACTGCCCAGGTTTTGTCGGGAGGCAGCGAGGCAATGAAAGGTTTCAATCTCTCCGGATCAAAGGCGGTAATTACCCAGGTGGCAGGGATCTTCTTTCCAAAATGCTTCAGTTGTACAAGACCTGCGGCTTTTCCTCCCCCCTCGTTCTCCGGAAGCCGGTCAATAGGAAAGATCCATTCCATATTTTTTAATATTTATGCCCATTTCTGCAACCCCCAGTCCCTGTACTCCGTCATAGGTGAACTCTGCCAGAGACTGACGTATGTGATAAACCCCGTCCATCATGAAGGGGAAGAAAACTTTCATATTAACGGTAAGTGTTTTTTCTTTCCCTCCGGAAGACTCCCGGATTGACAACTCCGCTTTACGGGGAAGCGGTTGCTTAGGTACAGGTAGGTCAAAAGAAGATATATCAGCCAGGGTATTGACGTTATGCTTCTTTCCAAGATAACCGGCTTTAAGGTTTTGGATGAAATCATAGTCAATGGCACTGGTATTGAAATAACGTCCGTCTTCCAGAACCCCCAAAAACCAGAAATGACGGTCCCATTCTTCCCAGTGACGTGTGCCGAAACTGTGATCACGTACCCCCTGACCTGAAAAAGAATATTCCTTTCCTTTCCAGAGAAGGGCGCCGTTGATGTTTCCGGCCTGTTCGTAATGAACTTTATGCAATTCCCGGAGTTTGTGAAAAAAATGCCGGTTCCAGGGTTGCCGGACCATCTCTCGGGCTGTCTGGTCAAGGAGAGCTCCCGTATGGTCAAAATCAATGATTGCGCCCCTGGCTTCCCACGTAAGATCCAATGAGAGGTTTTCCTGTTGATTGTCCTGATAAACAGGTCCGTTGTATTTCAGTTGCCAGCGTTGGCCCGGTTCCAGGCAGAGATATTCCAGGGAACCTTGCCGGAAACCTTCGCCGGCAGGCAAAGATAGATTTTCAAACCCCCATACCCCTTCACCGGGGATAAAAATTTTGAACCAGTTTTCGTGGGGTTTATCCGACCGGAAAGCCTGTCGCGTGACAAAAGCAAAGCCCTCCTGATCCCAGCCTGCAAAATAGATACTGTCATTGAACCCCGGCAGGCCCGGAGATGTATGAAGACGCTCCAGTTCTTTCGCTGAGTGTTCCCGGCTTTTCCGTTGTTTTACCATCTTTCGGGCCAAAAACAGT
This sequence comes from Bacteroidales bacterium, assembly GCA_024762655.1. GTDB lineage: Bacteria > Bacteroidota > Bacteroidia > Bacteroidales > VadinHA17 > DRPN01. The sequence continues at coordinate 25,468 of JANTHB010000031.1, forward strand.
TTAAGTGCTTGTTTCATTTAGAAAAAATTTTGACAAACCTACAAATATTTTACATGAGAAGGGACAGATTACATTATTAATCCTTCCATTTTTTTGTTTCGAATTTCTTTCCAGGAAGTAGAAGGGGAAGATTAGAAATGAATCCCTGTTTCACGGATCAGGGGGGTCGCCCTAAAAAATTGCTTGCCTATTATTTATGAGCTATTTTTGCAGAAGAAAACAGAAATCCTTGCTTATGCAGAGTAAACAATTTCATGTAACCCGGATTCTTTTTTTGTTTTTGACTGTTTTAATTTCATGTTCATTCCCCAAAAGTCAGCATCCCCGCAAGACTTTTTTTTCAGACGGCTGGTATTTTATTCGTCCGGGAGATACGGACACGACCGTAGTGGGAAAACAGGAAGTGCAGACGGGCAAAGACTGGGCATCGCAGTACAACATCGAAACGGTGAATATTCCGGCCCGGGACGGTTTGACAGCGGTGGATACAAAAAAAGAACTGTCCTCCGTGCAGGGAAAAGAGTGGGTGCCGGTGATCCTGCCGCATACAGCTTATACAGAGCCTTTGGTAATAAAGCATCCCTGGCAGGGAATCTGCTATTACCGTAAAACCTTCTTTGTCCCTGCAGCTGACAGTGCCCGTCGTCTTACCCTGCATTTTGAGGGAGCCATGCAGGAGGCGATCGTCTGGATCAACGGCCGCAGGGCCGCTTACCATGCCGGCGGATACACCCCTTTTGAGGTGCGTCTCGATCCTTACCTGCATTACGGCGACAGCAATGAGGTGCTGGTACGGCTGGACAACCGGGACAATCCGTTGATCCCCCCGGGTAAACCTTCGAACAGACTGGACTTTTGTTATTACAGCGGCCTCTATCGGGATGTTTATATGATAAAAACCGGAAAAGTATTCATCCCGGATGCAATTACTGCCGGGATGCCTGCCACAGGCGGGGTGTTCGTGACCTATCCTGCCGTCACAAAAAAAGCGGCAACGATACGGATCAAAACCACGGTCAGAAACGATGAATCCACGGAAAAGCGGATCGATATGGTACAGGTACTGTACGACAAAGAAGGAAAAGCATGTGGTCGTAACAAAGTGAAGATCCGGGTACCGGAGAGGGAAATGTCGTTTGTAACTCAGGTGATAGATCTTGCCGGTCCTCATCTGTGGGATCTTGAAGATCCTTATCTCTACCGTCTGGAGACACGCCTGGAGGAGGGAGGGAAACTGCTGGACAGGGTCGATACACGCATTGGCATCAGGCACATTGCTTTTACACGTGACAAAGGTTTTCTCCTCAACGGTCGCCCGGTAAGGCTTACCGGCACCAACCGGCACCAGGAATATCCTTACATCGGGAATGCGATTCCGGACCATGCACAATACCGCGATATGGTGAAAATAAAAGAAGGAGGCTTTAACATTGTACGGCTGGCACATTATCCCCAGGACCCTGCCGTGCTCGATGCATGCGACGAGCTGGGGTTGCTGGTCATCGATTGTATCCCCGGCTGGCAGTTTTTCAATACGGATACGCTCTTTGTCTCACGTACTTTCCGGGATATTCGTGATATGATCCGGCGCGACCGCAACCACCCTTCTGTGGTGCTGTGGGAGACCGTTTTGAACGAGTCCTGGCTGCCCGAGTGGTGGAAGAAAAAAGCCTATACTATTGCCCATGAGGAATATCCGGGGGACCAGTGCTACACCTCGGGAGATATGTATGGCAGCTATGTGTGGGATGTGCTGTACAACGACTGGCATGAAGATTTTACCCGCCCCAATGACAGCCATAAACCCGGATTTATCCGGGAATACGGGGATTATGAGTTTGGGGGAGATCACAGTACGTCGCGTCAACAGCGGGGAGCCGGCGAAAAGGCCCTGCTACAATCGGCCTGGAACTTCCAGTGGTCGTTCAACCGCTACAATGCATATTGGCCGTGGACCAACGGCAATGCTACCTGGGAAATGTTTGATCACAACCGGGGCTGTTGCCCGACAATATCCGCCAGCGGCGCTGCAGATATCTTCCGCATCCCCAAATTCACCTGGTATCTTTACCGCTCCCAGTTGGATCCGGGAAGGAAACTGGCAAAAGAATCGATGACACCGGAAGTTTATATTGCCGGTTACTGGGCCCCGGGAAAGAAGATGCGAAAAGTGATTGTGTATGGGAATGTGGACGAGGTGGAACTGAAGGTGAACGGAAAGACGATAGCACGAAAAAAACCGGACCACGGACCTGATACTCCCTATTTTTATGCAGAGCGGGACGAAAAACCCTGGAAAGGCGGACATCCTTTTGACGGAGGGAACTGCCGGCATTTGATGCATCCGCCATTTACGTTTACAAATGTGAAATGGGAAAAAGGAAAGGTTACCGCGTTGGGCTATATAAATGGGAAAATGGTTGCCCGCCAGACCGTGTGGACCCCCGGACCTGTTACCGGGCTGGAGATTGTACCGGATTTTTCGGGCAAAAAACCGGTAAAGGGAGAAAAAGATGTATTGTTTGTCTATGTGAAACTGATTGATGAGAACGGGACATTGTGTGTGGAAGACAATCATACATCGGTGACACTGAAGGCCACAGGGGCAGAAATCCTTTCCCCCGCCGCCGTGCAGACAGAGGCAGGCATCGCCACATTCCTGATCGAAACGCAGAATGATCCGGCGATACATCTGACGGCAACAGGCGGCGACGGACTGCAAGCCAGGGGACGGCTGAAACTGGCCGGGGAGGCGTGACCGTAAGGGTTCAAAATTTTGAACCCTTACGGTACAAGGAGGGCTCACCAGATGGACACCCTGTAAGGGCTCAAGATTTTGAGCCCTTACAGGGTGGTATAGGATGGTATAGGATGGTATAGTACAGATATAGTGAGGTATAGTATGGTATAGTACAAGTATTGAAACAACATAAGAACCATGGGAGATGATTATCCTTTTCACCGCCGTTCCTATCGATTAAAAGGGTATGATTATTCACTGCCGGGTAAATATTTTGTAACCCTTGTAACCAAAGGCAGGGAATGTTTGTTTGGGAATGTGACGAATAAGAAAATGATCCTGAATGATGCCGGAAAAAACGCAGAAGGTTTTTGGCTGAGCATACCGGAACATTATCCGAATGTCGTGTTGGATGCATTCATAATTATGCCAAATCATGTGCATGGGATCATTATTATTACAGATGGAAAAAACAACAATACCGTATCCGGTAAACCACGGGTAAGGGTTCAAAATTTTGAACCCTTACCCGTGGTGCGGTATAACAAAGACACCCCCCGTGAACCCCTGCCGGTGGTGCGGCATACCAAAAAAACCCGGCAAAAGAACGAATATCAACACATCATCCCCCGGTCATTGGGGTCCATTGTCAGGGGATATAAGACAGGCGTAACAAAATGGTTCAGAAAAAATACGGAGATTCATGACGTATGGCACAGGAATTTTTATGATCACATCATTCGTTCGGAGGAAGAATTATGGAAAATCAGGAGATCTATACAACATAACCCTGAAAAAAGGAAGGGGACCCTGTAATTCATTTTGCCGGAGGAATAACACCTGAAAGGAAAACAGATGAAAAGATCGTATATTGTGGATAATCACAGGATCACGTTATCAAATTTTAACATAAAACAATAAACAATGATGAAAAAAATTACGATCCTTTTGTTTCTGATCATAACAAGCAGCGCAGGGTATTTTGCCACGGCGCAAGAGGAAAATCCTTACGGAAAAGAGAACACTGCTCTGCTGATTATCGACATACAGTACTTTTATTTTCCGGGGGGAAGCCTTCCTTTGGTAGAACCGGAGAAAGCGGCCCGGCAAGCCGGTAAAATCTTGCAAAAGTTCCGTGTCGAAAATATGCCGGTAATCCACATCAAACACAATGCTAAATCAGGAACGGATATCTATCCGGATGTGCAACCGGTTCAAGGAGAAAAGATCATCGTCAAGAATGAAGCCAATGCTTTTCTGGGTACGGATCTGCTGAATTTTCTTCACAAGAACCATCTAAAAAATCTCATAATTACGGGTATGCAGACGCAGATGTGTGTGGAAGCGACCACGCGGGCTGCCCGGGATTACGGGTTCCGTTGCACCGTTGTGGCCGATGCCTGTGCTACACGGCCCTTGCAATATGACGGGCATACGGTAAAAGCCTGGGATGTTCATTATGGCTCCCTGGCAACCCTAAACGGCTACTATGCCAGGGTGGTGAAAACGGATGCATTGTTGAAGGAAATGAATCAATGGGGGAAATAATTCCGGGGAGAGATTCGGTTTCTTTTTATAAAATGGTAGATTAATGAAATATGTTTGATTATCAGGATGATTATTGATTTCCTGAAGTGCCGGCGAAGGGATGTGGTTCTCAGAATTACAAGCTGGTACAAAGTTTATATCAGGGTTATTTTGTGTAATTTCCCCGGAATTTATGTATAAATAGTATATTTTAATGCAAGAGTAATAACTTTAAAATCGCAGAACGATGAAAAAAACAGCATTTCCTTTGTTATTGACCGTGATCTTGCTGTGTGGCGGATGGAGTCTTCACGCGCAGGATGACCCCCGTTCCGGTCAAAAGAAATCAGGACCGGAAAAACTTGTCGTTTTATGGACTTCAGGAGAGAAGGATGTTTTTACCAAAATGATTCAACCCTATCTTTTCAATGCGAAAAAACAAGGCTGGTTCAAAGAGGTTACCCTGATCATCTGGGGCCCTTCCGCCAGGCTTTTAGCCGGGGATAAGGAACTGCAGTCGATGGTAAAGTCCCTGAAAGAAACCGGGGTTGTGCTTGAAGCCTGTGTATGGTGTGCCAACCAGTACGGTGTGGCTGAAGACCTGAAACAAATGGGAGTAGATGTTAAAGGAATGGGATCTCCCCTGACAAAATACCTGAAGGATAAAAATACAAAGGTCATGGATTTTTAAAATATGAAGCGTTTGATGATATTCCTGTTTTTGTTTTTGGTCCTCGGTTTTCTGGTGTGGGCCAACAGTTATTTATCACGCCGGTTTGTGTGGTATTTCTCCATAAAGCAAGCCTCTCCGGTGTATCTGGTTTTTGCTTTTCTGACGGTTTTTATGATAACCGGAATTGCCGTATTTGGCAATAACACGAGTGCCGTTGGAAGTTTGTTGTATAAAACAGCCTCTGTCATCATGGGTTTTCTCCTTTATCTTTTGCTGTCGGTAGCTTTGGCAGACCTGGTCCGGCTGATAATGCATACCGAACCGAAAATTTACGGTATTGCGGTCATTCTGCTGACGCTGTTCATTTGTATTTCAGGGACATGGAATGCTTCCCGGGTCCGGACGACACGGATCACGGTACCGGTGAAAGGCCTGACCCACGAAGTACGGGCCATGCATCTGACGGATCTGCATCTGGGACATTTCCGGGGTAAGGATTTTCTGCAGCGTCTCCTGGATGAGAGCAGGATGGAACAAGTGGATGTTATCTTTATCACAGGCGATCTGTTCGACGGCAGAAAACAAATGAATGACGAGGTTTTCGGCTTGTTCCGTCAGGAAAAAATACCCGTATATTTTGTTGAAGGGAACCATGAACGGTATACGGGTGTAAACCTTATCAAAAAGAAATTGAGGGAAGCGGGCGTCAGGGTGCTGGAGAATGAGGTTGTGTGGTTTGAAGGGTTGCAGGTGGTGGGGTTGAATTATCTACAGGCCGACAGGCAAAGGAGGGATATGCATGCCCGTGATACGACAGAGACCATGCAGGAAGTACTGTCGCGATTGCCTATAGATAAGGATAAACCGGCAGTATTGCTTCACCATAGTCCCAAAGGGATACGCTATGCCCGTGAGCAGGGCATAGACCTTTACCTGGCAGGACATACCCACGGGGGCCAGTTGTTTCCGCTGACACTCATTGCAGCCATGGTTCATAAATACAACAGGGGCTTGCATGATTATCAAGGCACCCGGATTTTTGTATCCCAGGGCGCCGGCTCTTTCGGTCCGCCTATGCGTGTGGGAACACACAGCGAGATAGCGGTGATCACCCTGGTGCCGGACCGATCGTAAATACCAAATAGAAAAATTATCCCGGATTGTGCAATAGAGATTTCGAAAAAATCTTCTGTTGCGAACCCGCCTGCGGTCGGGTACCGGGTAAATTTTGGGATCATGTATTTTTTTGCCCCGGAGGGGCAATACATGAATAACCCTCCTGTTGCCGGGACACCGGCATCAGGAGGGGTGCTGCAACCCGGGGTGCGACATCCCTGAAAGGGGTGAATAAAAAGATCAGGGGAAGAATCGCTCATCAACCTGAATGCTTTGTGACTCAAGAAGCCTGCATAGCTCCACTTCAAAGGACTCTTTTCTGTGATGATTCTGCTGATTCTTAATGTAATTAATTAAAATATCTTTTTCCCGGTATGAATAAGTTAATGCGGCATATCCATCTGCCCATCCGTCAAATAAGGGAAATTCTCCTTGATGTTTTAACCACACTGATGAGGCAGTTTTAATGTCTCTCATGTAATCTGCCAAAGCAACACCTGGATGCAGGTCACTCAGAATATGTATATGATTTTCCATACCATTTATCTGATAAAGATGGCCGTTTTTATTCTTAATAATTCCTGTAATGTAAGCGTAAATTTTATCTGACTGTTTGAGGGGTATTGTTTTTTTGCTGTTTTTAGTTTGGAAAATAAGATGCTAGAGAATTTGGCGATAGCTACCCATAATTGTTTGTTATTGACCCCCTCCGGGGATCGTTTCGTGCGCTGGTTCTAACCGTCCGGTACCCGGACGGTTATTCAAATTTAGCCACTACGTGGCAAAGCACCAAATTAAGGAAAAGACATTATACCACGCTGCTACACCTTTGTCCCTGCCACTTTTGATTAGGATGGTTCTTCTGGTTTTTATGGTTTCCATGTGTTTTATCTATGCGGGAAAAGGCACGAAAAACAAACAAAGATGTTCTTGTGGATGACACCACAGGACCTTCCCGGGTTGCAGGATGGATTCCAGGAATTTTAGATTATTAAAAATGTGTTGAAGATTTTTAGTTTCACCGAATTGCCCCTACGGGGACAACGACACAACAATTATACACCCCAAATTAACAGATACCAATACATTATCCCCCGGTCTTTGGTATGACAATGTTATATCTTGCTGATATATTTATTACATTCGTCCTATTGAAAATCGAATACAATGAAAAAAGACATTCTATTTCTCCTGGTCCTTTTGGTTTTTCTTTCCTCTTGTCATTATGGGGAACAGGCAGGAAGAAAGGGTTTTCGAGACACCGTTCTGGTTGCCTGGAATGATCCGCATATCCTTGCCATGGGCCGGATCAACGACCTGGGTCCGGACCATGCTGTGCTCTATTGGCCCGGCACCTCGCTGAAGATCCGTTTTGATGGGGAAAAAGCAGAGGCAAGGATGAAGGACGAACGCGGAGACAATTATTATGAAGTCAGTGTGGATGGCCGGCCGCCGGTACGATTTCACCCCGACAGTCTGCAGCATTGGTATGTTTTGGCCGACAGCCTGCCGGCGGGGAAACATGTGCTGGAGCTGTTCAAACAGTCGGAATGGACGCGCGGGCATACCGGTTTTTATGGGTTCCGGATCACGGGAAGGGCCGCGATCCTGCCACCGCCGGAGACCTCCGGACGGGTGATCGAGTTTTTCGGCAACTCGATCACGGCGGGGTATGCCGACAGAGATACCATAGACGATCATCCCGACAGCACCTTAACTGATAATTATGTTACCTACGCTGCTATCACAGCCCGCCACTACGGAGCTGAATATTCATGCATCGCCCGGAGCGGTATCGGCATCCTGATCAGCTGGTTTCCCATGATCATGCCGGAGATGTACGACCGTCTCGACCCGGTAGACCCGGAGAGCAAATGGGATTTCTCCAAGGTGCAGCCGGACATCGTGGTGATCAACCTGTTGCAGAACGATTCATGGCTGGTGAATATGCCGGATTATCCCGAGTTCAAACACCGGTTCGGGACGACCCCGCCCACGGAAAGGCAGATCATCGATGCCTACAAAGACTTTACCGGGAAGGTACGGACGGTGTATCCGCATGCACACATCATCTGTGCGCTGGGACCGATGGATGCCACCAAAGCCGGATCACCCTGGCCGGGATATGTCCAAAAAGCCATTGCGGAAATGCAGGACCCGGCGGTCTACACCCTCTTTTTCCCGTACCTGCAAAAAGACGGCCATCCCAAAGTGAAGGACCACCGGGTGATGGCCGATACACTGATCCGTTTTATCGACAGAAACATCAAATGGTAAGAACATGAAAAAATCGAAGGTATTTATTTTAACGATCCTGGCAACCATGAGCGTGATGGTTTATGCCCAGGATGTGCGGCTGTCCCTGTGGCCTGAGAACGGTATCCCCGATCATAAGGATACCGGCATAAAAGAACAGTGGGATACGACCAACCGCCTTATTGCTGTCCGGAAGGTACAAAATCCGGACATTGCCGTTTTCCTGCCTTCCCGCGGTAATGCTACGGGCCAGGCTGTAGTGATCTGCCCGGGAGGGGGGTATCATGTGCTGGCGTATAGCTGGGAGGGGACCGATATGGCCAGATGGCTTAACTCCCTGGGTGTCGCCGGAATTGTCCTGAAATACAGGTTGCCTGTGGACGAGAGCAATACCGTCAGCTACAAAGTGGCGCTCGAAGATGCGCAGAGGGCCCTGCGTATGGTCCGGTACCATGCCAAAGAATGGAACATCGATCCCGGCAAGGTGGGAGTGATGGGCTTTTCTGCCGGAGGCCATCTGGCTTCTACATTAGGTACTCACTTTGTTTACGGTGATCCTAAAGCGAAAGACCAGGTGGAACGGGAAAGTTCCCGGCCCGATTTCATGCTGCTGGGGTATCCCGTGATCTCCATGGCCGATTCCATTACCCACAAGGGTTCAAAAAAAGCATTGTTACGCAGTGATCCTTCTCCGGCCCGGGTAAAAGAATTTTCCAATGAGCTGCAGGTAACAAAGGATACGCCGCCCACCTTCCTGTTCCTGGCGGCAGATGATAAAGTCGTTCCGCCGGAAAACAGCCTGGTGTTTTTCGAAGCGCTGAAAAAGCACAATGTGCCGGTGGAGATGCATATTTATCCGAAAGGAGGGCACGGATTTTCGCTGGCGATCAACATTAGCCACCATACCGCCCGCTGGACACAGGATGCGGCAGCCTGGCTGAGGTGGATCGATGAACGATGATCGATGAACGATGAAGGGACGAACCACGAACCGGGAACCGGGAACTAAATAATATATCTATGAAAAAATTTAATATTTTCTTGTTACGGGTGTTTGTCGCAGGACTGTTGTTCTTTGCCGGACTGTCCGGATATTCCCAGTGTACTGATCATGGAAAGGTGCTGGAAGGATTGACATTCCACAGTCGTCTCATGGGTGATATGAGATATACGATCTATCTGCCGCCCGGCTATGATACCGACTCCCGCAAATATCCTGTGGTCTACCTGCTGCACGGCTATACGGATGATGATACGGGATGGCTTCAGTTCGGAGAGGCCGACCGCATCGCCGGCGAAGCGATCCTGAAAGGAGAGATCCCTCCGATGATCCTGGTGATGCCCGACGGGGGTGTGACATGGTATGTAAATGATTATAAGGGAAAAAAGCCCTGGGCAGATATGTTTGTTAAAGAGTTTATCCCTTTTATTGATAAAACGTATCGTACCCGGCCGGAAAAACAATTCCGGGGAATAGCAGGTCTTTCCATGGGAGGTTACGGGGCGCTGCACACAGCCATGCGAAACCCGGATATGTTTGCTGCCAGCGTGGCTTTTAGTTCGGGAACCTATACGGATGATCAGTTGATTAAGATGGACAATAAGTCCTACGAACATGTTTTTGGATTTTTGTTTGGGGAAGGACTTAAAGGTAAAGACCGGATCACGGATGCCTGGAAAGCTTTCAGCCCGCTGGATCTGCTGGATACGGTACCCCTGAAAGAGCTGAAAACGGTCAGATGGTACCTCGATATCGGGGATGACGATTTTCTTTACAAAGGCAACTCAGCCCTGCATGTGAAGATGCGGGAGATGGGCCTGCCCCACGAATACCGCGTCCGCGACGGGAAACACTCCTGGGTGTACTGGCGCACCGGCCTGAAAAACGGATTGCAGTTTATCGGTAAGAGCTTCCACAGATAAAATTATATTTACTATAAAAAACAGTAAGTAATGTCCGTGATAAATACTGTAACTGTTTTTGCAATGTAAAATATTTTGTTAAATATTAATGATCGTTATCCCTTGTCTTTATCTTTGTCATTAACCCCCTCCCCGACCCTCCCCCTCATGAGGGAGAGGGGTTATGTCATTGTAAAACAGTGTATAGCAGAGGGCGTGAAGGGGTAAACATTTTTTACCGGACGCTACTTTTAAAAAACCTTGTATATGATTAAAAAATCAGGTCTTTTTCTGGCGTTATTTTCTGCTCTTTTGTTGCCTGCCCTCTCCCAGCAGATCTCCGTTTATCAGCTGATCAGGGAGATCCCGGGGGCAGAGGTGCGGGCGGTGACGCCGGATTCCATGTATAAGGCGGCCTGGGAGGTGATGATCCCACAGCCTCTCGATCACAAACACAAATGGAAAGGTCATTTCATGCAGCGTATCTGGGTGTCATACCTTGATTCGTTACAACCGGTGGTCTTCATTACCGAAGGATACGCTGCAGGCAGGAACTATGTGTCGGAGCTGGCCCGTCTGACCCATGCCAACCAGATCATTGTGGAGCACCGTTATTTCGGGAAATCGATGCCGGATAAGCCTGACTGGCGTTATCTGACCATACAACAGGCCGCTGCCGACCACCATTATATCTATACATTGTTTAAAAAAGTCTGGCCCGGAAAATGGATCAGTACCGGCATCAGCAAGGGTGGACAAACCACCATGTATTTCAAATATTTTTATCCGGAAGATGCAGATATCTGTGTGCCATATGTAGGACCACTGAACTTTGCCGTGGTGGATCCGCGGATATTTACTTTTCTGGATACCGTCGGGAGTGACTCCTGCCGGGCAAGGATCTATTCCTACCAGATGCGGCTGCTGAAAGAGAGAAAAAAAATCTTTCCCTTATTTGAAAAATATGCTGAAGAAATGGGTTATACCTGGAAGAGAGCCGGTGGGGACAGTGCCGCTTATGAGTATTCTGTCCTGGAATTTCCTTTTGCCTTCTGGCAGTGGGGTTTAAAATGCCGGGATATTCCTGCAGCGGACACTTCGGCAAACGCTTTGTTCGATTTTTTCAGAAAGGCCAACATCTTTGATTATTTTTCGGATTTTGGAATAAGTTTTTTTGAGCCGTTTTTTTATCAGGCGATGACACAACTGGGATATTATGGGTACCGCCCTTCCCGGTATCAGGGAGAAATACGGCATGTCAGGGATACAACCTTCAGATTTGCGGCTCCGCGGCATGTCCGGTTGAAATATGACTCCCGGATCATGCCGGATGTCAATAATTTTCTGCAGGAGCAGGGGAATCATTTTATTTATATCTACGGGGGTACGGATACCTGGTCGGCCACAGCTGTTCGCTTGCACGGAGCAGCCCGCGCCGTTGAAGTCTTCAAACCGGGAGGATCGCACTTTACGCGAATAGGCAACCTGCCGGGATACCAAAGAAAAATGGTTCTGGATACGTTGAATAAATGGCTCGGGGAAACCAAATAATTAATAAATTTAATTACCTGTCTGGCTATCTTATAAAAACCCGATTAAAAAATTTTGCAACTGCCGGCAGGCGCGGAGAAGGATGCTTGCCGGTTAGGAATTTCTTAGGTTTTCTGTCCTGTATGGGTTGTTTCATTCTATGATCAGCTTCCCCCTTGCCACGATCCCCTTCCCGTCGCTCACTTTTACAAAATAAGATCCGGAGGGGAGGTGGTTTCTTTGGAGCCGGTAGTGATCCGGGAAGATGCCCCTGAGAACCCGGACCACCTGCCCGCCGCTGTTGTAAAGGGTGAGGGTCAGTACATGACTGCGGGGAATGTCCTGCATCTCCAGGATGGTGAAATCATACATCGGGTTGGGAAAAAACCGGATCTGTCTGCCGGAAACAACCGCCTGCTCAGGTACAAAAGCCGGGCAGGAGGTGAAGGATCTGAAAAGCGCATAGGCCGGTTTTTCCGCGAAGGTCGTATCATCGATCAGGCCGGAGTTGGTGTGGGCCAGGTTGTCGGTACCTTCCACCAGTTTGAAGTAATAGGCTTCGGGGATCCCCAGACTGTCCAGTTTCCGGATATACTGATACAGCCGGTCGGCCTGGTAAGCGTCGGAATAGGGTTCATAGTTCATATTGGGCCCGCCAAACTCGGAAAC
>JANTHB010000032.1 GCA_024762655.1 Bacteroidales bacterium
AAGCCAATATATCCGGCATGAAGGGAATTCTTCATCCATGGTCGTCTTGCCTGCCTCTGTGATCATTCGCAAGACCAAAAAGGCCATCCTGACATATCTTTATCTTTTATCTGTCCCTTTTGCCTTTTGTCTTTTGTCTTTTGTCTTTTGATCACTTGACCCATGCCGGCAAACCGAGGGTATGAAGGTGCATGATCCCCATGCCCAATACATGAATAAAGAAATAGATCGTAAACACGCCGGCCATATTGAGCCAGAAACCTGTTTTGATCATGGTTCTGATACCGATGCGATTGGTGCCGAAGACGATGGCATTCGGAGGGGTGGCCGTAGGCAGCATGAACGCCAGCGAAGCGGCCATGGTCACCGGTACCATGATAAGCAGGGGGTTCATGTTAATGCTCACAGCCAGACCTGCAAATACAGGCAACAGCATCTGTGTGGAGGCCGTGTTGGACGTCAGCTCGGTAAGAAAAGACATCATGGTCAGGATGGTCAGCAGGATCCAGACATCCGAGAACTGTCCCACCCATTTCAGGGCTTCCCCGAACCATACTGCCAGCCCGGACACTTCAAAGCCTTTGGCCAGGGCAAACCCCCCGCCAAAAAGCAGGATCATATTCCAGGGCAGTCGGTTGGCCGATTTCCAGTCGAGGATACGGTCGCCGGGGCGGTTGCGGGAAGGGATCAGGAAGAGGATCACGGCAATGGTAACGGCTACGGTACCGTCATTGATAAATTTAGGGTGGCCGAACAATCGCGACCACCCGGGAATGGTAACATGTCCCAGTACAAGATCGGCCCGCGTGAGCCACATCAAGGCCAGCAGAATAAACAGAGTTATCACGACCCTTTCTTCATAGTTCATTTTCCCCAGTTGCTTATATTCGTTCCGGAAAGTCCGGATGGAAACGCCTTCCCATTTGTTTTTCGGCCGGTACATGAAGTAAAGAAGGAACCAGGCCACGGTCAGCATGGTCAGGCTGATGGGCAGCCCCATCAGCATCCATTCGGCAAAGTTGATTTCCGGAGCATGCGGGAAGAGAATGTTCAGGGTCTTCACCAGCACCAGATTGGGAGGCGTTCCCACCAGTGTAGCCAGCCCTCCGATAGAAGCGCTGTAAGCAATGCCCAGAAACAATGCCACCGAATACCGTTTTATATCCTCTGTGTTTACTGTCTGTTCCAGCTCAAGGATAATGGACAGGGCGATGGGCAGCATCATCATCGCGGTGGCAGTGTTGGATATCCACATGGATAAGAAGGCCGTCGACAGCATAAACCCCAGCAACACTTTTCCGGGGCTTACGCCCACGTTCATCATGATTGCCAGGGCAATGCGCTTGTGTAAGCTCCATTTCTCCATGGCCAACGCCATCATAAATCCACCCAGAAACAAAAATATAATATGATTGAAGTAAGTGGTGGACACCGTTTTGCCATCCATAATGCCTAGCATGGGAAACAAAACTACCGGCAGCAGGGCGGTAACTGCCAGCGGAACCGCTTCGGCGACCCACCAGGTAGCCATTAACACAGCCACCGCCAAAGTACGCGTAACTTCCGGATGTCCGGGTTTCAGGTCGAGAAAAAACAATATGATCAGAAAAAACAGAATCCCCAGAATGATACCCCACAGGGAAACCGGCTCGTAGTAACTTTTCCTTTCCTTCATACACAGTTTATAACAGGTTAAAGGGCCAAAAACCCCTTAAATTTATCTATTTTTTTCTCTGAATGGGTATTATATTTTCTGTTTAAAAACAAGTTGTGTATATTTCGTTATAATAATCATATAATTGAAAGGCCACAAATCACATAATAAACGGATACTTATTCTCGGAATCGGCAATCTCCTTTTGGGGGATGAAGGGGCAGGCGTTCATGCGATCCGGTATATGAACGAACATCCTTTTCCGGGAAATGTCCGGTTGCTGGACGGGGGCACCGGCGGTTTCAACCTGCTGGCATACCTGCAGGAATATGATCCGGTGATCCTCATCGACGCCACCAGTGACAATGATCCTCCGGGGACGTTACATATCATAAAACCCCGTTTTTCTTCCGATTTTCCACGCACCCTCGGGGCACATGACATCGGGCTGAAAGACCTGATAGAATCAGCTGTATTACTGGATTCCCTGCCTGAAATTTTTCTTATCACCGTCAGCATCCGTATTCCTCATGAGCCCGGGATGGAACTTTCTCCGACCCTACGGAAGACCCTGCCCGAAATAGAAAATAAAGTCCGGGAAATCATTGGCAGGTATCCGTAACAATGATTCGTTTTTTTTCACAACATAACATTCGTCATAGGTTAATAAATATATTTTTGTTACTTTTATAACGTTTTAATCATAAAATATTTAAGCTATGTGTCTGGCTGTCCCGGGTAAGATTGTTTCCATCAATAGCAGCGATCCTGAGTTGAAAATGGCAAAAGTGGACTTTGACGGTATGTTGGCCGATGTTTGTATCCAGTGGTTGCCTGAAGAGGTTAAAGTGGGAGATTATATCCTGGCCCATGTAGGCATGGCTTTAAATAAGCTGGATGAGGAGGATGCCAGACTTACGCTGGAGTCACTGCGGCAAATGGGAGAATTAAACGAAGGAAATGCCGCCATTGACGATTCCTGACCCGTGTATGGAAAGCAGCATATGACGATATATTATGGATCCCGGCAATTCGGTGCATATTATCACACAGAATGAAGCCATGCGGGCCTTAATAAGCCGCATAGACAGAATTTCCGGTACCGGTTCCACCGTATTGCTGATAGGAGAAACAGGGGTAGGAAAAGAAATACTGGCAGAATACATACATCGTACGAGTGACCGTAGCCTGCACCCTTTGATAAAGATCAGTTTATCCGCGGTTCCTTCCGAGCTGCTGGCCAGTGAATTATTCGGATATGAAAAGGGAGCTTTCACCGGGGCCCGGGAAAGCAGAAAAGGACTCTTTGAACTGGCCCATACCGGAAGTATCTTTCTGGATGATATTGACGATGTGCCCCTGGATATGCAGGTAAAGTTGTTGCGTTTCCTTGAAAACAGGGAGTTCAGACGCGTTGGGGGCACCGCTCCTGTATCCGTGGATGTCAGGATCATATCTGCCTCCAAGGTGCCTCTCGAAGAAATTGTCAAACGCAAATCATTCCGTGAAGATCTTTTCTACCGGTTGAATGTTATTCCTTTTACCATCCCTCCTCTCCGGGAAAGAATCGATGACATCCCGTTGCTTGTCGAATATTTTACCCGTCGTTTATCCCCGGATAAGAAAATCATCTTTTCCCCTGAGGCCATGACAGCCCTGATGGCATACCATTGGCCGGGAAATGTACGGGAACTACGCAATGTCATTCAGCGGGTTATTGCCTTTTCTACGGATGTCATCAGGAAAACAGATCTGCCTCCGGAAATTATTTACAACTCTGCCATCAATCAAATCGTGCATGCCTGTAAGTCCTGTTTTCTGAATAAACATATGAAACTACCCGATGTGGTCCGTTGTGTAGAAAGCAACCTGATCTTTGAAGCCCTGAAAAAAGCCGGAGGAAACCAGTCGGAAGCAGCCCGTTCGCTACAGATCAGCCTTTCTACCTTCAGGGATAAACTGGCAAAGTATGCCGACACTTCACTAAAATGTGCCCCCATTCAAAAAGAAAATTCACACGGGGATACCTGATTCCTATTTGTAGTCTTATTTTCTTTGCGGCTTTCCGCAGATTTTTCTGCGCTTTCCCGCATCTTCACAGTCTCTTCTATCCGATTTAAATTTCCCGTATTAATCAGACAAAATCCTTTCTGTCTCTGTACCTGTACATTATGGTTCTACCGGGATCCAGTTGTCAGAGACGGTATATCCTTTGCAAAGGGAATAAACAGGAGTATTAAAAAAAGAAAGGTGAATAAGATTGATTTTATCTGGTCGGGAGAAGTAGTGAGCATGATTGAGAAAGAAGGGAAATATCATGTTAAATTAAACTGTTCCAGTCAGCTTGTAGAGCTAGCCATCCCGGAAACCACAGGGCCATGCAGACTGGGAGATAAAATCATGATCCGTGGCCACATCAGGATCATGGAAATATTCAGAGGCAATAACACACAAAACCGGAATTCGAATCTTTAATAAAAACAAAAACTTATCATTATGTCAAAAAAGCAACCTACTATGTATGAGGAAATCATTGAGAAGGGATATTCCCGGAGGGATTTCCTCAGGTTTTGCGGAATGATGGGTGCATTCCTGGGCCTTGAATACAGTGGTGTGGGGCAGATCGTCAAGGCCATGGAGACCAAAACCCGCATACCCGTAATATGGCTTCACTTTCAGGAATGCACCTGCTGCAGTGAATCATTCATTCGTTCCTCGCACCCCATTGTAGCGGACATCCTTCTTGATAAGGTTTCGCTGGATTATACCGAGACCCTCATGGCTGCCGCCGGTTATCAGGCAGAGGAGAACCTGCACAATACCATGGAAAAATACAAAGGAGAATATCTTTTGATGGTGGAAGGATCGATACCTGTTAAAAATAAAGCTTATTGCTGTATCGGCGGGCGCACCGCATATGATATCCTGAAAGAAGCCGTGGAGGGAGCCAAAGGGATTATCGCCTGGGGCAACTGTGCGGTTTCCGGATGCGTACAGGGAGCTTCTCCCAATCCGACAGGAGCCACGCCGGTACACAAGCTGGTCAGGGGAAAACCCATTATCAACGTTCAGGGTTGTCCTCCCATTGCGGAGGTGATGGCCGGGGTGGTTGTATACCTGCTCACGTTTGACCGCTTCCCGGAACTGGACGGTCTGGGACGTCCGAAAGCATTCTTCTCCAGACGGGTTCATGATACCTGTTACCGCCGACCCAATTTCGACGCCGGATTATTTGTGGAAACTTTCGATGATGAAAATGCCAGAAAAGGATACTGTCTTTATAAAATGGGATGCCGGGGACCGGTTACGTATAACTCTTGCGGAGTTATTCGCTGGAATAACGGGACCAGCTTTCCGATTCAGTCCGGGCATCCCTGCATCGGTTGCAGCGAAGCCAATTTCTGGGATAACGGTCCTTTCTACAAGCATCTCGCCAGCTTCCCGGGGTTTGGCATAGAAACCACCGCCGATGACATAGGACTGGCTGTCGGGGCAGTCACTGTCGCCGGTATTGCAGCCCATGCGATTGCCACCAACATACGCAAGAGAAAAATGATCCGGGAAGGAATCATTCATCCTGAAGAAGACAACGATTAAAAAAGGAGGTTATCATGGCTAAACGAATCGTAATAGATCCGGTGACACGCATCGAAGGTCACTTGCGTGTCGAAGTGGAAATCAGAGACGGTCACATCATCGATGCGTACAGTTCAGGCACCATGGTGCGGGGCATTGAAAAGATATTGAAAGGCAGGGACCCCAGGGATGCCTGGGCGTTTACCGAACGTGTCTGCGGTGTGTGCACGACCGTTCACGCCCTGGCTTCGGTACGCAGTGTCGAAGATGCCCTCGGTATTGTGGTTCCACCCAATGCCGAAATGATCCGCAACCTCATGTTTTGCACACAATATATGCATGACCACGTGGTTCATTTTTACCATCTGCATGCGCTCGACTGGGTGGATGTGGTTTCGGCCCTGAAAGCCGACCCGGCAGAGACATCCAGGATCGCCATGTCGATATCGCACTGGCCCAAAAGCTCTACCGGTTATTTCAGCGATCTGCAGAAACGACTGACACGTTTTGTGGAAAGCGGTCAACTGGGGATATTCCAAAACGGTTACTGGGGCCACAAAGCCTATAAACTGCCTCCTGAAGTAAACCTCCTGGCCGTAGCCCATTATCTGGAAGCCCTGGAGTGGCAGAAAGAGATCGTGAAAGTACATACGATCCTGGGCGGCAAAAATCCCCATCCCAACTATCTGGTAGGCGGCGTTCCCTGTGCTATCAATATAGATGAAGAAAATGCGCTGAACAGTGAAAGGCTGGCAAAGATCGGCACCCTGCTCAAGGAAGCACAGACCTTTGTAGAACAGGTGTATATCCCCGATCTCCTGGCCGTAGCCTCTTTTTACAAAAATGAATGGGGCGCTATCGGAGGAGGTCTTGAGAATTATCTGGCATACGGCGACCTGCCACTGAACGGCATTCGTGATGCCACTATGTTTAAATTTCCCAGGGGGATCATTATGAACCGTAATCTCAGTGAGGTGCTGGAAGTAGATGCCACCAGCGCAGACGAGATCCAGGAGTTTATTGCACATTCCTGGTATGAATATCCGGACGGCAATGAAGCAGGCAAGCATCCCTGGGAAGGAGAGACCATGTTTAACTATACCGGTCCTGAACCTCCCTATGAACAATTGAATGTTGAAGGAAAATACAGTTGGCTGAAAACACCCCGGTGGAAAGGAAATCCCATGGAGGTAGGTCCGCTGGCACGCATGCTGGTAGGGTTTGCCTCAGGGAAGGACGAATTCAGGGAAGTGGTCACCTTTGCCCTGAAAAAACTGGATGTGCCTGTAGAAGCACTTTTCTCCACCCTGGGAAGGACAGCCGCACGGGGTCTGGAAACCAAACTGATCGCCGGCTGGGCGCAGGAGTTTTATGATCAGCTGCTCAACAACATCCGCACCGGCGACCACAGGACATTCAACCATGAAAAATGGGATCCCCGTTTGTGGCCGGATGAAGCAAAGGGAGTCGGTCTCTCCGAAGCACCCCGGGGCGCCCTGGCTCACTGGATCAGGATCAAGGATTCTCTGATCGACAATTACCAGATGGTGGTCCCCAGCACCTGGAATGCTTCACCCCGTGACCCCAAAGGCCAGCGTTCGGCCTACGAAGCCTCTCTGCTGGGCACGCCTGTGGACGACCCTGAAAAACCCCTGGAGATACTGCGGACCATCCACTCCTTCGATCCCTGTATCGCCTGCGCGGTTCACCTCTACGATGAAAAAGGCACCTATGTACATCAGATACAGGTTTTTTGACAATGATGTCGTGTATAAATCGCAACCCGGGCCGGAGGAGCCCCGGCAAAGGTTTCTCCGGTGTAAAAAACAAATGACTTATGGATAAAATAAAAAGAATATATGTTTGGGAGATCCCCGTCAGGTTTTATCACTGGCTCAACATGTTCTGCATCATCGTGCTGGTGATTACGGGATATTTCATCGGAAGCCCTCCCGCCATCCAACATGGCGCCGAAGCGTATTTCAATTACTGGTTCGGTATTAACCGGTTTATTCATTTTCTCTTTGCCTATATTTTCTTTTTCAACTTCCTGTTACGAATATACTGGGCTTTTGCAGGAAATGAATTTTCCAGATGGAACAATTTCCTGCCGCTGAAAAAAAGCCAGTGGAAAGAAGTCATCGAAGTGTTAAAAGTGGATATCTTACAGCTCAGGACCTGGTCTTTTGAATCCAGGGGACACAATGCGCTGGCCAGCGCCACCTATTTCATCATGTTTCTGGCTTTTCTGCTTCAGTGTCTGACCGGTTTCGGCATGTACGCAGCCATGAGCACTTCCTGGTTTCCCAGGCTGTTTGCCTGGTTTATTCCGTTGGTCGGCGGCGACATGGCAGCCCGGCATATCCATCATATTCTAATGTGGGTTTTCATTCTTTTTGCCATCGTCCACGTTTACCTGGTGTACTACCATGATTACGTAGAACGCACAGGAGAAGCTTCTTCCATGATCAGCGGCTGGAAATTTGTAAACAACAAAGATTAGTTGGAGCCGGCGTTTCCGGAGATTTTGAGCAGTTCGCGGGCATTCTGGTAAGCCGCTTCCGAAAGTTCCCGGCCGCTGAGCAATTTGGCGATCTCGGTGATTCGTTCCTCGGGGGTAAGTTTTTTTACCTGTGTCCGCGTCTTTCCGTTCGCATCCGTTTTATACACCAGATAATGTTCTTTTCCCTTGCTGGCGATCTGGGGGAGATGCGTGATATTCACCACCTGCATCTTTTCGCCCATGCGGGCAATGATTTGCCCCACCCTGTCGGCGATATCTCCGGACACGCCCGTATCTATTTCGTCAAAGATGATCGTAGGCAATCCCACGCTCTCGGTCAGCAAGGATTTAAGACTCAGCATCAGCCGTGACAGTTCTCCTCCGGAAGCAATCTTCCCGATCTCCTGCACGGAAGCCTGTGTATTGGCCGAAAACAGAAATGACACCTGGTCGAAACCATAGGGTCCCGGCTCAGGATTGTCTGTGATCTCTATATGAAAACGAGCCGCGGGGATACCCAATTCCCGTAACAATCCCACCACCGCTTTTTCTATCTCCTCCCTTGCCGATCTGCGGATTTCCGTAAGCTCTTTGCCCAAAGCCCATAACTTTTCGCGTGCAGCAGCCAGCTGACTTTCAGCCCTGGCCAGTTCCTCATCATAGGACCCGATACGGGCAATCTTTTCATCCAGATCATTGCGAATCGCAAGCAAGCCGGCAACCGTTTTCACCCGATGCTTATCCTCCAGATGATATATCAGGTTTAAACGCTCCCTGACCTGTTCCATGCGGCCGGGTTCATACTCTATATCGTTGCCTTTCACTTCCAGCTCGCCTGCCAGATCTTTCAGGTCAATATAGGCAGTTTCCAGTCTCTCCACGTAATCTCCCACCTCAGGCAGATAATTCCGGATGCGTTGTAGCGTATGCACCACATCCTTCAGTTTCACCACCACCGCCTGCTCGTTTTCCTGTAAAACAGTCCAGGCATAAAGCAAAGCATTCTTAATTTCTTCGGCATGCGATAAGACTTCCATCTCACCCTCCAGCCGTTCCTGTTCATCGTCGTGCAGATCCGCCTTATCCAGTTCCTCAAACTGAAATTGAAGATAATCCAGGTCGGCGCCTGCCTGACGGGCCAGCTCCCGAAGTTCGGAAAAAACCTGTTTGCTGTGCTGATAATCTTTATAGGCCCGTTGATATGCCCCGGTAAGATCCTGCCGATGTGTGAAGGCATCCAGTACCTGCAGTTGAAAGACATTGGATCCCAGCAGGATGTTTTGATGCTGTGAATGAATATCAATGAGACTGCTGCCCAGACGCTGCAAGACAGGAAGATTTACGGGAGTATCATTGATAAATGCCCTGGACCTCCCCGACGGGCTCATCTCTCTACGGACTGTGGTCAACGCTTCATAATCCAGATCATGTGCGTTAAAAAAATCTTCCAGGTGATAGTTGCTCACATCAAAAACCGCCTCTACGATACACTTCTTATCTTTGTTCATCAACACGGAGGTGTCCGCTCTCTTTCCGGTGATCAGGTCAATAGCCCCCAAAATGATGGATTTGCCTGCACCTGTTTCTCCGGAAATAATAGTCAGTCCCGGACCAAAATCCATTTCCAGCTCCTCTATCAATGCATAATTCCGGATCAATAATGACTTTAACATACGCCTTGCAGGAAATTGAGACAGGTAAAACTAATGAAAATATTCCGGAATAGAAAGGTTATTGTCCTTTCAGCATCTTGTCGTACTTCTGGCTGTTGGCAGGGTCGATTTCTTTCATAATCACGGAAACCCGCGTTCTTTCATCCGGAAAAGACTTGGAAAAGATATTGACGATCTCATCCCGTTTTGCATCCAGCACCAGCGTCAGGAAAAGCATGTACGGATCGGGTTTAGCCCGGTACACTTTCTGCAACAGTTTAAGGCTGTTGGCTATCTCGGCACGTCCCGTATTCAGATCACTCTCCATCACGTCCAGGCCCAGACGATGATAACGGTAAATAAATTCCCGCACCGGTGCGTACTTGCTATCCAGAATATTTTGGATCAGCCAGTACCGGTTTTTATTGCGCGAGCCGGAAAAAGGTTTCCACCCGGGTTCCACCGCATTCTGCGCATTGTTAACAATCTGTTCCGCCTTCTGAAAATACGGGGTACCCCCGTTCAGAGAAAACGAATCATAATCCAGCCCAATGATAATATAGGCATAATAAGCCAGCACGGAGGTCAGGTTATTCAGAAAGCTGGACTCATTGAACTCCAGCGGCTGGAATTCGACATAGGTAAACATAAAATCGTTATCCAGAAAATTGAACATTGTGGTGTTGTAGGTCGTATTGAAAACCGGTCTTCTGGATTGTATCTGGATGGTACCTTTGAACTGATCGGAAGAGATCTGTTCCGTAAGATTTATCAGCATGGTGCATTCGATGCGTTCATTCACATCAAATACATTGTTGGTCCATACCGTATTATTCATAAATTCATAGACCGCCTGTTGCAGGGTTTTGAATTTCTCCTGATAAGACCCTTGTATTTTCTGGGCGGAGATGGACACATTACAGTGGAGTTCCTGTCCGTAGGTACCGGGAAGTTTCAGGAATAACATCACGACCAGAATACCAGGGAAGAACCACCGACGTATTCCTTTTTGTGGAGGTCTGTCCATCAGAGGAACTTTTGCTGAATAAAATTAAGTATATCCTGCGCAACCTCTGTTTTCGATTTCAGCGGATATTCCTTTTGGTTGCCGGATTTATCAATGATCGTAATTTTGTTGGTATCGTATCCGAAACCGGCACCTTCGTCGCGCAGAGAGTTCAACACGATATAGTTCAGGTTCTTTTTTCTGATTTTCGATAAGGCATTCTCCACCTCATTTTCCGACTCCAGGGCAAAGCCTACCAACATCTGGTCATTGGTTTTTATCTTTCCCAGTTCCGCAGCGATATCTATTGTCGGCTTCAGTTGTATGACCAGTTTGTCTTTGTCTCTTTTCAATTTCTGCCCGTAGGTTTCTACCGGTGTAAAATCGGCCACAGCGGCAGCCAGGATCGCCACATCACTGTCGGGAAAAACCCTGAGACTTTCCCGGTACATGTCTTCAGCCGAAACCACCGGGACAACTTTCACCTTATGCGGAATCCTGCCATAGGTCCCCGGTCCGAGGACCAGGGTCACCTCAGCACCCATCTGTACCGCTTTTTCAGCCAGGGCAATACCCATCTTTCCCGAAGAGCGGTTCCCTATATATCTGACCGGGTCGATGGCTTCATACGTAGGACCGGCCGTAATCAATATCTTTTTTCCGGCCAGTTTGGTTCTTTTCTTCGGGTGGAGAGCGAGAAAGCTTTTCAGCTCCAGGACAATCTCTTCGGGTTCCATCATTCTGCCGGCGCCTTCCAGGCCGCTGGCCAGCTCGCCCTCGGGAGACTCCAGGATATGCACTCCTCTTTTTTTCAGAAGATCCAGATTTTCCCGGGTAGCTGCATGGTTATACATATCCATGTCCATCGCCGGGGAGATCATTACCGGGCAGCGGGCCGAAAGATAGGTCGTCAGCAAGAAGTTATCCGCGACACCCTGTGCCATCTTGGCAATGGTGTTGGCGGAAACAGGTGCAATAAGCAACAGGTCGGCCCATAACCCGAAATCAATATGGCTATACCACTTGCCCGTTTCCGGGTTGAACGGTTCACAATAGATCCGGTTGCGTGACAACACGGCCAGGGTAAGCGGCGTAATAAAATCCCTGGATGAAGGGGTCATGATCACTTTCACATCCGCCCGCTCCTTTTTCAGCAAACGGACCAGGTAAGCAGCCTTGTAAGCGGCAATGCTACCGGTTACACCCAAGATGATCTTTTTCCCCTTCAACATAATAAAAGATATTTTTATGACTCGTCCGGAAGCTCTTCAACATACCGGTAATAGATCTTCCCTTCCTTAAATTCCTCAAGAGCAATAGACGTGGGCTTCGGAAGACGTTCATAAAATTTCGAGATCTCGATTTGTTCTTTGTTTTCCATCACCTCTTCCAGATTGTCCGTATAAAAAGAGAACTCTTCCAGTTTCTTGTTCAGTTCCTGTTTCAGATCCAGGGCAATCTGATTGGCCCGGCGGGAGCAGATAACCACGGTTTCATAAATGTTCCCCGTTTCCTGATCGAGATTGTTAATGTCCTGAGTGACCGTCGTTACCGGTGCTTTGGTTCTTTTGTAATCCATACTATTTTAATTTTACGTTTTTACGTTTTTCCTGGTTATTTTACACTTAAATAATTATTGCAACTACTGTATATTTTCCTGGCTTCCTTTATAAACCGGCTTTTGGGAAACTCATCTATAAAAGAATAATAGTCATCCACGGTTTCCTGGAATCTCTCCGGTTGTTTTGCCCGCACGCTGTTCTCAGCATACAGATATTTTGACTTCAGTCTGAGGAACATAAGCTCTTCCCTGAATTTGGTATCCGGAAAATCCTCAAGGCTGTTACTCAGAGCTACAATGGCAGCCTTGTATTGTTCCAGTCTGAAATATAATTTGGCTGACAAATAAGATTTTTCCGCCAGCTTTTCCTGTAATTCCTTCGACAGCTTGTCACACTGCTCATTGTATTTGCTGGCGGGGAATTTGGTTTTATGCAAGGCAAAAGCATTCAGCGCATTATACGTATTGGTCTGATCCAGTTCGGGCCGCGGGGACAGTTTATAGTAACAATAGCCCATCAGAAAATCAGCATCGTCCGCGTGTTCACTGGTAAGATAGGTTTTGACAAACGTTTCAAAATAGTGGCCGGCCATCACAAAATCTCCTATTTCATAATAACATTTTGCATGGAGATAATCCAGTTCCTCCGACTTTGTAGTACCCCTGTAATGCGGCAGGATCTTTTCAATTAAGCTGGCTGCCTGCGTGTATTTACCATTGGCATAATATTCTTTCACCTTGCTGTAGATCAGCTCATTGTCCTGACTTTTCATGAGTTTGTCAAACTCACCACAGGAAGATAACACCAGAAAAGTACTGATAATAAATAATGAAAAGTAGATCCTGATATTTCGTACAGCCATTTCCCCGTTGTCGTTTTATACCTTCTTTTGGTTCAGATATGTTCTGAAAAAAGAAACGTGCAAAATTAATGAATATTTTTTAACCGTCATCTTTTTGACTCAAATAACATACCAAAAGGTTTTTCTTTTTTATCTGATAAATAAAAAAACTACATTTGCAAAAATTCTCAAACCTAAAAAATTAACATCGTGGATCTTTTCGATAAATTAAACATTGACAACACATCTCTCGGTCAGTATCATGAAATGGCCGACGGGTATCAGATGTTTCCCAAGCTGGAAGGGGAAATACAGCCCTGGATGAAATTCAGGGGAAAGGAAGTGCTTACCTGGAGTCTCAATAATTACATAGGTCTGGCCAACCATCCTGAGGTGCGTAAGGCTGATGCCGAGGCTGCCAAAGAATGGGGTCTGGCTTATCCCATGGGTGCACGTATGATGTCAGGGCACACAACGATGCACGAAAAACTGGAGGAACAACTGGCTGCTTTCGTAAACAAGGAAAGCGCTTATCTTCTTAATTACGGTTACCAGGGGATGCTTTCCATCATCGATTCTATGGTAGACCGGAAAGATGTAATCGTTTATGACTCCGAGTCGCATGCCTGTATCCTTGACGGTCTGCGTCTGCATATGGGGAAACGTTTTGTTTTCCAGCACAATGACATGGAAAACCTGGAAAGACAATTAAAACGTGCTACACGGCTTACCAAGATCTCCGGAGGCGGCATTCTGGTAATCACCGAGGGAGTCTTCGGCATGGCCGGCGATCTGGGACATGTCCATGAAATCGTCCAGCTGAAAAAGGATTATAGTTTCCGCCTGCTGGTGGATGATGCCCACGGTTTCGGCACCATGGGACCGGAAGGGGCTGGCACGGGAACACATTACGGTGTTCAGGATGATATCGATGTTTACTTTGCTACGTTCGCTAAGGCCATGGCCGGTATCGGCGGTTTTGTGGCCGGTAAAAAGGACGTGATCACCTACCTGCGTTTTAACATGCGCTCCCAGATCTTTGCCAAGTCTCTGCCCATGCCCATGGTTGTAGGCGCTATGAAAAGACTAGAACTTCTTAAGACCCACCCCGAACTGCGCGAAAACCTGTGGAAGATCGTTCGTCTCCTGCAAAACGGACTGAAAGATAACGGATTGAACATAGGCCATACAGAGTCTCCGGTTACCCCGGTGTTTCTGGAAGGTACGCCCATAGAAGCCGCCAATCTTATTGTGGACCTGCGCGAGAATCATAGTATTTTCTGCTCCATGGTTGTTTATCCGGTGGTTCCCAAAGGGATAATCATGCTGCGGCTAATACCTACCGCCGTGCATACGGAAAAAGATGTTGAAGTAACCCTGCAGGCTTTCAAGGAAATCAAAAATAAACTGGACGGAAGGAAATACAACCGCGAGAAAGTGGAGTTTACCCTGAAATAATCAGATCACCCCCTGAAAAAAAGGAGTTATGCATCACATAACTCCTTTTTTTATCTCAAAAACCTGCCGGTTATTTTGTCTGGGCATATTTCTCAGCCCAGTACCTTTCGGATTCGATGGCAGCCATACATCCTGAACCCGCTGCCGTGACCGCCTGCCTGTATACTCTGTCCTGAACATCGCCGCAGGCAAAAACCCCTTCTACATTGGTACGTGCCGTGCCGGGAATGGTTTTGATATATCCGATATCATCGGTTTCTATATACTCCTGGAAAATATCCGAGTTGGGTTTATGACCGATCGCCAGGAAAAAACCATCAATCTTGATTCTTACTTCTTCCTCCTCGGGTTTTCCTTTTTTCTTTATCAGCACAGCTCCCTCCACGACGCCTTCCCCAAAGAGGTCTTTGGTATTATGTTCAAAGAGGATCTCAATGTTGGGGGTGTTCATCACCCGGTGCTGCATGATCTTGGAGGCACGCAGGTGGGGTTTCCGGACAATCATATAAACTTTGCGGGCAAGTCCGGACAGATAGAGGGCTTCTTCACAAGCGGTATCTCCGCCCCCGACCACGGCCACGTCTTTCCCTTTGTAGAAAAAACCGTCGCAGGTGGCACAGGCGGACACGCCGCTGCCGGCATATTTCTTCTCGGCGGGCAGGCCCAGATATTTGGCAGAGGCCCCGGTGGCAATGATAACCGTATCCGCTTCGATCACTTTTTTATCATCAATGGTCACCTTGTGCGGAATACGGGAAAAATCCACAGTAGTAGCCGAACCCCAGCGGATATCCGTACCGAAACGTTCGGCTTGTTTTTTAAGGTCTTCCATCATGGTCGGTCCGCTGATGCCGTCGGGATATCCCGGGAAGTTTTCCACATCTGTCGTAATCGTCAGTTGGCCTCCCGGTTCCATGCCCTGATACAACACCGGCTCCATATTGGCACGGGCCGAATAAATGGCAGCCGTATAACCGGCCGGCCCCGACCCTATGATCAGACATTTTACATGCTCTCTCTCTTCTGCCTGTTTTTTCTGTCCGTCGGTGTTATCATCCAGATTGTCCATGGGTTTAAATAAGTCCATAATCTTCTGTTTTTATGTTGTTTTACATTTAGTTTATGTCATTTCCGTCGCAAAAATACGATCTTTTCCGGATAAACTGCCCCCCGGGTTACAATATTCATACCAGATTTTACTCCCTGAAACTTTTGCAGATTCCAAAGGGTTGATTATTTTTGCAGTCGCAATGATCGGGAGGCATGCAACGATTACTCCCGATATTACAAAACGGGATGTAGCTCAGTCAGGTAGAGTACACGTCTGGGGGGCGTGGGGTCGCGAGTTCAAGTCTCGCCATCCCGACAGCAAAGAAAAACCGTATGCCGCAAGGCTGCGGTTTTTCTTATTTAAAAAGATCTTCATCCCGTATCAGCAATAAGATCGCCGATTGTGGAACGATCACATATTTTTGCTGGTTAAACTCTATCTCAAAAGCGCTGTTCTGCAGATAAACGGCCAGATCCCCTTCTTTGGCCTGCAGCGGCACATACTTCACCTTTTCCTGCTTGTCTTTCCATGGTTCGTCTTCATCCGCAATGGCCGGAATGGGGTATCCGGGCCCCACCTTCAGCACATACCCGCTGTAAATCTTCTCTCTTTCCTGCACCCCCGGCGGAAGATACAACCCCGACCGGGTCATGAGCTCCTCCGATTTGGGCTTGATCAAAACCCGGTCTCCAACCACAATGAATTTATTCAGATCCTTTTCGTTTATATTCAAATCCATGTTATTCCGTTTTAGTATGATATATACACGAAAGTAATAAAACCCCCATAACAAATATCATTCCTTTGGATAAAAAACCGTAAATTTATCCCACCTCCTCCGGAATTCCGAAGGTGTCATCCGGGTTTATTCAAAACAAAATATTTATGGAGTTTCATTTTATTCTTTCTCATCCTGCCGTTGCGGAAAATATCGGCGCCGCCGCACGTGCCCTTAAGACCATGGGGTTCGGTTCTCTACGTCTGGTATCACCCGCCGGTCATCTGAGCATGGACGCCCGGAAGCTGGCCCACGGATCCCAGGACATACTGGAAAAGGCAAGGGTTTATGGCACCACTGCCGATGCCCTTGCCGACCTGGATTTCATGGTTGGCACCACCGCTAAAAAGCGAAACATAAGACAGGAATACATCCCGGCCCGGGAGTTGTCTTCTTTTCTTCAAAATAAATCCGGCACGGTTACTGCCGTGGGTATTCTTTTCGGAAGTGAAACATCGGGGCTGAACAATGAAGAAATACAACGATGTGACATCTTGTCATATATCCCCCTCACTTCCCCCTATCCTTCCCTCAACCTGGCACAGGCAGTTATGTTGTTTGCCTGGGAACTCTCCGGCGTACACGCCAGGCCACCCCTCCCTGACGGGCCGGTTAAAGAACCTGCCTACAAGGTCCTTCAAAATAAAACAAAAGAACTTCTGCCCCTGTTGGGCATTCACGAGGCACGCCCCGTTTATCACCGTATTCTCGAACGCCTGGCCCTGGCAGGAGAAACGGACATTCACCTGTTACTTTCCGTGACAGAGGCTATCATGAAAAAATTATCCGGCCGGAAAGGGGAATAAAAAAAATTTCTTATCAGGCAATTTCTTTATTCCGCCACCACAATCAGGATCGTTTCCGTTGCTTCCTTTCCACCGGAGGTCACCCTACAGCGTATGGTAAAATCTTCCGTTCCGGCGGTCACCCTGATCTGATCGGTGGCAGAAATCCCTTTGAACGATTTCACCCCGGACCACCCGGTAGCCGAGGCATCTTTTCTTTCCCATTCATAGGTATATGGGGAAGAACCGTTTTCAACCGTTGCGAACACCTGCACCTCAGTACCCGTAAGGACAAAAGAAGGTTGAAAACTCAGCGTAAGATGCAGGTTACTGTCCACATGACCCGGTTGTATTAATGAGACCGTATAATCCACCCCGTTCCCTTTCAGTACCAGCAGGCCTGTCCTGGCGGTATCATACGGGTTGGCCTCTGCCACAAGGCCCACCGTCGCATCACTCATCTCGGCAATGGCAAAACCTTCTCCGGCAACCTGTGCCGACCACGGGTCACATCCTGTGTAACCGCTGAGCACCCGGACAGGACTTGTTACCCCTTCTGCGGGAAAAACCACTTCCTCATGATCCGGATGAAATGCAGGATCTTCCACCGGCAGGGAGACGCTGGCACACGGAGTTATATTGGCTCCCCCTTCCGCTCTGACATAATACGTTTCATTTCTCCGGGGAAATACCGTGATCTCAGGGCCTGTCCCGGCAGAATGTACAGCACATCCTCCGGTATACCATTGCCAGGAAGCACTCGTTCCCAGGATACCTCCTTCCACAGACAACGTCACGGGGCATCCCCGTACTGCATTTTCCGGTGAAACCGTAATCCCCGACGGCGGTTGTGAATAGATCCATTGCGTTTGCTGAAACTCCGGCCTGCTGGTATCTCCCTGATATTCCCTGTAGTGATACATGATTTTCTTCAGGATCCTGTTTTTATGATCCCGTATCTCTTCCAAACGTCCGAAAGGATCATAATCATACCGGGTGGTCCTGCCGTTGGGGTCGGTAACGGAGGTGATGCCGTAAAACGGATCCTGTGAATATTTTGTTACGGAAGCCTCCGGCGGATAATTGTCCGGGGAACCGGCATACATGGCATGATCAGCACGGGCAATGACCTGTCCGTAGTCGTTATAATTTAAAGCATGAAGAACATCTCCTTTTTTATGATATTGTAAAAGGTTTCCTTTGCTATCATACCGGTCAAACCATGCCGCTGTCCGGTAGATCTTCCCTTCCAGCACCTGCACCGAATCGGGAGCTACAATCCTGTTGCCGGAAAAAAGACCGTAGTAAGTTCTGTTCCCGCTGATCTTCACGGAATCCAGCCACACCTCTTCCTGAAGTTTCTGTCCGTGCATGTGTCTGGCCAACAACGTGTCGAGGGCTGCCGAAGCATAGGGTTCGTCTGTAGGATATTTATAAACCACGGTTTTCGACACGCTGTCGCTGGTGTACGTTGTCGTTTCCCGGATCCTGTAATCGTAAGGGTCATACCTGTATTTTTCCCTTCTGATAAGAGGATGTGTGCCCTCCCGGTCGTATTGAAAAACCGTTTTGCCCACCGGGTGATTCCAGCCGGTCTGGGTTCCATAGACCGAATATTCTATGGAACTGTAACCGGTATCTTTTTGAACCACTTTTACCGCAGGTATCGTAAACCGGTGAACCGTATCTTCCGGATCATTGTAATCATAGACAATTTTCTGCCGCAGTCTCCCTTCGTCCGACCATTTTTCACTCTCTTTAACCTTCCCTCTTTCCCAGTCGAAAGTTACAACAGGGGCAAACGGGAAAAGAGGCTGGCTGATGTCCGGATAGTCCAGGGCCGAAGTATAGCGGGTAATGGTTTTACCGTTTTTCGGGATGCTCTCCGTAACCTCGGCGTAACCGATATGGCTTCCCGAAGTAGAACCCAGTTCGGTCCGGGGGGTTGAGTAAACCGTAAGCGGAAGGCAGGAAGAAAAACCCAGGGTCTGGCCCAGATAATACATCCTTACCGGTTCGTCATAGTACAAGGGAAACCGCATGAGCACCCCGCTCGACCATCTTTTGTTGTTTATTTTTGTCTGATAACCATACCGTGTCAGTCCGACGGTGTCTCTGGCGTAGTCAATGTCCGTTTTTTGCCGTATGCGAAGCCCTCCGGCCGGCGCATAATTATGGGTGGCGACAGCCTTTTTATACCTGACCCTTATATAACCAGACTCCTTCGGGATCCTCGGATAAAACTCCACCTGATACTTCCCGGGCTTCAGAACCACCCTGTCATCTCCTTCCCTGAAATATTTTGTCGTCGGATTCCAGTCCAGACTGTCATGCTCGGTATAGTATTTCTCATATACCGTTTCACCTCCGGCAACAGAAGTTATCCTTACCCGTGTCACAGGATTGGTAAGTCCGGGCTGAGAGACAACATTCGGCTGGGCTGGGCTGGAAAAATAATAGTGTACAAACATCAGCCGGTCATCCTCTTCCGATAACTCCAATGTTTTAATAACGCGGTAACTGCTGTCATCAGGAAAATGCGGTAATCCTGATTGTATCTGCACAGTATCGTAGTCATTGGAATATACCTTATAGGTCTTGTCTCTTGACGATTTGTGATAATAAACAATACAATCCACCAGAGAGCCTTTGTCTACGGGAATGGTGTAGAGTTTATAATTCCCTTTCTTCAGCCATATTTTATATTGTGTGCCATATCTTTCGCCAGTATTCTTTATCTGTCCATAACTCAGGCTAAAGATTATCTCGCTCTCCTCCGCATCAAAGCCGACGGAGTCTCTTACCAGGATAACGCGACAATCGTCTCGGATTACATCCTCCTCACTTCTTTTATAAAAAAGAGGTGTCAGGGTAACCATCTGGTCAAACAAAACCGGGATCTTAAAATCAAGGGGTTGTCCCGTAATATTAAGATGACCGGATACGATCTGTTTTTCAGGCATCATCACATATCCGGCCCGGTTGGGTTCATATTCCAGAATGGTTTCCCCGCCGGTAGGATAGACGATACGTTTCAGAATACCGGCTTGCATGGTCACGGAATCCGGTGTCATATCCGCCCCCGGCAGTTGCCATATCCTGGTCTCGATATTTTCGAAATTAAGTCTGGCCTGTTTAAACCAATTGAAGTTAACGGCTCCATCCTCTCTCATGGGAGGGTCATTCCCGGTCTGTGAAGGGTCATTTACCACACGCAGTGCGGGCACAGGTGTTTCATTCTTCTTTCCATTATAATACCCCCAATAATCCTGTGAAAAAGAACCCCTTGGGGGCAACGGCTGCGGATCATAAAAAAAACGGTAGGGGGGTTTGCTTATCCCGCCGGCTGTTTCCCGGATCTTATCCAGACGCAATCGCTTGCAGGGATATAGATAATCCTGCTCCGTCCCACAACCTGCAGCCGGAAAAAAGCTGTAATCCAACACAAAGGTTTTATCCTTTTCTTCCGATTCAGGATGCACAATACGAATCTTTTTGAGGGCCAGTACGGAGCCTCCGGGAAAATCACCCATGGTCTCTGCAAAAAACTCCACCCGCAAGGGGGCTGCATTGTCAACCACCCGGGAAATCTCAGAGAGATGTTTCTCCTCAATCATCGTTTGACTGTATTTGAAAAGATCTTGCCGGGCCGGAAGGTTACAACCCTGTCTCCTTAAAGGGACCGGGTAACGGTAGGTTACCGTTCGTGAGGAATAACTGAAATGGAATGTCTCTTCATCGTTGGGAGAAATAATTTCGGACAGATGCCAGGCAGAATAAAACCATTCTCCCGGACTACCGTTGGAGGTAAGATGCGTGGATTTTTCACAGGCACCCTCACCACCGAAAACATATTTCACCCCGTAATCATCCGTAATCTCCCAACGGCCAATCTTACCATCAGGATTTTTGAAGGAACGTATCCTAAGATCAGAGGGGGAAACCAGGACCGGGTTTCCGTCCGGGCCCAGCACAAACTTTCCGGAATTCCCGTTAAAATTAAAGTAAAAGATATCGGGTTCCAGGTCTATAAAACCGGCTGCAACCCTGTGCAGGAAATCCTGTCTGTCCGCCACACCGGTCCCGGGAGGCTGCCATTTCCACAAAGCATCCGTATTTTTTTTCAACAATTCAAGATAAGTATGTCCGTCGTTGAGGTATCCATGAGTCAAGTCGTCCGCATTACCCCGCACCGCCCGGGTGACAGCCCCCCCGGCATTCAAGGACCAGCCCATACCGGTCCAGCCCGGGATCTCCGACACTTTCATGCCGCTGCTTTGGTACCTCAGGGAAATGGGAACAGACACGCTGTGCCCTTTGAGGGTCCATATCGGGATCGCAACACCCGGTAACCCCGTATAAAGGCTGACAGGTACGTCGGCAGCCCGCCCCAGGGCTGCTGCATCGGGGGAGGGAGGAATGACATGGTTCAATTGCTCCAGGGCTTCCTGGCTAAAAGAAAGTTCTGTAGTCGCAGGCAAAAACCATAAAACCAGAGAAATAATCTTAAGGATATCACGCAGGAAGTATCTCATCGACAGAAGATTTAACTATTGTTTTTTGAGTATGACGATTTTTCTGGACACCTGACCAAACCGGGATTGCATGCGGAGATAATAAACACCTTCTTTCAGGTTTTTACGGGACCATTCAAACGAGTGGATGCCTTGCCGGGAAGTCTGCCCCGTAAGCACCAGGAGCTTTCTCCCTGCCAGGTCGAACAGACTGATCTCCACATAGGTGCCTTCAGGCAAGGAATAAACGACCTGCGTCAGATCTTCAAAGGGGTTGGGATAATTATACAAATCATACACGGCTGTCAGGTCCCGCACGGGCACCTCCACCTCAGCTTCTGTCTCACACCCTGCCGAATCAACCACCCGGACATGGTATACTCCGGCCTGCAAATCAAACAGGTCTTCGGTTTCCTCCCCGTTATCCCAGTTTATCCCGTAGGGAGGGATGCCGGAAACCAGGGTCATGTCAACAGATCCGTTGCTCCCGCCGGGTAAGGTCTCGTCCTGTACCTTAAAAACCAAACGGACCGAATCCATGGCAACATGTATGCTGTCGTCAGCTGTACATCCGTATTGATCTGTAATATGCACGCCATAGTACCCCGTATCCCGTACAGCGATTTTTTCCTGTGTATAGTCTCCGGGGGACCAGCGGTATTTTACAAAACCGGGGCCTGCATCCAGGGTATCCGGTATTCCTTTGCAAATGATTTTTTCGTCCGGCATATCAAAATGCAGCAAGGTACAGGGGTCCATGTATTTCAACAGATAACTCCCGTTTTCCACCGGGATAACCGGTTTTTCTTCTTCTTCATATTTCACCTTCAATCCGCTAAAGGCATGTCCGCCCAGCCAGACAGACTGGTCAGTCGTCAGGGTAAGAAACGTGTTGTTTTCTTCACTGGCACCCCCTATCTGACGAACCCACAGAAACGAAAGGGAGGTGTCAAAACGGGCAAATATCACATCTGAAAAACGATCTCCTGCAACCAGGGTATCTGCGATAAGAAATAGCCTCTTCTTAAAAGTGGCTGTCAAAAAAAGCCGGTTTCTCTTATCCGCTGTCAGAGATGTCACCCTGTCGTCGGCACGGCCTCCGAGGGTTACCACACGGCAGGAGGTGTCTGCATTGAGCTTCATCACGAAGCCATCCGTATTACCCCGGGCCTTTACCACCGTATCCCTGAGGGTCATCTCTCCCCGGAACCATCCCGAGAGATACAGGCTGTTTCCTTCTACCGGCAGCACAGCCGAAGAAAGGGAGATGTCTGCAGAATGAGCCAGAAGGCGGATATCTGCAAATTTTCCCTCTTTATCCAGGCGGGCCAGCCATACGGCTTTCCGGGGACCCGCACGCAGAGTCGTTGAGTCCGTCACAAGCGTTCGATTAAAGACCCCTGCCAGAAAAAGCTGCCCCCGGCGCATCCTCAGCAACCGGATTTCCTCGCCTCCCTCCCCACCGGCAAGAGCCATCACCGGCTCCGCAGCCGGTTTCACAGAAATCAGCAAGGCATCACTCCTGCCCACAGACCGGTATGATTTTCCGTTAATCCTGCCTCTCCTGATCCTGCCCCCGAGGTATAACACCTCAGCCGTATCGACAACCATATCATAGATTCTTCCGGAAAATCCGGTGATCATATCTTTTATTTCCACAGGATTTCCGCCGGCATCCAGCCTTACCAGTGCCAGGGTTCCCGGGCCGGACGCATAATGAGCTCCTCCCGGTCCGGACAGGGAGTCCCGGTATTGAACCACAAGGTAACCTGTTCCGTCGGGCAAAAACAAGCCTGACTGCACTTCACTGAAACCTTTCCCACCCAATGCATGTAAGTAATCGGGTTGGCCGGAGCTATCCAGTCTCCCCCAGAAAACATTCCGCCTCCCGGAGGATCTAATTGTTTTTCCCCTTATCTTTAGAACCCCTGAATAATTTCCCACAAAAAAGAGGTGTCCGGACGTATCGCTGCCGGCACTGATGATGAGGTCAGGTCCCGGCCCCAGGCTTTCTGTCTGCACGGGGATATAAGGCTGCGCAAAAAGCCCCGGATAAATGGCAATCAGCAAAAAAACAGACCATAAAATAACCCTTTGGAAATCCTGATTACTTTTCATAGAAGGCTTTTTATGGAACCGGGAACAGATACATGCCTTACAGTGGCATCACCGGTCCACATTATATAAGTGTCGCCGGACCGGAAAATCTTACCTGAATCTTTATATGTTTTACAACATAAACGCAGACTCACAAAAGGGAGGCCGCGCATATGGATGATTTATTCATCCATTCCCAGCAGATGCAGCATAAAAGCATATTCCATGGCGGTTTCACGATAGCGCCGGAAACGGCCGGAAGCCCCGCCGTGGCCCGCATCAAAATTCACATGCAGTAACAACAGATTGTCATCCGTTTTCATATCCCGCAGCTTGGCGACCCACTTCGTGGGCTCCCAGTACTGCACCTGAGAATCCCAATATCCGGTGGTAACAAGCATATTGGGATAGTCCTGCGGTTTCACATTATCATACGGGGAATATTTCATCATGTAATCGTAATACTTTTTTATGTGCGGATTGCCCCATTCGTCATATTCGAAGGTCGTCAGGGGGATGGTCTCATCAAGCATGGTGGTGACCACATCCACAAACGGCACATTGGCAATGATCCCTTTATACAACCCCGGGCTCATATTGGCCACGGCACCCATCAGCAGACCGCCGGCACTGCCTCCCATGGCAAACAACCGGCCGGGGTTGGTGTAGTTCTGATCCACCAGGTATTCGCTGCAGGCGATAAAATCGGTAAACGTATTCATCTTCTTCAGCAACTTACCGTCTTCGTACCACTGTCTGCCCAGGTCGCCACCACCCCGGATATGGGCTATCGCATAGACAAACCCTCGATCGAGGAGACTCAACCGTACCGAGCTGAAATAGGGATCCATAGGATAACCGTAAGAACCATATCCGTAGATAAGTACCGGGTTATTGCCATCGGTCTGCAATCCTTTTTTGTAAACCAGGGAAACAGGCACGGCGACACTGTCTTTGGCCAGGGCATAAAGTCTTTTTTCCTCATACCTTGTAGGATCATACCCTCCTTCCACTTCATCCTGTTTCATCAGCACCCGCTGCTTGGTATCCATATTAAAATCATAGACAGACCGGGGCGTTACCAGGGAGGAGTATGAAAACCTCAGGATATCGGTATTGAACTCCGGATTGACGGAAGGATGCGTCACATAAGTTGGTTCGTCAAAAGAAATAAAGTATCCGTCTGCAGGGTTTTTCCAGGGGATAACCCGGATTTGTGTCAATCCTTTGATGCGTTCGGAAAGCACCAGATAATTTTTAAATATCTCAAAACCGGTCAGATACACCGACTCATCATAAGGGATCACCTCCTGCCAGTACTGCATGGCTGTGCGGGTAACGGGTGTGCGCACCAACTTGAAGTTCCTGGCTCCGCCGGCATTGGTACGGATGTAGAAATAATTCCCAAAATGATCCACATGGTATTCCAGATTCTTTTTCCGGGGCTGTATGACCCGGAAGGTACCTTTGGGATTATCGGCATCCAGATAGCGGTATTCCGTGGAAAGGGTCTGATCGGAGTAGATCATCAGGTATTTCCTGCTTTTGGTTTTGAAGATCCCTGTGCTGAAGGTCTCATCTTTCTCAAAAAACACCTGCGTATCCTTGTTCCGGGGTTGTCCCAGTTCATGACGGCGGATTTCTTCAGCCCGCAAGGTCTCTTTGTTTTTCCGGGTATAAAAAACCGTTTTGTTATCATTGGCCCATACGGGGCTTCCGGTGGTGTTGACCACCTCATCTTTCAGAAGATTGCCGGTTTCCAGGTCCTTAAATAAGATAACATACCTGCGGCGCCCTACGGTGTCCATACCAAAGGCCAGAATCTTATTATCAGGGCTTACACTCCATCCCCCGATCTGGAAAAAATCATGTCCCGCCGCCAGCTCATTGGCATTGAGCATAACCTCCTCGGGCGCATCCAGCGACCCTTTTTTGCGGCAATACACAGGATATTCCTTAT
Organism: Bacteroidales bacterium; assembly: GCA_024762655.1. GTDB lineage: Bacteria > Bacteroidota > Bacteroidia > Bacteroidales > VadinHA17 > DRPN01. The sequence continues at coordinate 25,438 of JANTHB010000032.1, forward strand.
GCTCCTCATATCTGACATAATAATAGTACCCATTGTCCAGGTAAGGAACCGATTCGTCATTTTTCTTGATACGGCCTGTAATCTCCTGAAACAAAGTCTCCCTCAATTGTTTTACAGGCTGTAACATAGCTTCGCTATAATCATTCTCAGTATGAAGATAATCCAGTACCTTCCGGGTTTGTTCATCCGGGGTTTTAGCATTTTTCTGCGCATCCGACAGCCTCATCCAGTAATAATTATCTGTACGGGTATCCCCATGTTCGGTTAATTTATAAGGTATCTTCTCAGCAACGGGAGGTTTGATCATCTTTTTTTGATTTTGATTGTTACAGGAAGTTATCACCAAAAATGTTGGCAAAAGAAACAAAACAGACCCTATCCATTTCATAATTGTACGTTTTTATAAAACATTTATACCTGTCAATATCATTGATCCGGTAAAAGCCTAAAATTACAATTTTTTCTGATAAAATCATGTAAACACCGGGTACAGGAAGTCTCCGGGCCGAAAAACAGGAAGCACGTGTCAGAAGCTCAGTTCAAAAGCCAGCAGGCTGACAGGATTCCATCTGTGAATAAAAAGGGAGTGTTTCAGCGGTGTATTGAGGGGTATCCCGTCGGCAGTCCAGGTAAAGTCGGTCCCTTTTTCATGAGCATACCCCAGTTCAAAATTAGTTTCTACAGAAAAGGAGACCACCCTGGATACCTGCAGGGTGAAGCCCAGGGCCGGTAAAGCGGATATCCCCATCTGTCTGGTCTGCCGTTTTTCATAGGTACCGGCATCCGTCCCTCCTGTTTCCGCATATAGAAGGGCATTCGTAAACAAGATATCTCCGGCGAGGTAAGGTTTTACTATTTTTTCACCGAACCCCTGCTCATATCCGGCTCCCATTTCCAAAGAGGTATATAGGTGCACGTCAAAATAATGTTTATCGGGTACCGAATGATCCAGGTTTCTTTGAAAATAATCAAACCGGACCCTCGCAAAACGGTTCATGTTTATCTGACGGGTATATATCAGGCCGTGCATCGCCATAGGATAATACGCATTATCATACGGGATAACCGGCCTTTGGACATAGCTGAACAGATTGACGGACATTTTGTTCTGCAGAACAATCAGATCCCCTTGTGAAAACCCTGAAACCGACAGGAACAGGAATATCCCCGTGGCTAAAATTTTCCTCATAAACGCAATTATTCAAAAAGAGAGAAATACATTACATCACCTTACGGAGGAAACTGAAAAAAGATACATCCGGTCGCCGGGAATTTTCATGCCGTTCGACATAATTACGCTTCCCTCTCCCTGTCTCTCAGGTATGTTTTGCCTTTTTCTAAATCTCTTCCCGCCACCTTCAGTTTTACCAGGGAGGATAAAGCCAGAAGAAACAAAGATACCAGGATCAGACCCGTCGCAACGCCGAATTTATCAATGAGAAAACCGGTTACCGGCGCCAGGATCGCAGCAAAAAGGCTGCGTACCTGTGACTCGGTGGAAAGGACCGTTGCCAGAATATGGGAAGGAAAGATTTCTGACACATAAGCAACCCCCACAGGTCTGCGTATGTTTTCAAGCAGGTAGATCATACTGAAAGGGATAACCACCAGCCAGTACCAGGGAGGGTGAAACAAAAAAAACACCCCGCTAAACAAAACCAGGAAGAGTCCGGCCAGCAGGCTCCGGTTCAGAAAAACAGGATAACTGTCATACCGGGAAGCAAACCTCCCGGCATTCCTTGAGGCGCGGGAAGTACCCATGTATAAAGCAAAGTACATTATCCCGATTAACAAAGCGGACATCTGCTTTTGTCCGATCCCCCGGATATGCAAAGCCAGTCCGGCAGCCAGAGTTGCCAGTACGGGCTGGTAATAATCCTTCACAACCCTGAAATAGCCACTATACAAGGCAATATTGGACAAAGCCCTGACGGTACTCTTCTCCCTGAGAGACCGGACCGTAACCCGGATGATCTCGCGGAACGCCCCCCGGATCATCTTCCAGGATCCTTTTGCCACCTTCCCGTCGAGGGCTTTGGGATAAGTTATCATCAAAAGGAGGTCCAGAAAATACGGAACGGATGAAAAAAGAAAAACACTACTGTAACTGCCCGCGTAAAAGACAATACCGGCAGCCAGCAGGGAGGAGACCGCTGAGCCCACCTGCGACCACGAACGGGTATGGCCGTAATATTCCACTTTCTCATGCTCCCACCCCCTGATATGAAGATATTCAAAGATCATCGCTTTGTGGGTGCCTGTCCGGAAAGCATCCCCGACGGCATAAAAGATCATGGCCACGAAAAACACACCGAAGGATGAAGACAGGTAAAAAACCATAAAGGACAGGATATAGAAAAGAAAAGAACCCGTCATGGTACGGCGGCGTCCGAGAATATCCGAGAACATCCCCGTAGGGATCTCCAATACATTCCTCAGTACCTCCCGAATGGTTATCAAGGTACCTATCTGCAGATAGGTCAACCCTTTCTCCAGAAAAAAAAGATAGAGAAACGGTTCAAAAAAGCGCAAATTCTTGAGGAAACCATAGGTACAAAACTTATAGTACTGCAAATCCTTATGAAAGGCAAGAGGCTTCATCCCTGCATATTTATCCGGTTTTTCAAACCTACATAATTTTTTTCAGAGGAAAAATACCCTGACACATTCGGGAAAGACTATTTTTTACCTGTAGTCATACCATTTCACCTTCACCGGTAATTTTAAAAAATATATAAAATGTTCTTATTTAAAAAATTTGGATTTTAACAAAATATTTTACTTTTGTGCCTGTTAATCATTGCACATCCCCCATCAAGAATACATATGATCATCATCCTTTCGCCGGCTAAACGAATGAATTTCAAACCATTGACGTCTGTCAAGAGTTTGTCTGTCCCGGTGTTTGCAAAGGAAGCGTGGGAGATAGCCAATAAAATGAAAGATTATAGTCCGGTACAACTGACCCGGCTTCTGGGAGTAAATTCAGACCTGGCCCTGTCCACAGCCGAGCGCTTTGCCTCCTTCCGGGAAGATCCCTTTGACCTGACCACCAAGCCTGCTGTCTTTGCCTATTCCGGAGATGCTTACCGCGGTTTGGACTCGGAGAGCCTGTCCCCGGAATCTCTTGCTTTCTCGCAGGAACATTTACGCATTCTGTCGGCACTTTACGGCGTTTTAAGACCTCTTGACGCCATTCAGCCTTACCGTCTGGAGATGGGGACCACCCTGCATGTGAACAAGTCAAAAAACCTTTACAATTTCTGGCAGAAGAAAATCTCCGATGTCCTTGCGAAAGATCTGACTGCCGATCCCGTTCCGGTGCTGATCAATCTGGCTTCTCAGGAATATTTCTCAGCTATCAATACGAAAGCCCTGGGGGTCCGCATTATAACTCCTGTGTTTAAAGAATACCGTGACGGGAATTATAAAATTCTATCCATGTATGCCAAGTATGCCCGGGGAAAAATGACCCGTTATATTCTGGAAAAACAGATCAACAACCCCGAAGAACTGAAAGGGTTCGATCTGGAAGGATATGCCTACGATGACAATCTATCCAACGAAAATAACTGGGTATTTACAAGGTAAACGGCAAAGAGAAAAAACAATCACCTACGTAGGTGATCAAAAAAAAAGTTGCGTTTTTTCTGCTCTCTTTTTTCTTTCCGTTTGACGGACTACCCCCTGCGATCATCGATCTTTACACCAGGCCGGCAAATCCCATGAAAGCCATGGCCAGAATTCCGGCCACAACAAAAGCGATAGGAATACCTTTCATCCCTTTGGGGACTTCTACCATATCGAGGGCTTCTCGGATACTGGACAGGAGTACGAGCGCCAGCCCGAAACCCAGGGCTGTGGAAAAGGAGAATACCACTGCTTCGGGAAGGTTGTATTTACCCTGTATAGTCAGAATAGCTACCCCGAGTACCGCACAGTTGGTTGTTATCAGCGGAAGGAAGATCCCCAGTGCCTGATACAGTTCGGGACTGACTTTTTTCAGCACAATCTCAACCATCTGTACGAGGGCTGCAATGACCAGGATAAAAGTAATGGTCTGCATGAAGCCCAGCCCGAGGGGGTTCAGCACATAATATTGCAACAGGTAAGTCACGATGGTCGCCAGCACCATAACGAAAGCCACCGCCCCCGTCATGCCCACCGAAGTCTCCAGCCTGGAAGAAACGCCCATAAAGGGACAGATGCCTAAAAACTTGGCCAGGACAATGTTGTTAACGAATATTGCAGATATCAGGATCACAAAATATTCCATAATGCTGTCTTTTAGGCGTTTTTACGGTTGAACTTGTTCATAATGGCGATTAAGTATGCCAAAGCCAGGAAGGCACCCGGGGCCAGAACAAAAAGAAGCATGCCGTCACCCTGGATAAACTTCAGGCCGAACCAGGACCCGGAACCCAGGATCTCCCGGACGGAACCCAGCATAAACAATGCGAGGGTAAAACCCAGTCCCATACCCAGCCCGTCGAGGGTGGACGACCAGATTGTGTTTTTGGAAGCAAAGGCTTCGGCCCTGCCCAGTACCAGGCAGTTCACCACAATAAGCGGAATGAAGAGTCCCAGCTCTTCAAACAAGGCCGGCAGATAAGCCTGCATGGTCAGCTCGACCACGGTAACAAACGAGGCAATGATCACAATAAAGGAAGGGATCCTGACCTTATCCGGGATATAATTCCGGACCATAGATACTACAATGTTGGACATCACCAGAACGAAAGTGGTGGCCAACCCCATTCCCAGACCGTTGTAGGCCGAGGTTGTTGTGCCCAGGGTGGGACACATGCCCAGCACCTGTACAAAAATGGCATTTTCAGCGATAAGACCTTTACTGAAATTCTTCCATTGGTTCATTTTGCACCTCCTTCCGTAAGATTTTTATAAGCCCGTTCCAGCGCATCACAGAAAGCTCTGGAACTGATCGTTGAGGCGGTAATGGCATCCACGTCACCCCCGTCTTTTTTTACAGCCAGCTTGAAAGTTTTCGGATTCTTCCCCTGGAATTGCACGCTCCAGTCGGATTTACTGCGCACCATTTTTTCTCCCAGCCCGGGCGTTTCCTTGTGTTCCAGCACAGCCACGTCCCTGATGGTACCGTCCGGCAGAAAACCTACCATAATGCGTATCATTCCGCTGAAACCTTTGGGACTGAAGGTATTTACCGCGATCCCCACCAACGCCGAATCCTTACGGGCCGGAAAGAAATAAAGGGTGTCGCCGTCAACGGCTTTCTTATACATTTCCTGTACCGGGTTGTTGTTGAACGGAGGCAGTACCTTTTTCAGCGCCTCTGTCTGTTTGGCAGCCCTGGATTCGGCAATGGCATCTTTGGTAAACTCATACACGAACCCCAGGATGGTGGCTGATATGAGCGTTACCAAAAACAACGCCAGAAACATGCTCAGCAATGTAGATTCTTTTTTAGCCATTTTTCTTCACCTCCCCGAACCGTTTAGGTTTTACATACATATTGATCAGAGGCACAAAGGCATTCATAATAAGAATAGCAAACTGCACCCCTTCGGGATATGCCCCCCACCGGCGTATGATCACCGTCAACAGGCCGATGCCTGTAGCATAGATGATCATCCCTTTGGGGGTCATGGGCGATGTAACGTAATCGGTGGCCATAAAAATGGAACCGAGCATCACCCCCCCGGTAAGCAGATGAAACACCGGATCGGCATTATTGGCGGGGTTAATCAGCCATAACAATCCGCTGAACAGGAACACGGTAGTCAGGATCGTCACCGGGATATGCCAGGTGATGATCTTTTTCCACAAAAGGTACAGAAAGCCCAGCAGAAGGGCTGCCGCAGCCACCTCCCCCATCGAACCGCCCATATAACCAAGGAACATCTGCATGTGATCCGGCACATTCTTCAGGAGGGTGGACACCTGCTCGCCACTGCGCATCCCTTCTTTGAGCAACCCCAGCGGTGTGGCGCCAGTTACCGCATCGGTAAGAGAGGTATGAAACCCTTTGGGCACCGGCCAGCTTGTCAACTGCACGGGAAAGGAGATAAACAGAAACACCCGTCCCACCAGCGCCGGATTGAAAGGGTTGGTGCCCAGACCTCCGAAAGACATCTTGCCGACACCGATAGCGACCAGCGCCCCGATAGCCAAAATCCATACGGGCAGGCTGGACGGCAGGGTAAAGGCCAGCAAAAGTCCGGTCACTATCGCCGACCCGTCTTTCAGGGAAGAGGCTCTCTTCAGCATGTATTTTTGAATCACAAACTCAAAAAACATACAAAAAACGACCGACAGAACCGGCAGGTACAGGGCGGCCCAGCCGAAATAATAAACCGATACCGCCCAGGCCGGAAGCAAAGCGATCACCACACCGGTCATCAGCCGGGAAGTGGAATCCTTTCCATGCACATGCGGGGATAATGATACGGTCAGTAATTTATTCATGGTTCATGGTTTATTCCGTTAACTGACTGCTTTTTTTTCTTTTCTGATCAACGCACCTATCCTCATCTTATCGAGCCGTATATAATCCAGCAGAGGCCGGTCTGCCGGGCAGATAAAACTGCAGGAGCCGCATTCGATGCAATCCAGGGCTCTTTCCCTTCGGGCTTTGTCCCATAACTGATGCTGGCCCAGTGACATCAGCAGGTAAGGTTCCAGACCCATCGGACAGACAGAAACACATTTGGCACAACGGATACAGGGCTGCACCGGCTTACGATGGGCTTCGCTGTCAGGGAGGATAAGAATTCCGGAGGTTCCCTTGGTAACGGGGATATCCAGTTTCGACACGGCTTTGCCCATCATCGGGCCGCCGAGGACCACTTTTCCCGTATCCTCGGGCAGGCCGCCGGCAGCTTCGATCACTTCCGCAACAGGGGTTCCGATACGTACCAGAAAATTGGAGGGCTCCTGTAGTGATTTCCCGGTCACGGTGACGATCCGTTCCACCAGGGGTTTGTTTTTCTGCACCGCTTCATAGGCTGCCAGGGTTGTTCCCACATTGTGCACTACCGCCCCCACATCCACAGGCAGAGCCCCGGAAGGCACTTCCCGGCCCGTAATGGCTTTGATCAACTGTTTCTCACCACCCTGCGGATATTTCACTTTCAAGGCCTGCACCGTGATCCCGGAAGACTTTTCAGCCAGACTGCTCAGCAGGTCAATGGCATCAGGTTTGTTCTGCTCGATCCCGATCACGGCCCTATCCACCCCCAGTGCTTTCATCAGGATGCGTATCCCCACCATCAGTTCTTTGCTCTTCTCGAGCATAAGACGGTGGTCGGCGGTCAGAAAAGGTTCACACTCCACCCCGTTGATGATCAGGATATCGGCTTTTTTCCCTTTGGGTACATTCAGTTTGATATGCGTCGGGAAAGTAGCTCCTCCCATCCCGACAATTCCGGCCTCCTGAATTTTCCGGATGATCTCCTCGCGGGATGCCGTAATATGCTCATGCAGTGTATCGCTGCGGTCAATGGCCGGATCCCATGTATCGTCATGCCGGTCGATCACAAAGGCAAGGCGTTTATATCCGGAGGCATCAAAACGTTCTTCTATTCTGAAGACTTTCCCCGAGACCGAGGCGTGGATGTTGGCCGAGACAAAACCCTTGCTTTGGGCCAGCAGTTGTCCTGCCACCACGGTATCTCCTTTCTGTACGACGGGTTCTGCCGGGGCACCCAAATGCTGTACAACAGGGATCACCACCCTTTCAGGCAACGGAAGGATCTTTATGGGACTGCCGGCGGATAATTTATTCTCTGCCGGGTGAACACCTCCCTTTGGAAACGTCTTGAGTTGATACTTCTGCACGGTCAATCGTTTTTATTTTGTGTTTCAGTGGAGTCGCCGGAAGAACTCTTTTTCCCGGTAGCGGTATCTTTTGTCCCCGCAGTTTTTCCGGAAGAATCTGCCCCGGCGGTTGTCACCAGTTCTTTTTTCACCCTGGGCGCCGGAAAGTTGATCTCCAGGATCGAGTGGGTAGGACACACCGGTACGCACTTGCGACACAGACGGCAGGCGTCGCTGTCAATAAAGGCAAGATTGTTCCCCATCGTAATGGCATCAAAAGGACACACCTGGAAACATTTACTGCACCCGATGCAGGCCACGGAACAATATTTCCGGGCCACACCGCCTCTGTCTTCATTGATACAGGAGACAAAGATCTTACGGTCTTTTTTGTTTCTCTTACGCAACTCGATGATATCCCTGGGGCAGGCTTCCACACAGGCCCCGCATGCGGTACAGTTCTCATCTATCACCACCGGCAAGCCTGTTTTCTCATCCATATAGAGGGCCTCGAAATTACAGGCTTCCACACAATCTCCCAGGCCGAGACAGCCCCATGGACAGTCCGTATCACCGGTATAAAGAGCATGCTCGACCGCGCAGGTTGTGGCTCCTTCATAATGGCTGGTACGGGGCCGGTTTTCAAAAGAACCCTGACAGCGTATCACCGCTACGCGCGGTTCTTCCTCCACGGCTTCCAGTCCCAGGATCTCCGCAACTCTAGCCATCACCTCATTGCCTCCCACCGGACAGAATAAACCCTCCAGACTGTCGGCCTTCACACAGGCTTCGGCAAACTGCCGGCATCCGGGATACCCGCATCCCCCACAGTTGGCATGGGGCAAGACATCTTCCACCTCATCGATGCGGGGATCCTCCGTCACTTTGAATTTCTGAGCGACAAAATAAAGGATCACCGCAGCTATCGCCCCCAGCCCACTCAGGGAGATGACGGTGTAAAGCACAGTATTGCTCATAAACAAAAAAGTTAAACAAATTTTCTCACAAAAAACTTAAACTCTTTTCCGATCCTCGTCCTGAACAGATACAATCCTCCGTAATAAGGCACCAGCACAAACAAGGCAGCCAGACCGCCGGCAAGCTCTTCACCGGTGATCCCATACACGACAAATAAGGTGACCATCAAAAGGAGAAAAGGGAAAATATACCCGTACATCAGGGCTTTTATCCCCAGCGACCTGGCCAGCACGATATTGACTTTCTCCCCTACCTGATACGTCTGCCCCAGCACATCCACTTCCACTTCCTTATCCTCTATTTCTGAAGCAGAACAAACCCCTTTTAACTGGCAATGGGCACAGGCCGATTTAGCTAAAAAAGCCACCCTGGCTTTTCCGTCACGGATTTCCCGTACCGTACCCTCATGTTCAATGACTTTCGGTGCATCCATCCAACCCGGTCTATAATTTTTCGCAATGCAAGTATATTATTTTTCCGATATCCTCAAAATGATAATGTTCCATTTTTCCTAATTTATTTTTGATATAAATAAAAATAATATGAAAACATGTAGAAATATAGATAGTTATATGAGAATTGGGAGGAAAAGTTCCGGGAGCCGGGTTTGTCAAGGAACGGTTACTGTTCCTCGTTCATCATTGTGTCTTTTTTCTAGGAGATCCTGCTCCAATCCTTATCATTTCTGGCATACAAACGGATCCCTTTTTTCAGCACCCGGTTTTCAGGACGGTTCAGCTCAGGGTCTTTCTGCAGGATTTTACCGGCGGCATCTCTAGCCAGTTGCAGGATCTGTCCATCCTGTGCCAGGTTGGCGATCCGCAGGTTAAAAGGGATTCCGCTCTGCTGTGTACCTTCGATATCTCCCGGGCCTCTCAGTTTCAGGTCGGCGTCGGCGATTTTGAAACCGTCGTTTGTTTCCACCATAATCCGGAGGCGTTTGCGTGCTTCGTTGGAAAGTTTATAGGAGGCCATCAGAATGCACCAGGATTGGTCGGCGCCGCGCCCCACACGGCCTCTGAGTTGATGAAGCTGTGACAAACCAAAACGTTCGGCGCTCTCGATCACCATCACCGAGGCGTTGGGGACATCCACCCCCACTTCGATCACGGTGGTAGCCACCAGGATGTGTGCACGTCCTTCCACGAAATGTCTCATGGCTATTTCTTTCTCCCGGGGTTTCATGCGCCCGTGCACCACGCTCACCCCGTATTCGGGGGAAGGGAAGGCCCTGACAATGCTTTCATAACCGTCTTCCAGGTCTTTATAGTCCATAGCTTCGCTCTCGCTGATAAGCGGATAAACAACATATATCTGGCGTCCTTCGCGGATCTGCTGTCTCATAAAGCCAAAAAGCCGTTCCCGTTTGCTGTCGTTCATCAGGATGGTTTTTATGGGCTTTCTTCCCGGCGGCATCTCATCAATAACCGACACATCCAGGTCTCCATACAGGGTCATGGCCAGGGTTCTCGGGATGGGGGTCGCCGTCATCACCAGCACATGGGGCAACAAGTCACTTTTTTCCCACAAACGGGCCCTTTGGGCCACCCCGAAACGGTGTTGTTCGTCAATGACCACCATGCCCAGTTTATGAAACTGCACCTCATCCTCGATCAGGGCATGGGTCCCGACGAGGATATGCGTCTCTCCGCTACGCAGTTGGTCGTGCAGTATTTTCCTTTCTGATTTCCTGGAAGATCCTGTCAACAGGCCCACCTGCACCCCGGTACCTTCCAGCCATTTACGTATGGTATTGAAGTGCTGTTGCGCCAGAATTTCCGTAGGAGCCATCAGCGCACTCTGATATCCGTTGTCGGCGGCGATCAGCATGGTCATCAGGGCTACCAATGTCTTCCCGCTGCCCACATCCCCCTGCAACAAACGGTTCATCTGTCGTCCGGAACCCAGATCGCGGCGGATCTCTTTCATCACCCTTTTCTGGGCCCCCGTCAACTCAAAATGCAGTTTATCATGATAAAAACGATTGAAGAACTCTCCCACTTTTTCGAACGGGTACCCCCGCACATGTTTGATCCGGTTTACTTTCTGCATCAACAGATTAAGCTGGATAAAAAAGAGCTCTTCGAACTTCAGCCGCAGGCGGGCCTTCTCCAGCATACCCGCATCTTTGGGGTAGTGAATATTCATCAGTGCCTCCTCCCTCGGGATAAGTCCTTTTTCCCTGAGCAGGGGCTGCGGCAGGGTTTCTTCCAGTTTCCCGGCCGTTTGTTTCAGCAAGGTTGCCTGGAGTTTATGGATCACCCGTGAAGTCAGGAACTGGTTTTTCAGTTTTTCAGTCGTACTGTAATGAGCCTGCAGGGCGGCATTGATCTTTTTCTCCGTTTTGGCTACCTCTTCCACTTCCGGATGTACCAGGTTGATGCTGCTGCCATAGCGGGTGGGTTTCCCGAAGACAATATATTCCCTGTCCGGAGGATAAGAAGAGGTCACCCAGGAGAGCCCCCGGAACCATACCAGCTCAAGGGTCCCCGTATCATCCGAAAAACGGGCCACCAGTCTTTTTTTCCGCGGAGCGCCGGTCATCCGGTACCCTTCGATCCTGCCTCTCAACTGAATGTACGGAAGATCACCCGATATTTCGCTGATCCGGTAAAAACGGGTGCGGTCAATATACTTGTACGGGAAATAATAGAGCAGGTCGAAGAAGGTAGTAATGCCCAATTCTTTTTTCAGCAAGTCAGCCCTTTTGGGACCCACCCCCTGCAGGTATTTGATATCCGTCTGTAATATTTTCTCCATAACTCCTCCGGGATTACTCCCGTCCATACATCCTGAAACAGGTTTTTAACAAACCTACATAAATTTCTCCATGCAAGTATACACAGACTGTCTTAAAAAATCATATTTTATGCTCAAATAAAGAAATTCGTTTCCTCCGGCAGATGAATATTTTTTTTTGCAAAAACACCTTTATCTCTTATTCTGCATATCTTATTTTAATAATACCTTTATTATAAGTGTAAAGTTTTTCTGAGGGATGGAGTAGAGTGGTCTTTTTCCGTTTTTGGTCCGGAATATAAGATGATGGAGGAATTGATAATGGTTCCCTGTAATTACCCGGTTGTTGACCCCCTTCGGGGATCCGTTTGAGTGTCACTTCTAACCGTCCGGTGCCCGGACGGTTATTCAGATT
>JANTHB010000033.1 GCA_024762655.1 Bacteroidales bacterium
AATGGAATCTGCAAAACGTAGATAACCAATGAAATATAAGATCTGCAGTTTGTTTGATAAAATAATTCTTAATCAAGAAGCAAAATGTGCGAAACTTTAATTACTTATTTTCGCTCTATGAAACGAATAAAACCAGGGAATATCTTTATCGTGACCATCCTGATGCTCCTTCCGGGATTTATTCAGGCAAAACCGGCCCTAACACAAAAAACCCTTAAAAACCGGATTTTTTCGGAGCATATTAAAACCGTAGAGCTTTATCAAAAAGGCTGGCGCATGTCCTATCCCTATCTGCGTCTGGAAAGCGAAAATACCCTGTGTCTGGATTTTGATGATCTCAGTGAGGAAATCAATACTTATTATTATACGTTCATCCACTGTGACGCCCGTTGGCAACCTTCGGATATTTCAGAAGCAGATTATCTGGAAGGATATCCAGAAAATGAGATTACCGATTACAAAAACTCGGTCAACACTACCGTTCCCTACACGCATTATCATGTGTCCTTTCCTAACGAAAATGTGCGTTTTACCCTGACAGGGAATTATATAATACTGGTTTACCGGGAGATGGACCGGGAGAAGCCTGTTATAACGGCCCGTTTCATGGTGTACTCGACCGCGGTAGACCTAGACGGAAAGGTGATCCCCCCGGCGGGACCCGACCGTGCCAAAGACCAGGAGCTGCTCTTATCCGTGGATTACAGCCGTTACCCCGTACAGTCACCCCGTGACGAGCTCTATGTTGTGGTGAGACAAAATGGTCGCTGGGACAATGCTCTTTTTGGCATACGCCCCTCCCGTGAAGAAAACCGGAAACTGGTATATGACCATACCTCCGGTCTTGTTTTCCACGGAGGCAATGAGTTCCGGAATTTCGACATCAAAAGCATCAGGTATCAGAGCCAGCATATTGATAAGATAGAATATATCGCTCCTTATTATAACATACGTCTTAAACCGGATGCGCTGCGATCGACGGGGCCTTATTTTTCGGACAAAGATCTGAACGGGAAATTTTATATAAAGAATTCACTGGGAACCGATCCGGATACCGATGCAGACTATCTCAATGTTTATTTCACATTGCCTTCCAATTTCCCTTTTGACGAAGAGGTATATATTACCGGTGCCCTTACCGGCTGGGATTACACAAAGAACAACCGTTTGGCTTACCATATGGATACCCACAGCTATGAAGGCACCCTGTTGCTGAAACAAGGTTATTACAACTATGCCTATGCCGTCAAATCGCCCGGTCAGGTCCGCGGAGATCTTACCCGCATTGAAGGCTCCCATTTTGAAACGGAGAACGACTACACGATCATGGTGTATCACCGTTCTTCTTTCGAAAGGTACGACCGGCTGGTGGGTGTAAAAATCATCAACAACAGCACGGACAGGTAAGAAGGATGATGCCTGAACCTGTTTTTATGCGTGCAATCCGTTACAGTTCAAATTTAATCCCCTGGGCCAAAGGCAGTTTCGTTCCAAAATTGATGGTATTGGTCTGGCGTCTCATATACGCTTTCCATGCATCGGAGCCGGATTCCCGTCCTCCTCCGGTATCTTTTTCTCCGCCGAAGGCTCCGCCGATTTCCGCTCCTGAAGTTCCTATGTTCACATTTGCGATGCCGCAGTCCGAGCCTCTTGCCGACAAAAACTCTTCGGCTTCCCGCAGATTCAAGGTAAAGACAGCGGATGACAGGCCCTGGGGCACATCATTATGAAGGGCGATTGCCTCGTCGAATGTTTTATATTTAATCAGATAGAGGATGGGTGCAAAAGTTTCTTCCTGAACGATTTTATAGTGATTTTCCACCTCGGCCAGGGCGGGTGTCACATACAAACCGGAAGGATACTGTTCTCCCTGCAGCACCTCTCCTCCGAAGATCACCTTACCGCCCTCTTCTTTTACCTGTTCCAGCGCGTTGGTATAAAGTTCTGTGGCAAAGTGGTCGATCAGCGGGCCTACGAGGGTCTTTTCATCCAGCGGGTTTCCTATTTTATGAACCACCTGCTCATAGGCATTGAGCAGCTTTTTTTTCACATCGTCATAAACGTCTTCGTGGATGATCAGGCGGCGGGTCGTGGTACAGCGTTGTCCGGCCGTGCCCACAGCCCCAAAAACGATAGCGGGGATAGCCAGGTCTATGTCTGCATGGTTGGAGACGATTATGGCATTGTTTCCCCCCAATTCTGCGATCACGCGTCCCAGTCGTTTGGCGACCTTTTCGCTCACATGTTTTCCCACGGCTGTCGAGCCGGTAACGGAAATCAGGGGAACGCGTTTGTCGGCCAGGAAGTTATCTCCCATCACGGACGACCGGGCGATCACCAGGTTAAAGACTCCTTCGGGTACCTTGTTTTTCTTCAAAACGGAAGCAATAATATTCTGTGTGGCGATCGCTGTCAGGGGTGTTTTTGAGCTGGGTTTCCACACCACTACATCACCGGCCACGGCAGCAATCATGGCATTCCAGGCCCAGACGGCCACGGGAAAGTTAAAAGAGGTGATAAGCCCCACGACGCCGAGGGGATGATACTGGTCGTACATTCTGTGTTTGGGTCTTTCCGACTGCATGGTAAATCCGTACAGCTGACGGGACTGTCCCACGGCGAAGTCGCAGATATCTATCATTTCCTGCACTTCGCCCATGCCTTCCTGGTAAATTTTGCCCATCTCCAGGGTCACCAGTTTGCCGAGGTCTTCTTTGTGTTCGCGCAAAGCCAGGCCAATCTGTCTGACCACCTCTCCTCTTTTAGGAGCAGGCACCAGACGCCACTCCTTAAAAGCTTCCTGTGCGTTTTTGATCACCTTTTCATAATCTTCGATGGTAGCATTCTTTACTTTGGCAATGGGTTTTCCGTCGATGGGGGATACCGATTCCGTCAGCGGTCCGTCCGTGTCCACCCAGGTTGTGCCGGTAGTGACACCCGGGTTGACCTCCCGGATACCCAGCCTTTGTAACATTTGCTCAATTCCGTACTCTTTCCGGTTCATGTTTTTGTCGGTTTTATGGTTGATAATAAAAGTTCAAATTTAACTGCTAATAACGAAATTGTATATGATGCGTAACATGATTTTTAGCATTTTTTATGAATATTTATGCATTAATTTTGTACTCGAATTTTGTATAACCATAAACCGGATCATTATGCCAAAAGGAATCTACCATGTACCCATAGCCAGGAACGAACCCATTTTAAGTTATGCTCCCGGCACGCCGGAAAGAAAGGCCATTGAAGAAGAGATAAAGTGGGTTTATAACCATGTCATTGACATACCGATGTTTATCGGAGGGAAAGAAGTCAGGACCGATAAGAAAGTGCGGGTTTTTCCGCCCCACAAGATTGACCACACCCTGGGTTATTATTACCAGGGAGGAGAGGAAGAAGTACGGAAAGCCATTGATGCAGCGCTGGCGGCCAGAGAAAAATGGTCGGGGTTAAGCTGGGAACACCGGGCTTCTATTTTCCTCAAGATTGCCGACCTGATTTCGGGGCCTTACCGTCATAAGCTGAATGCCGCCACCATGATCGGTCAGTCGAAGAATGTTTTTCAGGCCGAGATTGATGCTGCCTGTGAGCTGGCAGACTTTTTCCGCTTTAATGTGCAATACATGACCGAGCTATACAACCAACAGCCTTCTTCTGCCCCGCAAGTATGGAACCGGATGGAATACAGGCCGCTGGAAGGTTTTGTATTCGCACTCACTCCGTTCAACTTCACTTCCATTGCCGGAAATCTCCCCACAGCTCCGGCATTGATGGGCAATGTAGTTGTGTGGAAACCATCCAAAACCGCTGTTTATTCGGCTCATATGCTGATGGAGATTTTCCGGGAAGCCGGACTACCCGACGGCGTCATAAACCTTGTATTTGCTTCGGGGCCCACCGCCGCCCGAGTAGTTCTGACCCATCCGGATTTTGCGGGATTTCATTTTACCGGTTCCACGGCCGTTTTCCAGAGCATCTGGAAGATGATCGGAGAAAACATTAAAACCTACAAGTCCTATCCCCGCATTGTAGGCGAGACAGGAGGAAAAGATTATATACTGGTGCATCCTTCGGCCAATAAAAAAGCGGTGATCACCGCCATTGTACGGGGTGCTTTTGAATACCAGGGGCAAAAATGTTCGGCCGCTTCCCGGACCTATATCCCGGAGACCATGTGGAGAGAGATGAAAAAAGAGCTGGTTGCAACCGTGAAAAAGCTTAAAATGGGGCCTCCGGAAGATTTTACCAATTTCATCAATGCCGTCATTGACGAACCCTCTTTTGATAAGATTACCAGTTACATTGAGAAAGCCAGAAAGTCCAAAGAAGCGGAGATCGTGGTTGGCGGAGGCTATGACAAGAGCACAGGTTATTTTATCGAACCTACCATCATCCGGGCGCTGGACCCGCATTACGTCACCATGGAAGAAGAGTTGTTCGGCCCTGTGATCACCGTCTATGTTTATCCGGACGACCGGTTTGAAGAAGCCATGGACCTGCTGGACAAAACCTCTATTTACGGACTTACCGGGGCGGTTTTTGCCCAGGACCGTTTTGCCATCAAACGGGCCACAGAGCGTCTTGTGAACACGGCCGGTAATTTTTACATTAACGACAAGCCCACCGGCGCAGTGGTGGGACAACAGCCTTTCGGAGGAGCCCGGGGTTCCGGCACCAACGACAAAGCAGGCTCCATCCTGAATCTGTTGCGCTGGGTATCTCCGCGCTCTATCAAAGAAAATTTTGTTCCCCCGGAAGATTATCGCTATCCGTTTATGGGATAGTAAATTATATTTAATGACAAGTTATTTAAACCGTAACGTACATTCAGTTACGGTTTTTTTTATTCAATCAATATTGTTTCCTTATTTTCATTAATTTTGTTCCTGAAATAAACACACCCATGGGCTCTCCATTGTTAAAAAAGACTTTTCATTTTCTGAGGAACAAATATGTTCTCACCCTGCTTCTTTTCATTATCTGGTTATTACTGTTCGACAGTAATAATCTGCTGGACAGGATGAAACAGGTAAGAGAACTAAACCAACTGAAAAATGACAAGGAATATTATCAGAAAAAAATAAAGGAAGACTCCCGCAAGCTGAAAGAGCTGGAGACGGACGACAAAAGCCTGGAAAAGTTTGCCCGTGAACAATATCTCATGAAAAAGAAGAATGAAGATCTTTATATCATCATTGACAAGGACAAGGACAAGGACAGATAACCCCCGTTTCCATATCTGCTGTTTATCAGTAAATTGAAAGATTGTATTTTCCCGGATTCTTATCCAGTTTTCTAAAAAATGCCAGGAGGTCCCCGATGGTTCCCGGCAGGGACGAAACCCCTGCTTTTGTCAGTATTTCGCGTGCAGCCGCTGCTACCGGTTTTTTATGATAAAAATGTTCGTGACTATAATTCAGATACTTGATCACTCTGAAGGTATCAAACCAGTGATAGATGCGCTTCCGGAAGGTCTTCTCCGAGGAGACATTCCCACGAATCTCTTGCATTTTAAGCAAAAATTGTTCTTTCCCCAGAAATTTCCGTAAGGAATCCGGTAGCTGTTCAAAGACTTCAACGTCTGTTTTCTCCCCTGTATAAACCGGGGGAAACCGTGAAAAGAAACGGGCCAGTTCCAGGAAAGCCTCCGGGGCATAGGTAAGAAACTCTTTTTTCTCTCCGGAGAGAAACTTTTGTATTTCGGGGCCGGTACCAAAAGGCACTTTCGTTCCCGGACGGGGTGAGGGAATTACCTTTGTCTGTGTCAGGTCTGTAAAATATCCGGTCTTTATGATTTTCTGCAAGAAATAAAAATCCTCTCCGCCCTGCCGGCTGTTCATTCCTCCCTGTTTGGCGTAGGCATCCGCCCTGACAGCAAAAGCTGAACCTACGGTATGATAAGCATAGGGATATCCGATAAAACGCAGGGCATTGACAAAATATCGCAGGTGCAGTTCGTACCGGATGATGGCTCTGTACACCTCCCGGGGAAAAGAGAACCCTTCCAACGGATGTTCAAAATATACGGACCCCCCGGTTATTTCAGGTTTGTGCATAAAAACCTCTTCCAGGGCCCTAAGATAATTACGGGCTACCAGGGTATCGGCATCCAGCGAAGTGATGAATCCATGCATGTTTTGAGCCCAAAGGAATCTTCTGACCGCTTCGTCCATACCTATTTTCCGGGCCAGCCCCACTCCAGCCTTTTTCGCCGGCAGGTCAGCAAAAAGTACCGGGAAAAACCGGATCTTGTCGTCAGACCATTTGGTGGTCAGACTTTCTATTTCCTGCAGAGTCTGCCGGTTTCTGGCAACCACTTCCGGAGGATCCTTTTCCGAAGCGTTAATAACAATGATCACTTCTACCGGATTACGGGGCAAAGTACAGGCAGAAAGGGACCGCAGGGTATCTGTCACCCGGGCTTCATCATGGCAGGGAATTACGATAACATTGGTAAGATGCGGCCGGGGTTTCCGGTCTATGAGTGCAGGAAAAGAGACCCGGCGTTTAAGGTAGGTCTCCAGTGCCTTCATGTTAATTGGCCTTCAACACAGAATCCCTGATGGATTCGTACTTTTTATTTAACCCTTCCAGTACCTCTTGTGTAACATCCAGATTCTTATCTCCATACAGGATTGTACCTCCCAGCGTGGTGGTGCTTAAGATATACTTATAATGATGGACTTTTGAAAACTCATTGAGATAATCCGTTATACTGTACAGCACTTTTCTCGTACTCACCTGCTGCTCTTCCATAAGTTTGGAAGCCAGATCGTCTTTCAATTTCAGTATCTCCTGTTGTTCCTGCGAGAGTTGTTGTTCAATTTTCTGAGCCTCGGAGCGTGTCACCAGGCCCCGTTTCATGTTATTCTGATACTCCGACACTTTATTTTGCCATTTCTGGCCCCTGGTGGTTAACTTATCTTCCGATACCTTTTGTTTTTTGGCCAGTTTCTCCTGGAGGTCAACAGAAAAGTCATAGTTGGCCATGAGCGTATCCATATTAACATAAGCAATGGATAACGCAGGATTTCCGGCAGTATCTGCGCGGGCTGTAAGGTTTGTTTGCTGAGAACTGCTTTTGGGATGGGTAAAATACAGAACAAATAAAACAATAACAGCAATGATAAGGATACCATTAATGATCAGCGAAGTTTTCTTCATCGTTTTGGGTTTTTATTTATCCCGCAAAGATATACGATTTCCTCTTTCCACAAACATCTCATCAGGAAAAAATAAATTTCCCGCAAATTAATCCAGACTCAGTTAACAGGTCGGCGTCTCAGGCAAAAGGAAAGCTTTGCAGGATATTTTATCCTGGGAAAATAAATCCCGTAAAAACCGGTTAGAACTCGGGGCAGGGAATAGCGTGGATTTTTCTTCTTTTATACTGTGTTGTTCTGAATTCGTACATAAAGGAGATCTCGTGAGAACCTCCTGTTGACATAACCAGACGGGAAATCGTAAAATCGTAACTATAACCCACATGAATCTGTTTGGTTTTATATCCCACAAGGATAACCATTGCATCCCGGTCGAAATATCCTTTCACTTCCTTGAACAAAGGGAATCC
Organism: Bacteroidales bacterium; assembly: GCA_024762655.1. Classification (GTDB taxonomy): domain Bacteria; phylum Bacteroidota; class Bacteroidia; order Bacteroidales; family VadinHA17; genus DRPN01. Next base: position 7,574 of record JANTHB010000033.1, read on the forward strand.
CCGATACCAGAATCCAAACATCAGAGGGCTTTTATACCAGTATAAACCCATATCCAGTTGTTTGAAGGGCCCCTGTGATTTAAACAGGAAAGCCAGGGAGAGGCTTTCTTCTATGGGTTTTAATAACCTGCCCTTACGGATTATCTGTGCTCCGCCATAGACGGACACCTTGATGGGTAGCTGGCTGGCATCCCCATACAGTGATTGTTTGGGTTTCAGCAGATGATCCACCGTGGTCCCAAACCAATACTTATCCGTATAGGCCAAAACGGACGTTTCCGCATCAATATCCCCGACATTGTCAAAGGGAGGCTGCTCGGTAGGGGGGGTATTTCCTCCCGGCGACAACTGATCATTAAAAATAAGCCGGTAAAAATCGAGAGACAACTGGGTATATTTCACCTGGATGCCGGGCCTGACGTATATCTCATCCGTAACCTGAATGTTATAGGAATAGAGCAACCCCAGATTCAGATTACTTAAATGGCCGGAGCCAGCGACATCGTACAATGCAAGGAAACCCACACCCGAATTGAAATTTTGAAAATATTTATCAAAAGAAAAGCTATAGGTTGTAAAAACCCCTGGAATAGCGGGCCACTGGTTCCGGTAATTCATTACAATCCGGTTCTCTTCGGTAGCTCCCGTAAAAGCAGACCCGAGATAGAGAGGATTGGCATAAAACTGGGAAAACTGGGGATCCTGGGCATAGAGGGGCATGGCAAAAACCATCCCAAAAATAAGTATGACCGAGAATCTTTTCACCAATATGTTCGTTATCAGTTTTTTAATAAACAAAATCCTCCCCTGAATCTCAAAAAAACAAAGCTAAATGTAAAAATTATATTGTTTAAATTACGATTTAGTTAATCTATTAGTTTCAATCAGATCCTTTTATTTTACATCAAATGTAAAAAAATAAGTTAAATAACTGATTAGATTTATTGATAAATGAGGTCATTTTATACGCAAATGCATAAAGGAAATCAACCGTTTGTTTTCAGGAAGGTTTTTTTATCGGTCCGTTTACGTGGTCCTGAACGCAGAGGAGTCTAACTATTACCGTCAATTTTTACTACGTAGGTTTTCTTACTGTCCGGCCTGTCCGGCGTTTCTATTAATTTTTCTTTTTGATCAATGTTACATTTCCAAATCGTACGAAAGGTTTTCCATTGGAGAAAGTCCCTTTTGCTTTCCAGATATACACATCGGGTTTAGCCATTTTATCAAGGATGTAGCCATCCCATCCTCTTTGTAACTCATTGCTTGTAAAAATCAGTTCTCCCCTGCGGTTGTAGATCTGCAGGTGATATTCCAAAACGCCTTTCCAGACAGGATGGAAGACTTCATTGGCACCGGGAGTATCCGTAAAATAACCGTCGCAGGGCCCATTGGGATTGGGGATGAATGCATTGGGAAAACGGATATAGTACATACTGTTTTCAAAAGCATTCTTTACCACCATCGTATCCATGCATCCTTGCGGTGACCACACTTTCAGGATTATGCTGAAAGGTCCTTCCGAAGCATAATGATGCACGGGCTCAGCTTCTTCCGAAAAATGACCATCTCCGAAATCCCAGAGATATCTGACAGCATTTTCCGAGTTATTATAAAAAGTGATTTCTGATTCAGGAACCGCTGCATGCCGTGGATAAATTTCAAACGCAGCTTTGGGAGCTTCAAAAACCGTTATGGTATCCGTCCTGGTAGCTGTTTGTCCCTGTCTGTTTTTGCCGGTCAGTGAAACAATATAGGTCCCGGATTTTTCAAAGGTATGGTTTGTGTTCTCATTTTGAAATACCAACGGTTTGTTGTCCAGGGTCCATGTGTAACTCTCGCAATTTTCAGATTGATTGATAAACCGGACCTGCAGGGGAGGACATCCTTTGTCGGGTACCGTCCTGAATCGAACATGAGGCAGGGCGTCTTCGGAGGAAGTTTCAGGGGATAATTCCGTTGTTTTTGTATCAGACCCGGTTGTCCCGGGAATTTCCTGTCCTGAAGGAATCTTATCCGGCGGATGATGAACGCCTGCATTCTGTTTTTCTTCCGTTTTATCCACTGTCTGTCCCGCAACGGATGGTTTTTTTTCTACCTTTCTGTTCTTCTCCCCATGGGTTATCTTTTCTTTTTTGTTTGTATTTCTCACACTATCAGGCTTCTCTGTAATCGTTTCATCCGTAAAAATTTTTGCCGGTTGATGATCATTTCTTTTTTCATCAGCGGTAATTACTGAACTTGTTTTTGCCTGTTCCAAAGAAATTTCCGGAGAAGGTATTTTGTGGTCAGGTGAATGAGTTTTGATCCCCAAATAAATTCCGGTAGAAACCATTACAAGAGCGGTAAGATAGTAGATATTAAGATGTGAGGGAGAAAATTGCAGGAATTCCTTCCACCGCATTTTCCTGAGCACACGTCCCCAGAAAGATTTCGAAGGGGTCACGCGGTACCCTTCAAACTCCGTCTTAAACCACTTTTCTATGTTATTGTCCGTCCTCATTTTCTTCCTTATCCCGGATGGCAATCCGGCTCATATTTTCCAGCTTATGTCTGATCATTTTTTTAGCTCTGGAATATTGCGATTTGCTTGTATTCACATCAATCTCCAGCATTTCGGCAATTTCCTTGTGTTTGTATCCTTCGATGGCATAAAGATTGAAAATCATTCTATATCCCGGTGGGAGACTCTGAATGACCTCCAGAAGCTCTTCACGGGTGAAATCGCTTTTGTCCGGCACCTCTGCATGGGGCGCATCATACATTTTCTCTATCTCGTCGTAATATCTGTGTTTCAAATTTTTGTGATAATATGTAATGGCCGTGTTTATCATAATTCTTCTCATCCAGTTAAAAAAGGAACCTGCTCCCGAGAACTCCTGCAAATGAAAGAACACCTTGACAAAACCTTCCTGCAGGATGTCTTCCGCCTCAGCGATATTGGCGGCATAACGGTTACACACACCCAGAAATATATCAGCATAGCGCTCATATAAAATCTTTTGTGCCTGCCTGTCCCTTTTTATACAACCCTTTATGATATCTTCATCAGACTGCATTCGCTCTACGTAATTTACGACCAGCAATGCAACGAAATGGTTGCATTCAGAAATATTATTTATTAATTTTTTTTCAACACTGTTTCAGAATATGTTCCCGGATGACAAAGGTCATAAAAATACAAAATATGAATAACGTTATTTTGTAGGTGTTAAGATATAAAAAACCTACTAAATACTAAAACGCCGAATCATGTTCAATAAATTTGTTGCTTTCCTTCTCCCCTATTTTCCGAAAAGATTCATATGGATCTTTTCAAAAAGGTATATTGCCGGAGAGACCCTGGAGGATGCCCTGGCGGTTTCGAAAAGCCTGAACCGTGAAGGAGTGAGGGTCACCCTGGATGTATTGGGTGAATTTATCAAGGACCTGGATGAAGCTGAAAGGAACAAACAGGAATATCTCCATGTGATTGACCGGTTGGTAGCAGAAAAAATAGACGGGAATTTTTCGGTCAAACCCTCCTCGTTCGGACTTTTGATCGATGAGGAAGTCTGTTACCGGCATATCCGGGAGATCGTTGCCAAAGCTGCATCGTATCATAATTTTGTCAGGATAGACATGGAAGACTCTTCCTGTGTCGACCGGGAGATTAAACTGTATAAAAGACTTCATGAAGAGTTTCCCGGAAACGTCGGACTGGTTTTTCAGGCTTATCTGAAAAGGACCTTTCAGGATCTGCAGGATTTAACTCCTTTGCACACCCAGGACGCCCCTCTCAATTTCCGGTTATGCAAAGGGATATATGTGGAACCTGCCCGTATTGCTTATAAGGCTCATGATGAAATCAACCGGCATTATCTTGAAGACCTGGAATATATTCTGCAGAAGGGATTTTTTGTCGGGATTGCCACGCACGACGATTATCTTATTGAAGAGGCATACAAACTGCTGAAAAAATATAAGGTCTCCGGTGATGCCTATGAGTTTCAGATGCTGTACGGGGTAACCCCCGAGCGAAGAAGATCTGTGGTGAGAAAGGGTCATGCTATGCGCGTGTATGTTCCTTTCGGGAAAGAGTGGTTTGGATATTCCACCCGGCGACTAAAAGAAAATCCCAAAATGACCAGCTACATTATCAAAGCACTTTTTAACAGGAAATAATCCCAAATACCCCGGATCAACGCATCCGTTCCGTTGTTTCTCCGCTTCCCAATGCGTGATCCGGGTCTGTTGTTTTTTCCGGATCCGGCAGGTTCCAATACAGGGTCCTGGTTTTTAGGCAAAGTTTCCTGCCTGATATTTGTTGATTTGGTAAAAATTACCTTATTTTATATGAAATTGTTTCACATAAATCAGGAAGAGATGGATAAAAGAACATTTTTCAAGTCAGCCGCTCTGGCAGGAGCAGGATTATTTGCCACCCGTATCGGAACCACCGCCACACCCGACCTCCCTTACTTACGTTTGTTTTCTCCCGGTCCGTTGACCAATGATCAGGGAGAATATGTTTTACCACCTTTGGATTATCCCTATAATGCCCTGGAGCCTCACATTGATGAACAAACGTTGAAGCTGCATCATGACAAGCATCATGCAGGATACGTAAGAGGGGTAAACAAAGCCATGAAGGCTATACAGGGTGCCCGGGAAAAAAATGATTTTTCCCTGATCAAGCACTGGGAAAGGGAGCTGGCCTTTCACGGTGCCGGGCATGTCATGCATTCCATTTACTGGAAAAACATGACCCCTAAAAAGACTTCGCCTTCAGGAACTCTAAAAAAATATATCAAGCGTGATTTCGGTTCTCAGGAGGCCTTTATCAACTATTTTACCGCTGCTACCAAAAGCGTGGAGGGATCCGGTTGGGGCATCCTCGCCTATCAGACGGGAACGGATAAGCTGGTGGTCTTGCAGGCAGAAAAGCACCAGAATCAATCGCAATGGATATCTATTCCCATTCTTGTTTGTGATGTATGGGAACATGCATACTATTTAAAATATCAAAATAAAAGAGCCGAGTATATCCGTAACTTTTTCGATGTAGTCAACTGGGATGATGTTGGCAGCAGGCTGGATCACCTTTTGGATATGGCCTAAAAAAAAGCCCGGAACTTTCCGGGCTTTTTTATGTCACATATTTTAATTTAATATCTCTCTGAGATTACCTCCCAGTTCAACAAGTTCCAGAATGAAGAAACGTAGTCGGGGCGTCTATTCTGATAATCCAGATAATAGGCATGTTCCCATACATCACAGGTCATAATGGGGGTTAATCCTTTACGAAGGGGATTCCCTGCATTGCTTTCCTGTATGATTTGCAATTTGCCTGTATCATCTTTCACCAGCCATGCCCAGCCCGAGCCAAACAGGGTGGCGGCTTTCTTGCCGAATTCGTTCTTAAAATTCTCAAGCGAGCCAAAGTCACGTTTGATAGCGTCGGCCAGTGCACCGACCGGTTCTTTCGCTCCATCCGGTCCGAAAGCCAAAAAGTAAAAGGTGTGATTCCACGCCTGGGCTCCGTTGTTGTAAAGACCTCCGTCAGCTTCCCTGATAATGGTCTCCAGATCAGCATTTTCAAACTTTGTTCCCTTACTCAGGCTATTTGTATTGTTCACATAAGCCTGGTGGTGTTTTCCGTAGTGAAATTCCAGTGTCTTCCTGGAAATAACAGGTTCCAGGGCATCCATGGGATACGGTAATTCCGGTAATTCAAAAGCCATAGTTTATAAGATTTATAAGGTTTAACAATAAAATGAATTTAAAAGTAATATAATATAAACAATCTTCAAAACAATATGGAAAATTCTTTCTTTCTTGTCCTTATTATAAAAGGCCGGTTGAGCATTCAACCGGCCTTTTTCCTTAACCTAAAAAACCCAACCTAAAAAATCATGCAATATTTAAACTGCTTCTTTTTTGATTTTACCCTACAAAAATACATATTATTTAGATTAAATCCAAATATATATTAATCTTTTGTCAAAAAAATATGATATTTTTTCAAAATCCTGATAAATACGAAAAACAACGGTAAAAATCACTATTTTTCGGACTTTCTTTTGGAACAGGACAGGGCATTACAATACCATGAACAAAAGCATTCTACGTCTGGCCATACCCAATATCATCAGTAACATTACGGTTCCCCTGTTGGGAATGGTTGATTTGTCGGTGGTAGGACATCTGGAGCAAGTGTATTTCATCGGGGCTGTTTCGTTGGGGACGACCATTTTTAATTTTATTTTTTGGGGATTTGCCTTTTTACGAATGAGTACCAGCGGAATCACCGCACAGCTCTTCGGAGCCAAAGACAAATCCGGAACTACCCGGGCATTACACCGGGCAGCACTCACCGCATTGCTTTTCGGACTTATCATCCTGCTGCTTCAGATTCCCATTGATAAGATCAGTTTTTATCTGCTGAATGGTTCGGAAAGGACCGAATATTTTGCTTCCCGATATTTTTATATCCGCATTTGGGCTGCCCCCGCCACCTTATTATTGTATGTGCTTAACGGATGGTTTCTCGGGATGCAGAATGCCAGATACCCTATGATCATTGCCCTGGTAATCAACACTATTAACATCATACTGGATTTTCTTTTTGTTTCGGGTTTCGGTATGAACTCAGACGGAGTGGCCCTGGGTACACTGATCGCGAATTATTCCGGACTGGCTGTAGCCATTTATTTCCTTCGTAAAAAATATCCTGAAACGTTCCGTTTTGAGGCGTTCTCTTCCATGCTGAACCTGAAAGAATTGAAATCATTGTTTAACCTGAATCTCAACATATTCATTCGTACGGTATGTCTTATTGTGGTTTTCACATTTTTCACGGCACGCTCAGCGGTTTTCGGTGATAATATACTGGCGGTCAATACACTCCTGTTGCAATTCCACATGTTCTTTTCCTATCTTATCGATGGTTTTGCCTTTGCTGCCGAAGCGCTCACGGGCAGATATGCGGGGGCTTCCAACCCTTTCAAACTGAAAAAAGCTATAAAAAGCCTGTTTACCTGGGGTCTGTTGATCAGCATTCCGTTTTCCCTGGGATATTTTTTCTTCGGCAGGAATATTTTTTCTGTTTTGACCGATAACCAGACGGTAATCCGGATGGCCGAACCTTATTTTTTGTGGATCGTGGTCATGCCTCTGCTCTCTTTCCCTGCTTTTTTATGGGATGGCATATACATTGGCACCACTTCGTCAAGAGGCATGCGGGATACCATGCTGCTCTCCACCCTGGTCTTCTTTTTTCCGGTATGGTATTTTACACAAAATGCCCTGGAAAATCACAGTTTTTGGCTGGCACTGGCCATTTTTATGATCAGTCGTGGGGTTACAATGACTATATTTGCAAAAAAATATATCTTTAAAGATTCATTAATATCCGTATGATCATGCCTGTCACGAAAGATATCGAGATCGAAGAGCTGGTAGAGAGAGTGCCTGCTTCCGTTTCGTACCTCAGCAAAAAAGGGATCCGTTGTATCATGTGTGGTGAACCTATCTGGGGAACCCTCGAGGAAGCGGCCCGGGAAAAAGGGTTCTCTGACGAAGAAATAGAGGTTTTTGTCAGGGAGATTAACGAACTGGAACAAAAAGGAGAGTCTCCCAGACCGACTGATCTGTCCAAAAAGATAAAGCCTTTGGATACTTCCGAATAATGGTCATACCCCAAAAACACACATCATGATATACCTTACCCGTCGGGAACGTTTCAATGCGGCTCATCGCATGTACCGGGAAGAATGGAGCGACGAAAAAAACTATGAAGTTTTCGGAAAATGCTCTAACCCCAACTGGCATGGACACAATTATGAACTCTTTGTAACCGTCAGGGGGGAACCGGATCCTCATACAGGACTACTTATCAACCTGAAAGAGGTCAGCCGGATCCTCCGGGAATATGTTATTGACCGGCTGGATCATAAAAACATCAACCTGGAAGTGGATTTTATGCAGGGGAAGATTGCATCCACCGAGAATCTGGCCATGGCCATCTGGGACGTACTGGAACCCCATTTTAAATCGTTGGGGGTTGCCCTGCATACCATACAGATCAAAGAGTCTGAAAACAATATTGTAGAATATCAAAAAAATCAATAAAATGGATATATTCAACAACGGAAACACCATGGATCCTGAAAAAGGATATGTACGCATTGACCGCTGGAATGATGAGCAAACGGAAAAACTGGCCTTTCATTACGGGGAGATCCTGAAACTTATCGGAGAAAATGCCGGCAGGGAAGGATTACAGGACACTCCTCTGCGGGTGGCCAAGGCCATACAGTTCCTCACCCAGGGATATAATACGGATCCTACCAATATTCTCAGGTCGGCCATGTTTGAGGAGGATTATAAAGAAATGGTTATTGTGAAGGATATTGAGGTCTATTCCATGTGTGAACACCACATGATACCGTTTTTCGGAAAAGCACATGTGGCCTATATCCCCGACCGTTATATTACGGGTTTGAGCAAAATCGCAAGGGTGGTAGAAGCTTTTGCACGGAGGCTGCAGGTACAGGAAAGACTCACCATGCAGATCAGGGATTGCATACAGGACACTCTGAACCCCCTGGGAGTGGCAGTGGTTATTGAAGCTCAGCATCTTTGTATGATGATGAGAGGCATACAGAAGCAAAACTCTGTCACAACCACATCCGCCTTCACCGGCGAATTTTTGCATAAACAGGCCACCCGGGATGAATTTGTACATCTGATCGGTTCTACGTTGCATTGATCCCAAACCTGCCACAGAAAACGCTTACATGTATTATCTGTTGGGGACCGGTTATCCCTCCGGCCAAAACAAGGATTATTCCGATTGTTCCGGAACTTTATTACTTTTGCTGACCGATGTAAAACAAAAATTCTGAAGTTATGACTGCATACGTATTTCCCGGCCAGGGGGCACAATATCCGGGAATGGGCAAGGACCTTTACGAAAAATACCCGGCCGCCGGAGAGCTTTTTGAAAAAGCCAATGATATTCTTGGTTTCAGGATCACTGAGATCATGTTCGGGGGCAGTGAAGAAGATCTGCGACAAACACAGGTAACCCAACCGGCTATTTTCCTCCATTCCGTTGTGCCGGTTCATCTGCTGGGCAATCATTTTTCCCCGGATGCCGTAGCAGGCCATTCTCTGGGTGAATTTTCAGCCCTGGTGGCCAACGGAACGCTGGCTTTCGAGGACGGTCTGAAGCTGGTTCACATGCGGGCTCTTTCCATGCAGAAAGCCTGTGAGCTGGTCCCTTCGACCATGGCTGCTATTCTGGGGCTGGATGATAAGGTTATTGAAGAAGTATGTAAGCAGATCGATGATATTGTGGTCCCGGCCAATTACAATTGTCCCGGGCAAGTGGTCATCTCCGGTACCGAGACCGGGGTTTACCGTGCTATGGAAGAGTTGGCGGAAAAAGGAGCCAAAAGGACGGTAAAGCTTTCTGTGGGCGGAGCTTTTCATTCTTCCCTGATGGAACCGGCTCGCAAAGAGTTGTCTGAGGCGATCGCCAGCACCTCCTTTAACAAGCCTTTCTGTCCCATCTACCAGAATGTTACGGCCCTGCCCACCACCGACCCGGAAGTGATCAGGCAGAACCTGATCGAACAGCTTACCTCTCCTGTACGCTGGACACAGACGGTACAGAACATGATCCATGATGGGATCACCCGTTTCATAGAAGCGGGTCCGGGAAAAGTATTGCAGGGGCTGATACGAAAAATAGACCGTACCGTCGAAACAAGCTCTCTTGTCCTGCCGGAGGACTAGGCTTTCGGGAGCATCTGTTCTACTCCCGGTTTCAGCACCACCCCCGTATTTTTCCGGCCGTCTATTTTAATCACCACAGGCTCTCCGAAACGGATGTGCCGGATATATTTTGTTTCAAAAACCGCCGGCTGTCTGTTCAGATATTCCAGATCCAGGTATCCTCTGTTTTCATGCTGGTTTACGGTAAAGTAACCCACCCTGAAAGAGGTAAGGTTCTGGAAGAAGTGCGTTCCCTGGCTCGGGTCCACCCGGTAGTTTTCCTGGCCGGCTTCCACGATCAGGCGGGCCTGTGATATCTGAGGCCACTTGACAGGTATGCCCAGCCAGGGGTCTGAAGAGCCCCAGCGTCCCGGCCCGATCAGGATAAAGTTTTTTCCTTCCCGGGCCAACATCCGGTTTCTTTCATCTATCTCTTCTGCAATCTCTTTGCTGCGGGCCGCATCAAAAACTTCCGGTTTCACATACACAATATCCAGCACATCACGGATCACGCCATTCCCCAGTGCCGAGTCAGAAAATAAAATCGTCTCCTTCTTTTTTACCTTTCCGATTTCTATTTTTACCATCTGATCATCATCCACGATAGGTCGTATCTGCAGGAAGTAAAACACCCGGGGTTGTCCGGGAGGGGTTTCCATATCTACGGCAAATTCGATCTCTATGGGATTTCCCATCTCGCGATGTCCGACAGAAAGCAGCTCGCGAAGGATTTCAGCCAACGGGAACTGCCCGTAATTCAGAATATTGGAAAAGGTAATCACTTTCTTCCCTTTTTCAACCGCTCCATCCCTGATCATATGGTTCTCAAAATCATATGTACTCGTCACATATTCAAGGGCGGCATCATCCGGTGCTTCACGGATGCTTAGTTTCTTCAGATTCACAGCATCATCGGTAGAAGGCACAAAACTGCCGATATCCATGTCCAGGGCATAAAAACGGTTTTGGGTTTCTTTCAGGGAGGTATCCGTAGAAGAGAGTTGAAGGATTTTTTTTGGATATTTAGGGGAAAAACGCAATGATTTTTCACCATCCACCACCAGTTTTCCCAGGCCGAAAGCCACATTGGCGATTCCGTCTGACGGTTTCTCAGGAGGTATCGGATAAAAATTAATGGAGCGGGCCACCCCGGAAAAAGTAGGATAAAACAGGTTTCCATGCGGACGCCCACATACTTCCTGCAGGACGATCCCCATTTTTTCCTCGTCGATCACATTCGAGGTAGCATCCATGTATGCTTTACTGTTTCTGAAATATACGGAGGCATACACCTGTTTGATGGCTGTATTCATAGCTTCGAGCATCTTTTTCTTATCTTCCGTACCAGGAATCATATAGGTGGAATATATCCCTGCAAAGGGCTGATAGTGGGAGTCTTCCAGTTTACTTGACGAACGGACGGCTATGGGGTTACGGGCTATCTCAAGAAAAGCTTTCAGATCCTGCTGTAATGAATCCGGCAGGCGGGCATCCACGAACTTTCTCAGGACTTCCTCATCCTCAGCGTCGGAGAGCGCGATTTTATATAAGTCGTTGTTTTCCATGAACGCATCAAAAATATCCGTCGCAATCACCACTGTCCGGGGGATGGTGATCTGAACTCCATCGAATTTATTAAACAGGCGATTATTCTTTATCATGGTATTCACGAATGCCAGTCCGCGGGCTTTTCCTCCGATAGAACCTTCTCCTATGCGGGAAAAAGTCACATACTCATCATAGGTTTCCGGGTTAAATTTGGCAATAACCCCCCTACCCTTTCCACGGCGATAGCTGGAGATGGCCACATAAACGAACTTCCTCAGATCATCCATTGTATCGAAGTCTTCAGGACGGAGGTATTTGAACATCTGGGCCAATGGGAATAGAGCACGCGCATTCAACCACCTGGAAAAATGATTCTTTCCGGTATGGTATTTCAGGGATTTATCGGGGATGGTCATCAATTTCTGCTGAAACCGCTGCAGATCAGCCGCCCTGTCAATCTCTTCCCCTGTATCAGGATCGCGGAAGATAAAAGGACCGAATGCAAAGTTCTCCATGATAAACTGTTTCAGTTCACCAGGCAATGTTTTGGAATATTTGTGGATAAATCCGGCCTCCATTTTCCGGGTTTTTTCCGCCAGTTGTTTATCGGAAGATTGCAGCAAAAAAGGCATATGCTTGTCAAATGCCCGCACATAGTCCAGCAACTTAAAACCGGCTTCCGGATCTTTAACCCCCTGATTCTTAAAACTAACATCTGAAATAATGCCGAGGATATTGTATTTGTATTTATCAAAAAGCGTTCTGGCATCTTCCAGATTGGTTGCCAGCAGGACTTTAGGACGACCTCTCATGCGCAACATCTTCTGGTGCTCATTCAGGCCTTCCATCTGAAATTCTTTGGATTGACGAAGTATGATCCGGTAGAGGTTTGGCAGATAAGAGGAGATGAATCTGATAGAATCTTCTACAAAGAGGATTGCCTGCACTCCTGTTTTCAGGATATCGTCCTCGGCATTCATTTTGTCCTCAATCAGTTTTATTATAGCCAGCAGAATATCGGCATTGCCCAGCCAGCTGAAGACATAATCTATGGCTGACAGATCTTCCTCCTCAATTTTTTTGGAGACCTCCCTTGTAAAATAGGTAAGTACTACAATGGGAATATCCGGTTTAATATTTTTCATCTCCCGGGCCAGGGTAAAAGCGTCCTTATTTCCTACCCTGAGCGCAGAAATAACCAGGTCAACCGGTTCGTTCCGGAGAATTGAAAAACCTTTTTCCGGGGTATCCGCCTGAATAACCACCGGTGGATAGCGCAGATTCAGAGAAACATACTCATTAAAGATCTGCTCTTCAATGCGTCCGTCTTCTTCGAGGATGAAAGCATCATAATGACTGCAAACCAATAATACCCGGTGGATACGCTTCTGCATCAGTTTGCTGAAGGAGGTATCCGTAAAATCATAATTCAGTTTATCCCAGTTCAGTCGGTTAATTTCCATGTGTTTGCATTTCAGGTAATACTATCCTTTATTCCCATTGTTCTGGAAGAGGATTGCAGAAGCTCTTTTTTTCCCGTTCATGTAGATTTTCAAAGGTTTTCCGAACCGGATATGCCTGCAATATTTTGTTTTGTTCACTTCTTTTTGCTTTTTCAGGATATCCCAGCGGATCACATCCTCGGGGATATAATGCTGAATGGAGAAATAACCGACATTCATGGAAGTGACATTATGAAAAAAATGCGATCCGAGGGAAGCATCCAGCGGGAAGTCCTCCAGGCTGGTTTCCACGATCACCTTGGCATGGGATATCTGTGGCCAGATCACAGGGATTCCGATAAAAGGATCGCGTGTTCCCCAGCGTCCCGGTCCTATCAGGACATAATACCGGTGTTCCTTTATCATTTCGTCATTCAGGGCAGCGATTTCATCCGCTATAGTGCGCGTGCCGGTATTCTCAAAAGTATCCGGATCGATATAGATCACATCGGTTATGGTATCTATCTTCCCGTTTCCCATACTGTGGGTGCTGTACAATAAGAGTTTAGATTTGTCCAGGGTATCAAAATCTATTTTAAAATCCAGTTCTGCGCTAACCAGGGGTTTTATCTGCAAAACATAAAAAGAAGCTTTGCCGTCTTCATCTTTCTTCAGATCCACGGCATACTCAATCTCCACCAGTGATCCCAGGGCTTCCTTAAACAGGTCTAAGGTAAAATCAATGGTTCTGGCCAGGGGGATATAATCATATTTCAGAATATTGGCAAAGTTCACCACGCGGGGGCCCGGCACCTCCAGTCCGGGCTCCAGCCTGTCGTTATTGGCATCATAAACCGACACACAATGTTTCAGGGTTCCGTCTTTCTCGGCCTGGTCGAGGGGAAGCCTGGCCAGACCGGCTTCTTCGCCCTCCAGCAGGTTCAGGTCATCTTTTCTCAGGTCCACAGCAAAGAATTCCGTCTGGGAATTTTTTATCAGATATTTGGGAGTATATATTTCATTTTTGGGATAACGAGGCGAGAAACGATAGGTTTTTTCGCCGGTCATTACATACTGACCCAGGCCGATTGCAGCCAGGGCAAAACCTTCTTCGGGTTTCATGTGGGCTACGGGGTAGTAGTTATAGGACTGAGCGGTACCGCTGATGTGAGGATAGTAAAAATCACCATGAACGGAGCCCACCACCTCCTGGATGACCACCGCCATTTTCTCTTCATCAATCTTATAATCAATGGCTTCAAAATATCTCCGGGCCTGCGGAGAGTAAATGGAGGCAAAAACCAGTTTTATCGCATCTTCCGTTTGTCTGAGGCAGACTTCCAGATCGGGGTGGGTATTGGGCAAAATATAGGTTCCGAAGATTCCCGAAAAAGGCTGTGTCAAAGAATCTTCCAGGAGACTGGATGAGCGGACCGCCAATGGATTCCTGATTTTCTGCAACAGGATCCTTAATTTCTTCTCCAGTTCGTCCGTCAGCGTACCTTCCAGAAATTTTTCCTGTAACCTGAGGTAATCTTCCCCTGAAAAAACCAATTCTCTCAATTGGTTTCTTTCCATGAACAAGTCAAATTCATCCGTCCCGATAATAGAAGTTCTCGGAATGCGCATATTGATCCCGGCAACCAATTCGGACAGGCCGAATTTATAAATCAGCGTATTGGTGAAAGTAAGTCCTCTGCCTTTTCCTCCCAACGAACCGGAGGAGAGGCTGACGATATTGGTTTCGTCGAGCACCGCCTGTTCGGAGAAAGGCACTATTTTTCCTTTGTCCTGCTCTCTCCTGCGTTGACGGACCGTATTGATTAAAAATTCCCTCAGCTCCTTTATGCTTCTGAAATCCGACACTTTCAACGGATTAATTAGTTTGGCTATCATAGTTTCTCCCCTTGCCATAAGCCAAAGAGAGAAATGATTCTTCATAGAATGATATGCCAGTGAATCTTCCGGGATGGTTTTCAGATAATCTTCAAACTCTGCCATAGAGCGGGCCACTGCAATTTCTTTTCCATCCTTATCCCGGTAGACGAAATGTCCGAATCCAAGATAGTAATTAATAAAATGACGAAGATCCTGAAAAAGGGTAGCGGAATTTTTATCAATAAAATTTGCATTTAATTCGGCAGCCAGTTTTTCATTGATTGTTTCATAGGACTGAAGGATCAGGGGAAGGTTCGGCAAAAACTTCCGGATATATTTCAACAGCTCATATCCTGCCCGGCTGTACATCCGGCCCTCTTTCGGAAAGCGTGCATCCGAGATGACACCCAGGAGATAATCTTTGTATTTTCTGATCACCTCGATGGCCTCCTCATAGGTGGTAGCCAGCACCACCTTGGGTCTGGCACGCAACTTCAGCACTTTATACCGGTCGTCAATGCCTACATCTTCGATCAGATTCCGCGTTTGTTCAAGAATCGTGGTATAAAGCACAGGCAAATAACGTGAAAAATACTTGGTATTGTCTTCCACCAGTAAGATCACCCGGGTATAAGCTATACGGGTGTCATTATCAGCATTTACCCAGTCTTCCAGAAGCTTCACCATGGCAAAGAACACTTTTGAATCGCCGTTCCACACAAAAAAGTGATCATGAGGTTCGAGTTTCCGGAGTTCATGCCGTATCAGGGGGATATCATTGTTGTTATTCAGCAACAAGTAGGTAGGCAGATAAGGATGGGCTTTTTTTATCTTACGGTACAGACGGATCGGGGATTTCTTATCTGCACCGATCATGATAATGATCTGATCAAAATGCTTTGATTTCATCCTTTTGAGTGCCTCCTCGCCGGAGGATACCGCTGTTATCCTGGGTATGGAGGTAAGGTTAAGCTGATGGTACTCTCCCAGAATATGATCCGTAAACTGACCTTCTCCTTCAATACTGTAAGCATCATACAGGCTTGCTACCAGCAGAATCTCCTTTACCTTAAAAGGCATGAGATCATGGAAGAGATCTCTGTCGGCATTATGCTTGTCCAGAAACAACTGCAGTAACTTCCTGCTTGTCAACCGTGTAACTCCGGAAGACAATACTTCCTTGCTGGTCTCATCCTGCTCAAAAACAGCCTTGCTTCTAATACGGTCTATATAATCGGTAAGAATGCGCCCAATGTCACGAATAAGTATTTTGTCGTCTCTGAGCATCAGCTCGATATCTTCATTAACGGGAAAATAGTCTTTGGAATAATAAATGGTAATATCCCCTTTCCCCCCATCCAGGGTATTAATCTCTTCGGTTATAAAAAGGCCGGATATCTGAAAATCGGGGGAAAGGAATTTTCTGTTCTGACAACTGATACGTACATTCGTGGCATTGGGGATTACGGCATGCCGTTTTATCAGAAAGATAAGCTGGTCTATCACGTCGTCCAGCGGTTTGTTCTGCCGGATTATTTCCGAGGCTTCACTGATATAGGCCAGTTCCCTGAAGCTTTTGTTTTTATCTTCCAGGGCTCTTTGATACGGATCGTTCAAAGGTTTGTTTTTCATAAGTTGCTGCTTGATATCGTAAGTAAAGATAAGGCTTTCATAATAAAAAGCAGAAAGACACGGGGCAAAAAAAATCCCGACATTTGACAATGCCGGGAATTTGTGATTTCATAATATATTCAGCAGGTAAATTATTTCACTTCCCAGGTATTTCCACTGGTTAACAGGTCGTCCATTTTTTTGATGGGGGAAGATTCTTTCACTTTTCCGATCTGGGCATGCACTGCCATATCATAAGTCGGGGCTGCGACATTCCGGATAATTCCCAAGGCCACGGGATAATTTGGCCAGCGCATGTTAACCAGCATCATGTGCAGGCCGGGATTGTTTTCGGTACTGTTATGTACCAGAATATCTTTTTCGGTGATTCCGTTTTCCCCGATCTTTACCACTTTTAGTTTCATATGTTCCCGGTCGAGGATCAATCCTTTGTCCCGTTCTTTTCCGAAGATCATGGGCTCACCGTCGCGGAGGATAATCTGCCGGTCTTCTTTGTGTTCACGGTCTGTAATATCGGCATAGGCTCCGTTATTATAGATCACACAATTCTGTAAAACCTCCACCACAGACGTCCCTTCGTGTCGGGCAGCTTCGGTAAAAATCTCCGTAGAGAGTTTAATGTTGCCGTCTATGGTCCTGGCAAAAAATTTACCTTTGGCGCCAATGACCAGTTCTCCCGGATTAAAAGGAGGCTCGACGGTGCCGTAGGGAGAAGTTTTGGTAATCTGGCCTTTTACGGAGGTAGGAGAGTATTGACCTTTGGTCAGTCCGTAAATGCGGTTATTAAACAGCAGAAGATTAATATCCACATTTCTTCTGGCGACATGTATAAGATGATTTCCTCCGATCGCCAGAGAATCTCCGTCACCGGTGATGGTCCAGACCGAGAGTTCGGGGTTAGCCACTTTAACGCCTGTTGAGATAGCGGCGGCACGTCCATGGATCCCGTGAAAACCATACGTCGCCATATAGTAAGGGAATCTTGAAGAACAGCCTATTCCAGAGATAACGGCATATTTTTCCTTTTTTATCCCCAGCTGGCTCATGGCCCTTTGCACACTGTTAAGGATGGCATGATCGCCGCAACCCGGGCACCATCTAACTTCCTGATCGCTTTTAAAGTCTTTAGGTGTATATACCACCTCTTGTGATGTTTCTTTAGACATATCTTATCCCTCCTTTAAATTATTGACAGCATCTTTGATCTCTGCCACGGTAAAAGGTAAACCTTGCACTTTATTTAATTGATGATAATCGAACTGTGGGAAATTCATTCTGAGATAACCGGCGAACTGGCCCATATTCAATTCGCAAACCAGTATCTTTTTAAATTTTCTCAGAACATCCTCCACATTTCCCGGAAGAGGGTTAATGTAATTAAAATGTGCCAGTCCGACTTTTTTCCCTTCCTTATCCAATTCTTCCTGTGCTGATTTCAGGTGGCCATAGGTACTTCCCCAGCCCACCAGCAACACATCGCCTTCCTGTTCGCCATCCACTTTCAGTGCGGGAATATCATGGACTATTCTTTTGACTTTTTCGGCCCGGATATTGGTCATTACCTGGTGGTTTACAGGGTCGTAGGAAACATTTCCGGAGATTTCATCTTTTTCCAGGCCGCCGATACGATGTTCCAGGCCGGGGGTACCGGGGATGGCCCAACCGCGTGCCAGGGTTTCCGGATCTCTTTTGTAAGGTTTATAGTCTTCAGTGCCTTCCGGAACGATGCGTGGCTTTATCTCCGGCAAATCACTCATGGCGGGGATTTTCCAGGGCTCAGTGCCATTGGCCAGAAAACCGTCAGTCATCAGGACTACGGGGGTCATATGTTCCAGTGCGAGCCGTGCAGCTTCAAAAGCATAATAAAAACAGTTGGCCGGTGTGCTGGCGGCTACCACAGCCACGGGGCTTTCTCCGTTACGGCCATAAAGTACCTGCATCAAATCGGATTGTTCTGTTTTTGTAGGCAGACCGGTAGAGGGCCCCCCCCGCTGAACATCCACCACCACCAGGGGCAATTCTGTGATCACGGCCAGGCCTAGGGCTTCGGATTTCAGTGCAAGGCCCGGTCCTGAAGTAGTCGTAGCTGCCAGAAGTCCTGCAAAACTGGCACCGATAGAAGTAGTGATCCCGGCGATCTCATCTTCGGCCTGAACCGTTATAACCCCCAGGTTCTTTCGCAAAGCCAGCTCTTCAAGAATACCGGTAGCCGGTGTTATGGGATAGGAACCGACAAAAAGCTGCAAGCCTGCTTTTTCGGAAGCAGCGATCAGTCCCCAGGCTGTAGCCGTGTTCCCGTTGATATTCCGGTAGGTCCCTTTTTCGATCTCCGCCGGTTTGACAACATAGGTAACATGCAAGGCCTCAATGGTCTCGGCATAATAATAACCGGCTTTCAGAACACGCTCATTGGCCTCGATGATTTCGGGTTTCTTTTTGAATTTACTTTTGAAAAAGTCTTCCGTAAACTTCAGCGGACGGTTAAAAACCCAATATATCATACCGAGGGCGAACATATTCTTACTACGGAGCACGCTTTTCATATCCAGTCCCATGTCCTCCAGTGCACGTTTTGTCAGAGAGGTTATAGGAGCCTGTATAACATTATAATCTTCCAGTTTTTCTTCCTTGATGGGATCTTCATTATAGCCTGCTTTTTCAATGTTCTTAGGGGTAAAGTTATCCACATCAATGATAATCATTGCTCCGGGTTTTAGCCAGCGAGCATTGGCTTTCAGGGCAGCCGGGTTCATAGCCACCAGCACATCCGCCAGGTCACCCGGGGTTTTTACACGAGCATGTCCGAAGTGAACCTGAAAGCCGGAAACACCTCCTACAGTCCCCTGCGGAGCGCGTATCTCTGCCGGATAATCAGGAAAAGTAGCAATATCATTGCCAAGTAATGCAGCCGTATTGGAAAACAACGTCCCCGTCAACTGCATACCATCACCGGAATCTCCCGAAAACCTGATGACGACATCTTCCAGTTCAATAGGCTTGTTTTTTTTTGTCATGAATAGTTATTTTATTTTGTATCAATAAGTTAAATGCATATAAAAACCTGTTGGCCTTATATGCATTCGTTTCAACTCTTTCTTTTATTATTCTCTGCAAAAGTAAGGATTTTCTACTATGGCAACCCCGATTATTTTATGTTTTTTAATAGTTTTTATATCTTTCTGTGATTTAAATTGCTTTTGGATGATTTTTTGCAAATAAAGAGATTTATTTATGAATATCAAAACCATACGGGGCATTACCCCCAAAATCGGTAAAGACTGTTTCATTGCAGATACGGCTGTGTTGATCGGGGACATCATAATCGGAGACCGTTGCAGTATCTGGTTCGGTTCTGTTCTCCGGGGAGACGTCAATTATATTCGTATCGGCCGCCGCGTAAACATTCAGGATGGCTGCATCCTGCATACGACCTATCAAAAGACAACGATTCATATCGGAGACAATGTCTCGGTAGGTCATGGCGTGATCCTTCACGGAGCCACCATTGAAGAGGAGGTGCTTATCGGTATGGGGGCCATTATCATGGACTATACACATATCGGAAAGCATTCCATCATAGCAGCCGGGGCCCTGCTCAAGGAGCATACCGTCGTTGAACCCGGGAGTATCTACGCCGGAGTGCCGGCAAAAAAAATCGGAGAAGTGAGCGAAAAACAAACCAGGGACCTGATCCTGCGGACAGCGGATAATTACATCAGCTATGCCAAATGGTATCTGTAAATAGGATCAAACGTTTCTTATTCGTCCTTCCACAGATCCAGCTTTTTAAGATTTATTTTTTCTTCGAAGAACATGCCTGATATTTTTTCAAAGTAAGGGGTATAGTCTGACACGTAAAAAACATCTTTTTGCCCATCCCCACTCCTACGCAGCAAATCTTTTTCCCCCAGCAGATCTTTCACAGTACGGGCTACAATAGCGGCCGAGTCGAGTATCTCCACAGAAAAATCATAAAATTTACTGATCTGGTTTTTAATGATCGGATAATGGGTGCAGCCCAGTATTAAAGCTTCTACCGACCGGAGCGGTTCATCAGACAGGTAGGCACGAATGATCGCATTGCTGATGTTATCAAAAATAAAGCCTTCTTCAATCATGGGGACCAGCAGGGGGGTTGCCCTGGAGATCACGCCGGCCTCAGGACTTTTTTCCTTTATTTTTTTCTCATATGCGCCCGAGCGGATGGTTGCTTTGGTCCCAATCACTCCTACTTTTGCTGGAGCCAGATGTTCCAGGTAATACTCCACCACCGGGTCGATTACATTTACAATATCCACTTCTGTTCCGTACCAATCCCTGAGAGGCCCGTATGCAACGGAGGATGCCGAATTGCAGGCGATCACAACCGTTTTGCAGTCTTGGTCCATTAAAAAACGGGTAATCTTATCGGCATAATGAAGAATGGCCTCGGGGGATTTTTCCCCGTAAGGCAGATGGGCCGTATCGCCGAAATAGATCATCCTTTCTTCGGGCATTACCTGTTTGAGGGCATGGGCTACCGTCAGTCCTCCTACGCCCGAGTCAAAAACACCAATAGGTCTGTTGGCATCCATCTTCATAAGACATAAATTTTACAAAAAAAGAAAGACCATCCCAAAGATGGCCTTCCAAGATAATAAATTATAGACATATTATTTACTGGATCCCCAGTTTCTTTTTTACCAATGGCAGGATATCAATGCTCTGATCGGAAAAATAAAGAATGGTCCCTCTGGAGATATCAAAGATATAGGTAAACCCATTTTCCTGAGCCACATCTTTGATCGCCTGGTTGGCTTTGTCAATGATAGGCTGAAGCACTTCGGCCTGTTTTTTCTGCATCTCCTGCTGGGCATTGTTCTGAAAGTCCTGCATGGTTTGCTGTATATGTTGTAGTTCTTCGAGTTTTGTTTTCTTGATCAGTTCAGTCAGGTTATTTTGCTGATCCTGGAACTCCTGGGCTTTTTTATTGTATTCCACCTGCATGGCATCATACTGGTCTTGTAACTCCTTTGCAAAACGTTGCAGATGAGCCTGTGCACTATCATTTTCTGGCATAGCCTGCAAAAGTTCCTGACTGTTAATATGTCCGAATTTAAATTTCTGTTGTGCCTGCGCCGACAGGCCCCATCCAAACAATATCAACACCAATAAAATACTAATACTTTTTTTCATCTGGTTATTTATTTTTAGTTAAACTTCAAATATAAACTCCGGTACATTTCAGCGACAAATGTAAGTAATTTATTTATTCTTTATATCCCATCTGTTTCAAAACCTGATCGCTCAGGTCATAACGCGGATTGGTATACAGAAAGACCGGTCCGCCAGCGGTATCAAAGATCACGGCATAATTTCCTTCGACGGCCAATTTCTTTACAGCATTATAAACTTCGTCCTGGATCGGTTTAACCAGTTCTTCTCTTTTTTTGAAAAGATCTCCTTCGGGTCCGAAATATTTTTTCTGAAGATCTTTCGCTACCTGTTCTTTGGAGATGATTTCATTTTCCCGTTTTTTCTTCATTTCCGGGGTTAACAATACCGCCTCATTCTGATAGGCTTTGTACAGCTTATCTATCTCGGCGTATTTGTCAGAGATCTCTTTTTCCCACTGTTTTGAGAGGGTATTCAGTTTGTCCTGAGCTGCTTTGTAAGAAGGAATATTGTTTAAGATATATTCGGTATCCACAAAAGCATATTTTTGTCCCCAGCTTATGCCGGCAGACAACATTATCATCGAAATTAAAACTATAGACTTTTTCATAGCGCATAAATTATTATGTTAGACATAAAATCAGAATTCCTGGCCAATGGTAAAGTGGAAATGGCCGCCGCTGGGACCGGGTTGGCCCGGCAGGGAGTTAAAGCCATAACCCCAGTCAATTCCGAGCAATCCGAACATAGGGAGGAACGCCCGCAAACCAATACCGGCAGATCTTCTGATCCCAAACGGGTTATAATCCTGGATTCTGCTCCAGGCATTTCCTCCTTCCAGAAAACCCAGAACGAATACCGTGGCCTGAGCCTGCAGGGTAATGGGATACCTCAATTCCAGGGTAACTTTCTGGTAAACATTCCCTGCTTTTTTGTATTCTCCTATCCTGTTTTTTCTGTAAGGTGTCAAAGAACCGTTTTCATATCCACGGAGACCGACAGTGGTAACTCCGTAGAGGTTATATCCGGACATCCCGTCACCTCCGACGTCGAATCTTTCAAAAGGCGAAGGGCCCACATCCCTGTTATAATAACCGAGATAACCGAAGTCGAACCTGGTACGTAACACCAATTTTCCTGCCAAAGTTTGATACCAGTCTGTTTTAAATACCCATTTATGATATTCGACCCATCTATAAAACTCTTTATCAGGCATTTCCGGATCTGAATAATTTTTATTATTAAACCAGGAATACGGAGGGGTCAGTTGCAGGGAGAGGGAAACATTGGATCCTCCCTGGGGATAAATAGGATTGGGTCCTGCTGAAAATCTGCCGAAAGTGGTGGTAAGGCTAAAGTTGTTTGAGTTCCCGTTTTCAAACAGAAAGCTCCGGTTCCAGTTGTTCAGTTCGTAGTTCTGAAAAGAGAGGCCGGTGTAGAGGCTGAAATAGTCATCGGGCCATTTCAGTCTTTTTTGCAACCCCAGGCTTGCTCCGGAAATATTCAGGGCCTGGCGCGCCAGATCGCCTTTTTTGCGGCCGTTGGTTTGTCCGGTGCGGTAAACGGAAAAGGAGAATGTATTATGTTTCTTCCCTCCGAACCAGGGTTCCGTAAACCCAAAGCTATAAGCCTGATAATATTTCCCGTTGGTTTGGGCTCGCAAGCTCACAGACTGACCGTCCCCTGTAGGGATGGGACGCCAGGCTTTGGGATTAAACATGTTCCTGACCGAGAAATTATTAAACCGCAAGCCGACCGTACCCACAAGCATATTGGCCCCCCAACCCCCGGAAATCTCAAACTGGTCATTGGCTTTCTCCTCCAGATTATATTCCAGGTCCACCGTGCCGCTGGCCGGATTGGGGATAGGCACGGGATTGATTTTCTCAGGGTCGAAGTGACCCAGCTGCGCCAGTTCACGTACCGAACGTACAATATCCGATTTGCTAAACAACTCGCCCGGAAGTGTCCTCAGCTCCCGGCGAACCACATGTTCATTGGTCTTGGTATTTCCTTTGATGATCACCCTGTTTACGGTAGCCTGCTCCCCTTCGAAAACACGCATTTCAAGGTCTATGGAATCATGCTCAATTTTTTGTTCTACAGGGGTTATATCCGAAAACAAGTAACCGTCATCCATATAGATTGACTGTACCGCATCCTCATCCTCTCTCAGCCGCTTATTCAGCATCTTCAGATCATAAGGATCCCCCTTCTTGATGCCCAGACGCTGACTCAACAGGGCCGAAGGAAATTTGGTGTTCCCCACCCAGGTAATATTCCTGAAATAATACCGGTCTCCTTCATAAATTTTTATGACCAGGGCTATCCTGTTTTCCTCTAGGGTATAGGTTGAGTCGCCCAAGATTTTAAAATCCCGGTAACCGTTTTCATTATAGAACTCAACCAGTTTCTTTTTATCTTCCTTATAATCTTTTTCAACAAATTTGGAAGCTTTGAAAATATTCCAGTCTTTCTTTTTAGTTTTTTTCATGACATGTCTCAACTTCTTGTCAGGGAAAACTTTGTTCCCTTCGAAATCAATCATGCCGATCTTCACTTTTTTTCCTTTATTGATGTCAGCCACCAGCAATATGCTGTTCTGAAAGCGGGGATCTTTCTTTTGCCGGATAGTTACCGACACGTCCAGAAATCCTTTTTCAATATAATGTTCCCGAATGATCTTGCGGGTATTGTTAAGGAGATTCTCCGTCACCTGACTTCCCGCTAACACATTGATTTTCTCCTGCAGGTCGTCCTGTTCACTTTTTCTGATCCCTTTAAATTCAATCTTTGACAGACGGGGTCTTTCCTGCAAGTAATAATCCAGGTAAATTTTTCCACTGTCGATTCGTGAATAGGTCACTTTTATATCGGAAAACAGGCCTTGTTTCCACAGTTTTTTTATTGAATTGGTTACATCCGATCCGGGGATCTGTATTCGCTGGCCGGCATTTAAGCCGGTAAGTTGTACCAATATACCTTTATCCAGATACTTGATCCCCGAGATGGTTATACCGCCCAGGATATAACTCTTGGGGTTGGAATAATCCACCACGGGGAGATTCTGATTCAGCGTATCTTTATCCTGCGAAAAAGAAGCCCCCTGGATTCCGGAAACAAATAAGAGCACTACTAAGAATTTTCTCCACATAATACACAACACTTTACCTATCCACATTCATTTTTGTCTGTTCACTGATACGTCCGAATCTTCTCTCCCGGCGTTGATAGTCTATGATCGCTTTAACGAGATCTTTTTTCCTGATATCGGGCCACAATTTTTTTGTAAAATACAATTCGGTATACGCTATTTGCCACAGGAGAAAATTGCTGATCCTGTATTCTCCGCTTGTGCGGATCAATATATCGGGGTCAGGGATATCTTTTGTTTGCAGGTATTCCGAGAAAAGGAGTTCATCAATACTGTCAACATTGAGTTTCCCTTCCGTGGCATCCCTGGCCATCTCGCGGGCCGCCTTTGCAATCTCCCACCGTGCACTGTAGCTTAAGGCGAGGATAAGTGTCATCCCTTTGTTTTCTGCTGTCCGGTCAATGGTTTTCATCAGGTTTTTCCTCACCTGCGCAGGCATAATATCCAGATTACCTATGGTTCTAAGCTTTATATTATTTTCCATCAGGGTACTGATCTCGGCATTAAGGGTAGTCACAAGCAAAGACATCAGGGCGTTCACTTCGTCGGAAGGCCGTTGCCAGTTTTCGGTAGAGAAGGCAAAAAGTGTCAGATATTTCACGCCCAGTTCAGCGGCAGCTTCGGTAACCTCTCTCACGGCCTTTACGCCATGCTGATGGCCTACGACCCTCTCCTTCCCTTTGCGTTTGGCCCAGCGGCCGTTGCCATCCATAATAACAGCCACATGAACCGGTATCTTGTCTTTATCGATCTCTGTATTATCCTTTAAAGCCATCTTCTATTGATCATTACTATCCCAGTAAGCCGGACAATTTTCCCGGTCATAAAATATTTTGAAGCTTGCAAATATACCAACAAATGAGTACCAATCATTATTATGAGAAAAAGATTTTACATCCGGGGGCACCAATCCGACGGAAGGGTCGGCAGGAGACCAGGTATCAAGGTAATCGTTAAATGTTTTCCTGAAGCCCCATTCAGCGCCAACGTCTATCTTTTTACTCAGGTTAACCTTGAGCCCCAGATTAACAGGCAACACAAACTGATTGGCTACTTTAGGGTTCCCAAAAATAAAGACAAAGCCTGCCCCCCCGGCAACATACGGAGTAAATAATGTTTTTCTGGGATCATACCCGTAAGGCAAAAAATTAAACTCAAACTGGATGGCCATATCCAGGAAAGATTCGGAAAAAGAAGCATTCCGTAAAGGCAGAAAGGAATAATCAAAATCCTGTCCGCTGGCTTTCAGTCCTCCATAGTAAACATTAGTCCGTACGGCATACCTTTTGTTAATCCAGAAATTATAAAAACCACCGAAAGCCGGTGACAGATCATAAAACATTCTCTCCGGATTAATGTCCCCGAAATAATAAGATCCCCCGGCAAATACGCCTATATTCTGAATGATTTTGGTCTTCTGCTGTGAATAAGCAATCTGTGATCCCGATACTGTCAGGAGGAAAAGGAGTAACCAATGTTTTCTCATACAATTTTCTTTTGGCTCCTAGAACCTGAAGATCGGAAGATTCTTCCTAGAGGTCCTCAGTTTCCAAATAACATGAACGCTTGTAAAAAAATAAACGTCGTTAAATTTGGAATATTGTGGTGAGGTAAAACCATCGGCATAGTCAGTAAGAGTAAAGTGTGGCCCTACTTCAAAGCCCAGGTCCCAGTTGGGATCCAAAGCAAACCGGACAGCGCCGCCTGCGGGGATGCTCAAGGTCACTTTAAGGCCCGGATTCATCCTATTATAAGGATCTTCTATGGATCTAACATTGAGTATGGCCGCCCCCAGGCCGGCAAAAACGTAAACACTCAGACTACTGGCAAAAGAAGAAATGCCCCTGCCTTTCATCATGAGATAACTTTGGTTGGCACGTCCGTTGATAATCGCCTGTTCATAACGCAGGGAAGGTTCCACAAGAAAAGATTTGAATTCGATCCCCCTTCTCTCATTTACCCCGCCGGCATCGCTACCGTGCAATTCTCCAAAAGCAAGATTGAAATTAAGCCAGCCTATCTCATAAAGTTTATACCTCATACCCACATGCAACATCGGACGGGTACTCTTAAAGGACAGATCTTTTAATCCCAACAGGTTCTGTCCCGGTGAATAACCGCCAATATCTCCAAAATAGTTGGCAATGCCAATCCCTGCACTCATTTCATACCTGCGCAACTTCCAAATCTGGGATTGACCGGTAACTGCAAACAGAGAAAATATAGTGATAAACAATGTTATCCTGGCAAATAACTTTCTCATGCTATGATTTCTTTATGACAAATATAGAAAAATTTTCACTTTTACCCATGTTAACTTACTTTTTTAATCGTTCCCAACTACATAGAGCTACCTTTTTATCATCAAACAGGAGGTATTGCAATTCTAACTCCCCCGGCACACACATTCTTTTATTTCAGATGATTATCAACACTTCACACTCTTTTATCGGCGCCCCACATCAATTTTGTCCGCAGTGTCTCAAAATAGTCAATATCTTCCAGTTTGAGTACCCGGATAAAAAAGCCGGCTTTTTTAATCTTCAGAGGTGCCTTTCCGGTATAGACTTCCGATCTTGAATCCATGGAGACCCAATAGGCATCCTGGCGGGTGGAGACTTTTACCGTCAACTCATAATTATCGGGAATCACCACCGGCCTGACCGTAAGGTTATGAGGAGCTATCGGGCTGAGAATAAAATTCATAGACCCGGGTATCACGATCGGTCCGCCAACGCTCATGGAATAGCCTGTAGAGCCTGTGGGAGTAGAAACGATCAAGCCGTCGGCCCAGTAGGTGTTGAGATGTTTGCCGTCCATCATCACCTCAATGTTAATCATACCCGTTCCTTTTTTCTGAACGGCAAACTCGTTTAAGGCAAAAGGAAAATCCCGGAGGAGTCCCTTTGGATTTTCCAACTCAATCAATGATCTCTTTTCCAATGTAAATTTCCGGCTGAAAATGGCATCAATGGATTTACCGATATTTTCGCGGGAGATACTAGCCAGAAAGCCCAGCCGGCCACTGTTTATGCCGATAATCGGGATGGAATTCCTGCGCACAAAAGAAACGGCTTCCAGAAAGGTCCCGTCCCCGCCTACACTGAGTAAAAAGTCAACCTCTTTCCCAAAATCCGTATGTTCTGAAAAGAAGTGATTATGATTAAACGGATAGTCGAAATCATGTTTGACATTCTCATATAACTCCCTGTAAAGAATAACATCAGCACCATATTGTCTGAATTTTTCACACATCAGTTGAAAATATGGAAAAAACTCAGCGGTAATTTTCTTTCCGTAAACGGCGATTCTCATGCGTAATGTATATAAAGATCAAATATTCAAGTACATCATAAATTCATCAAACCGGCTGGCATAAAAGGTATCCAGCTCCTGGTCGTTCATAAACGATGCTTTAACATTATAATCATAACGCTCAAAAGTGCTAATGATAGAAGACACCTCCGTTCTGTTAATTTTCAGGATCACTTCCATTTTTGTAGAATCTTCATGCGGTTGAATATACATGCTCAGGATTTTGGCGTCATTCGATTCCACCATCTGTGCGATCTGGCTCAGGGAATAATCATTCTGGTGCAATTCAAGCACCAGAATGGCACCGGGATTTTTTACGGCGGTAAGCCCTGCAAAATATTGGATCAGATCATGATTGGTGATCATTCCCAGATAATTCTTTTGTCTGTCCAGCACAGGCACCACGGTTAACTTCAGGCGGGAAACGATCTCGATCACCTCATAGATGTGTTGATCCAGATAAACAAAAGGACTGAACAGGGACAGATTATGATTTCCTATGGGTTCATCCGCCATATTCATGTCATAGATATCGGTATCTGAGATCAATCCAAGAAATTCCTTATCATTTACGATAGGCAGATGGGATACCCTGAACACCTCCATCCAGTTCAATGCTTTTTGTCCGGTATCGGAGGTATGGAGTGCCGGGACGATGTCTGAAATCAAATCTTTTGCCAACATAATGATCAATCCAGAAAAAACCTTGTAACTTTGCCGAAAGATAATATAAAAAGATAAGAAATATGACGCGTTTAAGTGTAAATATAAATAAAATTGCGACAATACGGAATGCCCGTGGCGGAAATATCCCTGATGTGCTGGAAGCAGCCATCAACTGTGAACGTTTCGGAGCAGAAGGAATCACGGTTCATCCCCGGCCGGATGAACGTCATATCCGGTACAGGGATGTCAGGGATATCCGGCCGGTGCTGCATACCGAATTCAATGTGGAAGGGTATCCGGGCGAGCGTTTTATGAAACTGGTGCTGGAGGTGGTTCCCGACCAGGTAACCCTGGTCCCTGACCCGCCGGATACCCTTACCTCCAATGCCGGCTGGCAGATAAAAGAAAACATAGCTTTCCTTACGGAAATCATCGGCACATTGCATCAGAAAGGAATACGCACCTCTCTTTTTGTAGATACGGATCCTGAAAATATCAACTATGCTCCGAAAACAGGTACCGACCGCATTGAGTTATATACCGAACCATACGCTGCCGGATATCGAAAAAACAGGGAAGAAGCGATCCGGCCTTTTACAGAAGCCGCCAGGCTGGCTCATCGTCTGGCGCTTGGGATCAATGCCGGTCACGATCTGAACCTGGATAATTTAAGATACTTCCATCAGCATATCCCTTATCTTGACGAAGTGTCCATCGGACATGCCCTGATTTCCGATGCATTATACTACGGTCTGGAAAACACGATCCAGATGTATTTACAACAACTACGTTAAATTTCATGAAACTTTTTTACCGGGAGCTGGGAGAAGG
>JANTHB010000034.1 GCA_024762655.1 Bacteroidales bacterium
GGGAGAGATTAGGCTCTGAGAACCTCTAGCAACCCCCCCGGCAACGGAGGAAGGTGCTAAAACCTAATCCCGGCTTTTCGGGAGATGATAAATTTAATGCTAGGACCATGAAAAAATCAGAGCAGAGTACTACAGTCAAAAAACAGCAGACCGGTACGTCTGTTTCTTACATCCATCTTTCTTTCCGCAATTTCATTATGCCACTCATGCCTATGTGCATGTGCTAGCCTTCAGCCTCATGGGGTTGTAAGGCGAGGATTACCCTGCCATCATCGGGCAGGATAGCTAATTTATATCATTTATTATCTTATCGATTTAAAAACAAAAAACATGAAATATCATTTTGAAACCAACCAGATCCATGCAGGATACACGCCCGAACCAACCACGTTGTCACGGGCTGTGCCCATTTACCAGACCACTTCCTATGTGTTTAAAGATTCGGCTCACGGTGCCGATCTGTTTGCGCTGAAGGAATTTGGGAATATTTATACGCGAATTAACAATCCTACCACGGATGTCTTTGAGCAGCGGATGGCAACCCTGGAGGGAGGGGTGGCTTCGCTGGCCACTTCATCGGGTCATGCAGCCCAGTTCCTGGCGCTGACCAACATTATGATGCAGGGGGACAACTTTGTGACTTCGCCTTATCTTTACGGAGGAACCTTTAATCAGTTTAAGGTTACGTTGAAAGGATTGGGTATAGAGGCCCGGTTTGCTCCGAATCTGGAACCAGGAGAGTTTGAGAAGAGAATAGATGACAACACCCGGGCCATTTACCTGGAGACCATAGGCAACCCTGCGTTCAATATTCCGGATTTCGAAAAATTTGCCCTCCTGGCGCAGAAATACGATATCCCTCTCATCGTGGATAATACGTTCGGTGCCGGAGGTTTTCTTTTCCGGCCCATAGAACACGGCGCTAATATTGTTGTTGAGTCGGCTACAAAGTGGATCGGCGGTCACGGGACCAGCATCGGCGGAGTGATCACCGATGCAGGAAACTTCAACTGGGGCAATGGGAAATTTCCGCAGTTCACCGAGCCCTCCAAAGGATATCACGGACTGCGTTACTGGGAGACATTTGGGGAGGGTTCTTCTTTCGGGAACATTGCTTTTATCATCAGGGCCCGTGTCGAAGGACTTCGTGATTACGGCCCGAGCATCAGCCCGTTTAATTCATTTCTTTTGTTGCAGGGGTTGGAGACCCTTTCCCTGCGCATGGAGCGGCATATTGAAAACACACAGGCGCTGGCTGAGTGGTTGGCGAAACATCCTAAAGTTGAGGCTGTAAACTATCCCGGACTCCCGGACAACCCGAATTACGGGCTGGCAAAGAAATATCTCCCCAAAGGCCCGGGGGGAGTGCTTGCCTTTACAATCAAAGGCTCCATGGAACAGACGGCCAGGTTTGTGGAAGCCCTCCATCTGGTGAGTCATCTGGCCAATGTCGGAGATGCCCGTACCCTGATTATTCAACCTGCAGCGACGACCCATCAGCAATTGTCAGAAGAGGAACAGAAAACGGCAGGGGTGACACCCAACCTGCTGAGGGTCTCGGTGGGCATAGAACATATTGATGATATCATTGCCGATTTTGATCAGGCATTTAATAGTATAGGATGACCCTATGGCCCCGGAAAAAATAAAAATAACGGAACCCTTTCCGCTCGAAGCGGGAGGTGTACTGCCCGGAGTGGAGATTACCTGGCATACTTTCGGTACCCTGAACCATGCCGGAGACAATGTGATCTGGGTGTGCCATGCCCTGACCGCCAATTCCGACGTAAGTGAATGGTGGCCGGGCATGGTGGGCCCGGGGCTGTTGCTGGATACGGATAAATATTTTATTGTATGTGCCAATATTCTGGGATCCTGTTACGGTTCTACCGGGCCTATGTCCGTCAATCCCCAAACGGGAAAACCCTGGTTCCGCTCTTTTCCGCTGATCACTTTCCGGGATGTGGTGAGAGGACACGAACTGGTGCGGAAACACCTGGGCATAAAAAAGATACGAATGATCATCGGCGGGTCTATCGGGGGACAGCAGGCCCTGGAGTATGCCATTATGTATCCGGACCTGATTGAACGGCTGGTTTTTTTGGCCTCCAGTGTCCGGTATGCCCCCTGGGGAATTGCTTTCAGCCAGTCTATGCGCCTGGCCATAGAGGCAGATCCTACCTTTGAAAAGGATATCCCGGGCGGGGGAAACAAAGGGTTGAGGGCTGCCCGTTCCATCGCTTTGCTGAGCTATCGGAATGATGCCATCTATAATAAAACACAGAGGGAAGAAGATGAAAACAAACTGAAGGATTTCCGGGCTTCTTCCTATCAAAATTACCAGGGGGACAAGCTGGTACGCCGTTTTGACGCTTATACGTATTATCTGCTTACCCTTTTGTCAGATACGCACAATGTGGGACGTGGCCGGGGAGGTGTGGAAAAAGCCCTGCAACAGATCAAAGCCCGCGTGCTCTCGGTAGGGATCTCAAGTGATCTGTTGTTCCCGGTTTATGAACAAAAATACCTTGCGGAACATGTAAAAAACGGGAAGTATGTTGAAATGGATTCCCTGTACGGCCACGACGGGTTCCTGGTAGAAACGGAAAAACTGACGGAAATGATTAGACCGTTTTTGGAAGAATGACTCCTCCCCCTTGTTATCCTTAGTCCGCAAGGCGAAGGATGACCTGCCCTTCCCTCGGGGAGGGGGTTGGAGAGGGATAAAAAATATAACAGATGAACCGACAAAACGTAAAAATAGGATTATTCGGCTACGGGGTGGTAGGTCAGGGACTGCATGATGTCCTGAACAAAAGCCGTGGTTTTCATGCCGATATCAAACGCATCTGTGTGAAACACCGCAATAAGAAGCGCCGCCTTCCCATGCATTATTTTACCTGGGACAAAAAGGATATTCTCAACGATCCGGAAATCAATCTTGTGGTAGAGTTGATAGATGATGCGGAAGAAGCTTTTGACATCGTTTCCACCGCGCTCTCACAGGGTAAAAACGTGGTAACAGCCAACAAGAAAATGGTGGCCGAACGCATGGACGAATTAATAAGTATTCAGGAAAAAAACAACGTTTCTCTTTTGTATGAAGGAGCTGTGTGCGGAGCCATTCCGGTCATCAGAAACCTGGAAGAATATTACGACAACGAGCTGCTTTTCTCCATTCGCGGGATATTCAACGGTTCAACCAATTATATTTTATCTAAAATGTTCAATGAAAACCGGGACTACGAAGAGGTATTACGGGAAGCTCAGAACCTGGGCTTCGCAGAGAGTGATCCCTGGCTTGATGTCTCGGGTACCGATGCAAACTATAAGTTGAGTATCATCATGGAACATGCCTATGGGCTTTATATACGGCCTGAAAATATTTTTCATCTGGGGATCACCAATATCAATTCACAGGACATGCAGTTTGCCCGGGAGAAAGGGTACCGTATTAAGCTGGTCCCTTATGCCGGGAGGGTAGGAAAGGATGAACTTACCGGTTTTGTTTTACCCCGGTTTTTAACTGCTGATAAGAAACTTTTTTCGGTAGATAATGAATTTAACGGCGTGGTGGTTGAAGCCGCTTTCGCGGAAAAGCAGTTTTTTTATGGCAAAGGTGCCGGGGGACACCCTACCGGGTCGGCGGTCTTGTCGGATATCTCGGCCAATTCATTCTTTTATGCCTATGAATACAAAAAAAGAAAACAAAATCTGGGATTATATTATACGACTGATGTAACTTTGGAAGTTTATTTCAGGTATCAGGATAAGAAAGACATAGATCTGCTGGATTTTGACGAAATTACGGAAAGCTATACAGGACCTGCGTATAATTATAGGATTGGGAAGATACATCTGCAGGAACTCTTTGTAAAGAAAGGAGACCTATTAAAGAAGAATGTGAGCGTGATCAATACGGGTTTCAAACCGGAAAAAAGAAACATATGAAAAAAAAGGAAATACAAAAAATCCTGCAGAATCGCATATTGGTAATGGACGGGGCCATGGGGACTATGATCCAGGATTTCGGACTACAGGAAGAGGATTACCGCGGGGAGAGGTTCCGGGATTACGACACCCCTTTGAAAGGCAACAATGATTTGCTGGTGCTGACCCGTGCGGAGGTAATACGGAGTATACACGAACAGTATCTTGAGGCGGGGGCTGATTTTATTGAGACGAATACCTTCAATGCCAACCGTATATCCCTGGCTGATTACAGGATGGAAGATCTTGCTTATGAGATCAATGTGGCGGCAGCACGCCTGGCACGACAGACGGCTGATGAGTTTACAAAAAAGACCCCCGGGAAGCCCCGGTTTGTCATTGGCTCCATGGGCCCTACCAATAAAACGGCTTCTATGTCTCCCAAAGTGGAAGATCCGGGATACCGTGCCGTTACCTTCGATGATCTGAGGGATGCATATGCCATACAGGCGCGGGGGCTGATTGAGGGAGGGGTGGATCTGTTGATGCTGGAGACCGTCTTTGATACCCTGAACGCCAAAGCCGGACTCTATGGCATTCAGGAAGTTTTCCGGGAAACAGGCAAAGAAGTGCCCGTAATGGTCTCGGCAACGATTGTGGATGCCAGTGGACG
This sequence comes from Bacteroidales bacterium, assembly GCA_024762655.1. GTDB lineage: Bacteria > Bacteroidota > Bacteroidia > Bacteroidales > VadinHA17 > DRPN01. The sequence continues at coordinate 4,604 of JANTHB010000034.1, forward strand.
AACCCTCTCGGGACAGACTCTTGAAGCTTTTGTAATATCCGTGTCTCATGCTCCGTTGTTCAGCATCGGACTGAACTGTTCGCTGGGGGCAAAAGAAATAGAGCCGTTTGTGGAAGAACTCTCCGCGATAACCTCTCTGCCCGTAAGCGTGCATCCCAATGCCGGATTTCCTAATCAGTTCGGGGAGTATGAATCTTCCCCGGAAGAGATGGGAGAAGTACTGGAACGCCTGATGGACGGCGGACATGTTAATATCATCGGGGGATGCTGTGGAACCACTCCTGAACATATTAAAGCATTTGTTGCAAGAGCAAAAGGCAAAAAACCGCGTACGCTGCCTGAGAAAAAACCATTGCTTCAACTTAGCGGCCTGGAACCTTTAAAGGTCTTTGAAGAAAGCAATCTGATCAATATAGGTGAACGAACCAATGTGTCTGGTTCGCGGAAATTTGCCCGTCTGATCAGGGAAGAGAACTATGAAGAAGCTTTGTCCGTGGCCCGGCAACAGGTGGAAAACGGGGCCCAGGTGATAGATGTGAGCATGGATGATGCTATGCTGGATGCGGAAAAGGCCATGGTATATTTTCTCAACCTGCTGGCCGCCGACCCGGAAATTGCCCGGGTACCTGTAATGATAGATTCGTCCAAATGGGAAATTCTGGAGGCGGGATTAAAGTGTTTGCAGGGAAAAGGAATCGTCAACTCCATCAGCCTGAAGGAAGGTGAAGAAGACTTTTTGAATAAAGCGGACAAGATCAGAAAATACGGAGCGGCAGCTATCGTGATGGCCTTTGATGAAGAGGGTCAGGCAACCACTTTCGAAAGAAAAACAGAGATTGCCCGGAGAGCGTACCGGCTCCTTACGGAAAAAATTCATTTTCCGCCGGAAGACATTGTTTTTGACCTGAACATTCTGGCGATAGGTACCGGCATGGAAGAGCATGCGGATTATGCGGTCCACTTTATCAAAGCGGTGAAATGGGTGAAGGATAACCTGCCTTATGTTCATACCAGCGGGGGAGTGAGTAATCTTTCTTTTTCCTTTCGCGGGCATAATGTGATCCGCGAGGCCATACACTCTTCTTTTCTGTATCATGCCATACAGGCCGGACTGGATATGGCCATTGTCAATGCGGGCAACCTGCCTTTGTATGACGATATCCCTAAGGATTTGCTGGAGCTGGTGGAAGATCTGATCTTCAACCGCCGGCCGGATGCTACGGAGCGGTTGCTGGAATATGCCGAAACCGCAGGAAAAACAGAAAGCAAGGGAAAAACGGAAAAAGACGCCTGGCGGAAAAAACCACTCAAAGAACGGATCATCCATTCCCTGGTAAAAGGTATTGCCGATTTTGTGGAAGAGGATATGCAGGAAGCGATCGGCGCTTATCCTTCAGCCCTGGACATCATTGAAGGGCCTATGATGGATGGGATGAATATTGTCGGGGATTTGTTCGGATCGGGAAAGATGTTCCTGCCCCAGGTAATAAAGAGCGCACGCGTGATGAAAAAAGCGGTGGCTGTTCTGGAACCGGTACTGGAAAAAGAAAAAGCTGCCGGGGGGAAAAGACAAACCGCCGGAAAAGTTTTGCTGGCAACGGTGAAAGGAGATGTACACGATATAGGAAAAAATATTGTAGGCATTGTTTTACAGTGTAATAATTATGAAATCATTGACTTGGGGGTGATGGTTCCTGCAGAGAAAATCCTGGAAACAGCCCACAGGGAAAAAGCGGATATCATCGGGCTGAGCGGACTGATTACCCCTTCGCTTGAGGAAATGGTACATGTGGCGGACGAGATGAAAAAGAAAAACTTCGAACAACCCCTCATGATCGGAGGAGCAACCACCTCGGTGCTGCACACAGCCGTAAAAATACAGCCACATTACCCCAACGGGGTTATCCATGTCAAAGATGCTTCGAAAAGTGTAACGGTGGTGAGCAACCTTCTCTCGGAAGCAAAAGAGAATTTTCTCAGGGAGGTGGATACCCAATATGAAGATCTCCGGACCATGAACCGCAAAATCCCCAGGAAATTTCTGACGCTGGACAAAGCACGGGAAAACAAACCGAAACTGCCCTGGCAAACTTACAAATCTCCTGTGCCACGCCGGCAGGGTATCACGGTCTTTGAGGATGTTCCTTTGCCAACCATTATTCCTTTTATCGACTGGACTTTCTTTTTCCATGTGTGGGAGCTGAAAGGAAGGTTCCCTGATATTCTCGATCATCCTCAAAAAGGGAAAGAAGCTACCCGTGTTTATAAAGAGGCTTTGGATTTTCTGGACCGTTTGGTGGAAGACAGGATACTGAAAGTGCAGGCTGTGACAGGAATCTTTCCGGCTGCTTCCGAAGGAGATGATATCGTGGTGTTTGAGAACGAGGGACGGAAAAATCTTAAAGGCAAACTTTTCCAATTGCGACAACAGGAAGCCAAAACCTCTTCGGGACACAATCTTTGTCTGAGTGATTTTGTAGCCCCGGCAGAGAGTGGTGTAAACGATTATATCGGTACGTTTGCGGTGACCGCTGGTGTAGGTATTGAATATTATCTGGAAAAATATCAGAAAGAGCATGATGACTATGGTGCTGTAATGGTAAAGGCCCTGGCAGACAGGCTAGCCGAAGCAGCTACCGAATGGCTTCACCTGAAAGTGAGAAAAGAGCTGTGGGGCTTCTCTTCAGATGAAGAACTTACGCTGGAAGATCTGTTCCAGACAAGGTACAGGGGTATCAGACCGGCATACGGGTATCCGGCATGTCCGGATCATGCGGGTAAAAAAGACCTGTTTGAAATTCTGGAGGCAGAGAAGCACATACATATCCGGTTGACTGAAAATTTTGCCATGGAACCCGGCGCCTCGGTGAGCGGACTGATCTTCTCACATCCCGAATCCACATACTTCGACATCAGAAAGATCCTTAATGACCAGCTAGAGGATTATGCAAGAAGAAAAAACCTGCCGGTGGAAACCGTAAAAAAACATTTGCTACACATTTTGTATCAGGAAGAAAAATAATTTTCCCGACCTGTTCTTGTTGTCTTCCGCCTGACAGGAAGCAGGGGTCTGAGAATACAGGAAACATGAAAGAAAATAAGAAATAAGAAATAAAAAGATATGGGGAAAAAAGTAATAGAAACGATCAAAAACGCTGACAAAACGCTCTTTTCATTTGAATTACTCCCTCCGCCAAAAGGGCAGGGAATTGAGTATATATATAAAATTATGGACTCGCTGATTGAGTTCAATCCGGCCTATGTGAATATTACCTATCATCAGGAAGAAGTGGTATACCGGAAGGTCAAAGGGAATCTACTTGAAAGAAGGGTGGTATGGAAAAGACCGGGGACGGTGGCTATTTCGGCAGCCATAAAATATAAATATGGCGTTATGGTGGTGCCGCATCTGATATGTGGAGGTTTTACCCGTGAGGAGACAGAGAACGCTCTGATTGACCTGAACTTCCTGGACATACACAATGTGTTGGTGGTCAGGGGAGATCCTTTGCCCGGCAGCAAAGTCTTTATTCCCGAAGAAGGAGGGCATGTCCATGCGATTGACCTGGTGAAGCAGGTAATAGATCTGAACAAAGGAATTTATATAGACCCGGAGCTGATCAATCCCCAACCTACTGATTTTTCTGTGGGGGTGGCAGGGTACTCTGAGAAACATCCCGAATCGCCGAACTTCGAATCGGATATACATTTTCTGAAAAAGAAAGTTGAAGCAGGGGCCGAATATATCGTTACGCAGATGTTTTTTGACAACAGGAAATTTTTTGAATTCGAGAAACGCTGCCGGGAGGCGGGGATCAATGTGCCTGTTATCCCGGGGATCAAACCGGTTTCCACCCGAAAGCAACTTACCTATCTGCCCAAAACGTTTAACATTGATATGCCCGAAGACCTGGTGAAAGAGATCCTGAAATGTAAGAATAACGAAGAGGTTTATGAACTGGGCATTGAGTGGGGTATCCGGCAGGTCCGGGAACTGATGGACCACGGGGTGCCCGTAATACATTTTTACACCATGGGACGCACGGATAATGTGCGCAGAATTGCGGAAGAGGTATTCTAGAACGGATTCTTTGTTTTCCCTGTTTACTGAATCTTTTCTGCCGGCAGGCCTTCTATCTATGCCGACAAAAGGTTCTCGTTTTTCAGGACCTTCTTCGCCTCTTCATATCCGATCCGGTACATCTCCCGGGCTTTAGACATATCGAAAATCCCAAATCCTTTCAGTTTTTGCGGATCGATGCGGATATCACATTTTTGCATGTTCTGGTTGACACTGGCCAGGATACGCAGATAAAAACTCCATTCAGCCACCTTAATCAATCCCGAAATATTCTCTTCTTCGTATTGAGGATTGATATTGACACCGATGAGCCGTGCACAAAGCTCCTGAATGGGTGTTACCGGCAACACATCGAAGATTCCGCCGTCGAGGTACCGGTATTTCCCAATCCGGTGGGGTTCGAAAAGGACAGGGATGCTTGAAGAAGCAATGATCACATCCGGCAGGGGTCCCTGGTGGATATACTCTACTCTTCCCTTGTTAAGATTCGTAACCGTAATCCAAAGCGGCTTTTCCAGTTCCTCAAAAGTTTTGGCACGCAGATAGGTACGGATCAGATCGCGCAGGCCTGTAAGCTTAAGAAAACCGCTGCGGGGAACGGTAAACTTTATCAGTGAGAATATCTTCTTTTCGATGAACATGGCAAGAATCTCTTCAGGAGAATACCCATCGGCATAAAAGGCGCCAACGATGGAACCGGCACTGACCCCGGAAATAATATCCGGGGAAATCCCTTCTTCTTCCAGGGCCTGAATCACCCCCAGATGTGCAAAACCCCGTGCACCCCCGCCACTTAAGACGAGGCCTGTATTATAATTGTGTTTCATAATTATATATATATCAAACTAAATCATTAATTTCACAAAAATTTTTTATTCAACAATATACAACAGAATTTTATGACAAAAAAGACTAAAAAACAGTATTCAACAAATGGAAAAATAAATAAGCAGGCTTTGAGAAACAAGGTAATCGGACTTTTTTCAAGCAAGCCTACCCGTACTTTTAATTACAAACAAGTGGCATCGGCACTTGCAATAAAAGATGATCAGCAAAAAAGAGAAATAGAAAAGATCCTGAAAAAACTGAAAAAAGAGAAATATCTGGAGGAGATAAAACCCGGGAAATACAGACAGAAGAGTAAAGAAGGCTTTATTACAGGTATTGTTGACCTGACTGCTTTCGGCAGTGCATATGTAATCAGTGATGACCTGGAGGAGGATGTTTTTATCAGCCAGGCCAATCTGCATCATGCGCTTAACGGAGACAAGGTGAAGGTTTACCTGTTTGCCCGCCGTAAAAACCGTCGCCTCGAAGGAGAGGTGGTAGAGATCCTGGAACGTCACCGAAAGACGTTTGTGGGAACCGTTGAGATCACCGGAAACTTTGCCTTCCTGATCACAGACAACAGGCAAATGCCTTATGATATATTTATACCCCTCTCGAAACTGAACGGAGCACAAAACGGCCAGAAAGCCATTGCCCGCATTACCGAATGGCCGGACAGGGTGAAAAATCCCTTTGGCGAAATCGTCGAGGTGCTTGGTGAACCCGGAGAACATGAGGTGGAGATGCATGCTATCCTGGCCGAATTTGAGTTGCCCGCAACCTTTACGGAAGAAATTGAAAATGCAGCCAAAAAGATTAGTGATAAGATCAGAAATAAGGATCTGGAAGGACGGCGCGATTTCAGGCACGTAACAACGTTTACCATCGATCCGGCAGATGCCAAAGATTTTGACGATGCTCTCTCGGTACGTTTTCTGCAGGATGGGAATATTGAAGTAGGCGTGCATATTGCAGATGTAACCCATTATGTAACGCCGGGGAGTGTGCTCGACCTGGAGGCTTATGACAGGGCAACTTCGGTATATCTGGTCGATCGCGTGGTACCTATGCTGCCCGAAAGACTCTCCAACAATATCTGCTCACTGAATCCGCATGAAGACAAGCTTTGTTTTTCCGCCGTCTTTAAGATGTCGCCGGAAGCAAAGGTGCTGAAGACCTGGATCGGAAAAACCGTGATTAACTCCGACAGGCGTTTTACTTATGAAGAAGCCCAGGAAATTATCGAGATAAAAGAGGGAGAATTGTCAAAGGAATTACTCTCCTTGCATAAGCTGGCTTCAATTTTACGGAAACAACGTTTTGCTCACGGATCCCTGGATATTGAAAGAGTGGAGGTGAAGTTTGAAATCGATGAAAAGGGAACCCCACTGGGCGTGCTCTTCAAGATCAGCAAAGAGGCCAACCAACTGGTAGAAGAGTTTATGCTTCTGGCCAATAAAAAAGTGGCAGAGATGTTTGGGAAGACAGGGCCCGGGGAAAAAGAAAAAACTTTCGTGTATCGGATCCACGACCGGCCCAAAGAAGATAAACTGGAGGGTTTTACTCGTATTGCACGTAAGCTGGGTTATGAAGTACATACCGAGAACAGAAGAGCTCTCTCGCGCTCGATGAACAAACTGATGAAACAGGTGATCGGCAAACCCGAACAAAACCTTATCGAAACGCTGGCTCTGCGGACGATGGCCAAAGCCGTTTATTCAACACACAATATCGGGCATTACGGACTGGCATTCGACTATTACACTCACTTTACCTCCCCCATACGCCGCTATCCCGACATGATGGTACACCGCTTGTTGCATGCTTATCAGAATGGTGCCAGGTCAGCCAGCGAAGAAGAGTATGAAGCAAGGTGCAGACACGCTTCCGAAATGGAACGCAGGTCTATAGATGCCGAAAGAGCTTCCATCAAATACAAACAGGTGGAATATCTGGCCGATAAGGTGGGCGAACAATATGAAGGAATCATTACCGGGGTGACAGATTGGGGGATTTATGTGGAGATCAACGAGAACAAATGCGAAGGGATGATTGCCATCCGGGAACTGGCAGACGATTTTTATGAACTGGACGAAGAAAATTTCACCATCATCGGCCGCAGAAAAGGCCGTAAATTCCAATTAGGCGACCCTGTCAGGGTGGAGATAGTCCGGGTGAACCTGGAGAAAAGACAACTGGATCTGGTGTTGGCTGAAGAGTAACCCCGGGACTGGCAATCCACATCCGGGGGTGAGGAAAAGGTGAACATTTCATGTACTGAAACAAATGTATACAGGGTTGAGAAATACGCGTTATCCGGGACATAGAAGACAACTTCGCAGGGAGATTATCCGTGTGGCCAGCGAGGTATTTGCCCGTTTCGGATACCGGAAAACCACCGTGGAAGATATCGCCAACAGGTTGCACATGGTGAAAAGTTCCCTGTACTATTATTTCAGGGGGAAAGACGATATTTTTAACGCTGTTGTGGATTGTGAAGCCAAAAAGATCCGTAATAAACTGACAGATATCCTGGAGCAAAATGATGATCCGCGTACCCGTCTGCGGAAATATATCGTCGCACGCATGCAGGCGATGCATGATATTTCTCTTACCTATTCCTCCATCTTTGATCCGGCACTGGTTCATTATGATTTTATTGAAAATGTGCGGAAAAAATACGATCGTCTTGAGCACTATACCATTCGCAGGATTCTGGAAGAAGGAATAAGCCGGGGTGTCTTTACCGATCAGGATCCGTCGCTTGCATCCACCGTCATTTGCAAAGCCATGAAAGGATTGGAGATCCCTCTTTTCTGGCGGGAAAAAGAAGGACAGGACTTTCATCATGTGGAGAACCTGGTGCATTTGTTGTTTTATGGACTGGTAAAAAGACAGGTGTTGAAGTGATTTTCCCGAAACAGATTGTGTTTCCTCTGAAAAAATTTATGTAGGTTTGTAAACGAAACGTAACAAAAATCAAAGTATATGAAAACATTGTTTGTCATTTCTTTTATGCTGATGGGTCTCGCTCTCCAGGCACAAAATGCAGATGTGATTCTGGGAAAATGGTACAACGAAGAAAAAGATGCCATCATCAAAATTTACAAGGAGGACGGGAAATTTACGGGCAAGATCGTATGGCTTAAGGAGCCGTTCAAGGATGGGAAACCCAAAGTGGATGATAAAAATCCCGATCCCAAACTGCAAACAAGACCGGTGATGGGCATGAAATTGTTTTGGGGCTTCACCTACGACCCGGACGAAAAGGAATGGACCGACGGAAGAATCTATGATCCCAAAAGTGGCAAGACCTATGATTGCTATATGTGGATGGAGGGCCGTGACCTGAAAATCAAAGGATATGTCATGGGGATGAAATTCCTCGGCCGTAAAACCACTTGGACAAGAGCAGAGTAATCGTTCGGAGTTCAGGATTCTCCGGTGTGATGACTATGAACCGGGAACCGGGAACTACTTCCATTCCCATTCGTATCCTCCGGGAACATCTTTCACCACGATTCCCAGTCCGGACAACATGTTCCGTATTTTATCGGCGGTCTCAAAGTCTTTTTTCTCTTTAGCTTCCATGCGGATATCGAGGATAAGACGGATAAGGTCGTCGGCGGCACTCTCCTGTGCCGGTTTATCTTCCTGTTTAAGCCCCAGGATGTCATAAACAAAAGTGGCAAAGAGCTTTTTCATTTTCTCCAGGTCTTCAGCCGTCAGGCTTCCTTTGCCGGAGGCGACCAGATGGATTTGTTTAACGCCTTCAAAGAGATGGGAGATCAATACCGGGGTGTTCAGGTCGTCATCCAGGGCTTCATGGCATTTATTGTATAATTCCTCCGGGTCATAAGTGCTTGTAGCGGAAGCTTCGATCTTTTCCAGCGTTTCCATGCCGTCGAAGAGACGTTCCAGCCCTTTTTCCGAAGCCTGGACAGCCCGGTTGGAAAAATCGAGCGTGCTGCGGTAATGGGCTTGCAGGATGAAAAAACGTACCGCCATGGGCGAGTAGGCTTTTTCCAGCAATTTGTGATCCCCCGAGAACAGTTCGTTGAGAGAGATGGCGTTTCCCAGGGACTTTCCCATCTTCTGGCCGTTGATGGTGATCAGGTTATTGTGCATCCAGTATCGCACCGATTCTTTGCCCAGGGCGGCGGTGGACTGGGCGATCTCACATTCATGGTGCGGAAACAACAGATCCATACCTCCTCCGTGAATATCAAAGGTGTCCCCCAGATATTTGGTACTCATCGTAGAGCATTCGATATGCCAGCCCGGGTACCCTTCGCTCCACCGGGAAGGCCATTTCATGATGTGACCGGGTGTGGCTTTTTTCCACAAGGCAAAATCATAAGGATGTCTTTTTTCTTCCTGTCCTTCCAGGTCACGTGTATTGCTGATAAGGTCTTCCAGTTTCCGTCCCGAGAGTTTGCCGTAATGATGATCCCGGTTGTATTTCTCTACGTCAAAATAGATGGATCCGTTGGATTCATAGGCATAACCGTTTTTCAGAATCTTCTCGGTAAAGAGCTGTTGTTCGATAATGTGGCCCGAAGCATGAGGCTCTATATCCGGAGGCAATGTGTTGAGCTGCTCCATGTTGTGATGGTAGCCATTGGTGTAACGTTGTACGATCTCCATGGGCTCCAGCTCCTCCAGCCGGGCACGTTTGCCTATTTTATCTTCCCCGAAATCGGCATCATTCTCCAAGTGTCCCACATCGGTGATATTGCGCACATAACGCACTTTGTAACCCAGATGTTTCAGATAACGATACAGCAGATCGAAAGTGATCGCTGCCCGTGCATGACCCAGGTGGGCATCCCCGTAAACCGTAGGACCGCATACGTACATCCCTACGTGTGGAGGGTTGATGGGTTTAAACTCCTCTTTGTGGCGCGAAAGTGTATTGTATATCTTCAACATGACCGGCTCCCTTTCTCAAATGAAATGCAAAATTACAAAAATACCCGGAATATAAGTGAGAAGGATAAAGTATGTGACCGGCTAAAAAATAAAGCCAGGTTTTTGACGCCTGGCTGCCCTGATTGAATCAAGTATATGTGGAAGATTGCCTGTTGGTGAATAAAGATCAAAATCTGTGCCAAAACTTATTTTATGGGGATAAAAACAGCACATACCGGTTTGGGAACCTTGATCCTGACATTGGTCCTTTGCAATCTCCCATCTTTCTTTCTCTTGAATATCACTATGTTGCCGGAATCCTGATTCAGCACCAATAAAAATTTCTCCGTAGGATCCAGGGTGAAAAAACGGGGTGTTTTACCTCCGCAGGGGTAGTCCCCTGCATGGACAAGATGCCCCTTCTCCCCGATGTGAAAAAAGGCGATGCTGTTATGGCCGCGGTTGGAGGCATACAGATATTTTCCGTCGCGGGTGATCTGTAACTCGGCACCGGTATTGCCTGCTTTCCGGGCGCCCTGGGGAAGCAGGGAGACCTGTTGTGTCTTTTTCCAGGTCTTCCGGTCGGCAGATACCGTAAACACGGTAATCCCCGAACCCATTTCCTGCAAAACATAGAGAGATTTTTCATCCGGAGAAAAAGCCATATGACGGGGTCCTGATCCGGGGGTCATCTCTAAAAAAGGAGTAGTCCACGGGGCCAGCTTCCCTGTTTGCGCTTTTATCTGATAAATAAACACCTTGTCCAGGCCCAGATCCGGCACATATAGCAGGTCCAGAGAAGGATCCATGACCACCTCGTGAGCATGCGGGCCTTTTTGCCGGTCGGGATTGATGCTGCACCCGTAATGACGTACGAGATCGGTACGTTTGCCGACGTTTCCGTCAGGTCCGACCGGAAAAACCGTGATGCTTCCCCCGCCGTAGTTGGCCGTGAACAAAAGTTTGCCGGTATGGTCCAGCGTAAGATGACAGGGCCCGTTGCTGCCGGTAAGCTCCTGGCCCAGTAAATTCAGGTTGCCGGTGTTGCGGTTGACAAAAAAAGCCGCTACCGCCCCTCCCTTGTTCTGGTCCTCCGCAACCAGTTCGCTGACAGCATATAGATGCGTCTGGTCCTTGTCCGTGACAAGAAAAGAAGGATTTTCCACCCCGCTGATGACGGATTGATAGGTAACCGTGCCGCTGTCTGCAGAAAAACGGTACAGGTAAATCCCCTTACCTCCGTCTTTCGCCAGCGTGTAAGTGCCTACATACATGTAATAATCCTGTGCCCGAAGAAGGGACAAGCCCGGGTATAACAAAATGGCAGCAAAAAAGACAAATAATGTTTTTCTAAACATGATATAAAAGTTTTGTTAGCGTTAAGCAGCCCTGACGGGCTGCCTTAAAAAGTTTGCTCATTGTTGGTTTCCATATTAAATTCCTGCTTCCTTTTTTTTGGGAGACCCGCTTAACAGCATGCCGGCTATTTGCAGGTCAAATTCCGTCGTGATTTTCATGTTTCTTTTCTCTCCTTCCACCAGATGAACGGGTTCCCCAAGGGTTTCGATCACGGTGGCCTCGTCGGTAAATTCGGGCCGGTATTCCTGGCGAAAAGCTTTTTTCAGAAGAGGTGTCGGGAAAATCTGGGGAGTCTGGACATAACGGACCCTGTTTCTGTCCAGAGGCCGGTTTCCTTCGGGGGTGAGGATACGCAAAGAATCGGTGGCAGGCAATACCGGAATGGCATTCCCCTTTTCACGGGCTGTCCGGAATGTTCTTTCGATCAGCGCGGGAGAAACCAACGGACGGCTGGCATCATGGACCGCCGTAAACCCTTCTTCGGAGATCAGAGCCAGACCGTTCCGTACCGAATGAAACCGTGTCTCACCACCGGAAGTTATTTTATAATTCAATGAATGAGAAAATCTGTGGATTTCTTTCTGCCAGTGAGTGATCCAGTCTTTATGCAATACCAGGATGACCGGCATGCCGGGATCATAGTTATGAAAAGCCTGCAACGTATGCCACAACACCGGATAATCGCCAAGCATTAAAAACTGTTTGGGGACCAGTTGTCCCATGCGCTTTCCTTCCCCTCCGGCCACTATAATTACTGAATCTCCCTGCATGAATAAAAGAGATTATTTATACAAGACTCTTTTGATATTGCGCTTGGGGGTTCGCTGAAAATCATCCTTCATGACCTCCACTTTGGAAATCTGCATAAAGGAAGCCAGCTCCCTGTTGGCTTCTTTTCGTATATCGTCCAGCACCCTGAGTACTTCCTCGTCTGTCGTTATCCCCTGTTTTTTTAACTGTTCAAAATCGGGATAGACCAACGCTACGACCTTGTGGTCACGACCTACCACCAGGGCTTCTGAAACAAGAGGATGATTGTTCAGCACAGCCTCAACTTCTTCGGGATAAATGTTTTGTCCCGAAGGTCCCAGGATCATATTTTTGCTTCTGCCGCGAATGAAAATATTCTGCTCCCGGTCCATGGTGCCCAGATCACCGGTATGAAGCCATCCGTCGGGTTCCAGTACCTCCCGGGTGGCTTTTTCGTTTTTATAGTAACCATCCATAACGTTGTCTCCTTTTACCAGTATTTCACCGGCCTCGTTTTCCGGGTCGTCCGAGTCAATCTTTACCTCCAGGGTATCTACCGGACGTCCGCAGGAGAACAACTTGCGTGTGTTCCACGAAGCATAGCTGATCAAAGGCCCGCATTCGGTCATGCCGTATCCGACCGTAAACGGGAATTTTATTTTGTGGAAGAATATTTCCGCTTCCGGATTGAAAGCTGCTCCGCCGATGACAAGTTCCCTGAAATTACCGCCGAACACCTGGTAAATCTTTTTGTTTACGACATTGTACAGGATCTTATTGATAAGCGGCACCTTTAAAAGAATGCGCATGGCAGGTTTTTCCAGGGAGGGAACGATCTGTTTTTTGTAAATCTTCTCAATCACCAGGGGCACCGAGAGGATCAGCCGGGGTCTTATCTCCGCAAAAGCCTTGGTGATGATCTTCGGAGAAGGAGTCTTGGTCAGAAAAGTAATATGACATCCCAGGGTGAAAGGAAAAAGAAACTCAAAGGCACACCCGTAAGCATGGGCCAACGGCAGGAAAGAGACAATACGGTCGCCGGGATCCAGAGGCATGTGACGATGGGCAAACCGCACATTGGCAGCCAGCGAATTATGTGACAGCATAACCCCTTTTGAGTTGCCGGTGGTGCCGGAGGTATAACTGATCACGGCCAGCTTGTCATTGTTGATCTCCGGAAAGTCCAGGTCTTCCCTGCGATATCCCTCAGGGTAAGCTTGCTGAAACAGATCATCCCATTGCCCGAAGAAAGCGGTGACCTTGTCGTCGGTAGTCTGCAACAGCGAAAAATCTTCCAGGTTAACGACCGTCTTAACCTGTGGAAAAGAGGAAGAATCCAATGGTTCAAACAGGTTCTCCTCGGCGAAGAGAATTTTTGAGTCGGAGTGATCCACAAGTTTCTGAATATCTTCCGGCCTGAAATCGGGTAACAGCGGAACAATGATCCCCCCATACGTGACCGTGGCCAGATAAACCACAGCCCAGTGGACCGAATTTTTTCCGATCAGAGCGACCTTGTCCCCTTCTGTAATGCCGTTTTCACGGTAAAAAAGATGGATTCTGGCCATCAGAACGGCGATCTCACGGTAGGTGAAATCTTTTCCCATGTAATTGGAAAGGGCTTTGATCTCCCATCCTTTTTCGATGCCGTCACGGATGTAATTAACCAATGTCTCTTTAAGCATGATTATGTTTCTTTAGTCATTTTTTGTAAAGGTAAAAATACTTGTGTATTTTATCAACTCTTTTCCCCCCTGCCTGCACAAGGGTCCTGAAGGGGGATCCGTCAGAGGAAATATCTCAGGGAGAAGAACAGGTATATTCAATCATAGAGGGCCAGTATCTGAAAATACATTATAAAATAAAACACAACAATGGCCAGGTGGAAAAGGGAAAAAGTCCAGTTGTAAAGATGTCTTTTATGCCTGATCTTTTTCCGTACCAACATGATGATGGTGGGAAGAAACAGGGAGAGAAAGACCAGTATCAGACGAACCGTATTGTAGTATTCGTCGAGATTCTTCTGATAAAAAGCCAAAAAATAAAAAAAGGCAAGGACAACAAAAAGATAGATCAGATAACTTACTTTCATAAAAAGATAGGAAAACTTGTGTTTGCGATGGGGCAGATAAGGGCGTAAAAGTACAAGGGCCAGGAAATATAAAACCCCAAATCCGGCAATAAGTAATATCCTGATTAATATTTGTGTTCCTCCGGGATGCATGCCTGCCTCCTGTTAAATATGAATCACAAGATACAAAAATATTGGGATACCGGGATAGCGCAATGAAGAGAACGCTGTATTGTGCTGCTGACAACAGGCTGTCAGAAATTTCTTTATTTACCGGATATCACTTCTATGGTTCCACACCAGGGCGCTGGCTCCCAGGACGGCTGCGTTTTGTGTATTTAATTTGGAGGGCAGCAGTTTTACTTTTCCCTTGTATATCTCCAGGAGGTTTTGTTCCATGTGGCGGCGGGTGGGCTCGAAAATAAGATCTCCCGACAAAGTCAGTCCTCCAAACAGAAAGATGGCTTCCGGATTGGTATGTGCCACTACATCTGCCAGTTTGTACCCCAGCATCTTCCCGGTGTGTTCAAATGCCGCCAGAGCGACTTTGTCTCCCTTTTTAGCTGCCTCACTGATGTCGGCGGCTGTCAGCTCGTTAAAGCTGAGATCTCTCAGGGGACTGTCTTCAATCATATCGCCCAGTAATTTAAATACCGTACGTTTGATGCCGGTGGCGGAGACATAGGTCTCCAGGCATCCTTTTCTACCGCAGGCACACTGGCGGTTGCTCTCCCCCGGGCGGATGGACGTGTGCCCGATCTCTCCGGCAAAACCATCATTACCGTAAACCAACTCCCCGTTGACGACAAAGCCGCTGCCCAGTCCCGTGCCCAGGGTGATAACCACAAAATTCTTCATGCCTTTGGCTCCGCCGTAAACCATTTCACCGATGGCGGCTGCATTGGCATCATTGGTGACGGTAACCGGAAGCGTTGTAAACTGCTTAAAAAGATCTGCCAGCGGGATGATCCCTTTCCAGGGCAGGTCGGCGGCATACTCAATGGTCCCTTTGTTGATATTCCCCATTGGGGCACCTATACCTATGCCCAAAACATCTACTTTCTCATTGAGTTTGCGGAGCTCCAGACGAACTTTCTCGTTCAGGGCAGCAAGATAAACCTCGATCTCTTCATAGTCCCGGGTTTTCATCTTCCCTTCTGCGAGAAAGTCCCCTTCCTTGTCAACAACCCCGAAGACCGTGTTGGTTCCTCCGATATCTATGCCTATGGCAACATGTTTTTTCCCCATCGAAAAATTATTTTACGGAACGAAAATATGAAAATATATTCGTTTACGGAACCCGCTTCCGAAAAGTTACGGAGAAAAAACATGTGAATATAAATATCCGGGGCTTTTGGATATGTCCTTCCTATTTTCCCAGATATTCATTCCCCACCTTACGTGCCCGGGTAGGTTTGTCCAGGTTGATGTTCAGGGCCAGTCCTATTTCTACCAGTACATTCCATCCGGCGGCCAGCTCGACATAATCCTTGTATTCGCCTCCGTCGGGAATGAGGATGGTCGGGAAGGAGGTCTGCCGGTGTGAAATGGCTACGACCGTGCAACCGACACCCTCCACCAGCACCTGCGTGAATTTTTCTTCTTCACTCTCGAAAGGATCGATGACGATAACCACCTCATCGGGATTCATCACTTCCTCAATGCCGTGTACGGCATAGGTGCCTTCCAGGAAATCGGATTTTTTCCGGGTGATCTCATTGGTTTTGAGTGTCAGCTCTTCGGCTACGCCTGTGTTGCGTCCGGCAAAGTAGATCATCCCGGCATTTTTCATTTTTTCCACCAGGGCAGGATCCACTTTAACCTTCATGGCTTCATCCACCTGGTCTGCCAGGACGTTGAGTCCGGACATCGTTTTGCCGGTAAGGTTCCGGTAAAGGCTGTCATAAAACAAGCCTTGTTCAATCACCGATTTGGTGGCGGCAACAGCATCTTCCTTTCCACACTGCAACACATGCGTGTCCAGGGCCAGCTCTTCCAGCGGGGTGTTTTTATGGGCGGTCAAAGCAAAAAAAGCACTGTGTCCCTGGTCTTTAAGTTGTTTGAAAAGACGGACTACTTCTTTTGTTTTTCCCGAATTGGAAGCGCCGAAAACAGCCAGATCCTCCAGCTGGTATTCCAGCGACTGGGTTGCTCCGTCGGTGTAAAGAGGCAAACGGTTCTTATCTTTCATAGAAGCATACATGGTCCGTTTGGCCGGGAAAATACGGCTGCTGCCCTCACCGGTCAACAACATCCCCTTTTTGCTGCGAATGGGTTGAACAAAACGCTCCGTACAGGCCGGATCAAATTTGCGGATCACTTCGGTGGTCTCCAGCATTTCCCTGATCAATGCATATTGCATTTGTTTTTTATCATTTTTATCCATGATATGAAGTTTAAAGTTTCTTAATATAATCTTTTAGTTCTTCCTGAAGGAGCGGGTCTTTCTGAAATCCGCCGCCCAGGTGCTGCCAGAACGGTTCGGCATAGTCCACGCCGACCATTTGACCGTAATTTACATTATTTTTCTTCATCTCCCCAAAAAAATCATCCATTTTATGCATGTGTCGCATCAGATCCATCTGGGATTGATGGTGAGAGAGCATATCCATTTTGGCATCGATCACGCTGGTGATATTTACGAAGAAGGAGGGAGTAGCGATCTTGTTCCCGATAGGGTCGGAAAGGGTCAGGGGTGCGGAATGGTAAAGCAGCGGGGTAATCTCCACCGGCGTTTCGTCCAGCGGAACATTGGGCAACGAGGAAATCATGGCTGCCGACTCGACGATGTTGCAGGTGGTGCGGTGGTCGCTGTGGTAGTCCACCGGAAGATGAGTGATGACAATCCCGGCTTGCACCTTGCGGATCAGCGCGATGGTTTTGAGACGCATCTCCGTCGTATCGTAAAGGAACCCGTCGCGGCCGTCCATACAGTAATAGTCGGCATCCAGGACCGCCGCCGCCTTCCGCGCTTCTTCCTTGCGCATTTCGATGGTTTTTTCTTCGGTGGAGTTGATCCCTCCCATGCCTCCGGCAGTCATGGTAGCAATGACAATACGGTACCCCCGGTCTTTTAAGAGTTTCAGGGTTCCTGCACAGAAAGCTTCCGTATCGTCCGGGTGGGCATGAAACGAAAGCACGGTTTTGTTAAATTGATGTTCCATTTTTTTACTTATTTTAATTTCATTTTAAATTTACATTCTTTCTAATTTGTTATCCCTGTATTCAATGTTTCTTTTATTACCTGAAACACAAAGGGCAGGCTTTTCTGTTTTATGGGATAACAAAATGTCCTACAATCTTTTGGCCTGTATGGGCTTCAGTCTTACAAATTCAGGCAGCGGTTCTGTCAACGGTTTCATATATTCTATAAACCGGTCGCTGACAAAATTACCCTCCTCATTGAAATAATCTCTGGGCATGGGTTTGGCTTTCACGGCCACATCATTTAAGGGTACCTGGTCGTATTGTATCCGGTAAGGATCGTTTGAGATCCGCTGCATAGACACCATCATGCCGCTTACTCCCTCTTGGGCCATTTCGACCGCCCGGACGCCACACTGGTAAGCTTCTTCGATATCCCGCTCTACGGCCCGATCTTCGGCCGACATAATCAAGGATTCGGTAATCTGAAACTCTCCGCGGAAACCGAATTTTTCGCTGATCATCCGGTGCATATTTATGGCCACACTCGTACCGCCCATTGCTCCGAATTCAATGTTGGAAAATTTGTCTCTGGTCTGTGAAGCGCTCACCGGGGTGCCGTCGGCATATTTAATACCCTCGCCACAGACAATGGAAACCCAGCCGTATTGTTTATAAACTTTTTCAAAATCAGCCAGGAATTTTTCCTTGTCAAAATCAAACTCCGGGGCATAGATAAGGTGCGGAGCATCGTCTTCCGATTTTTTGGCCATCGCTGTGGCGGCAGCCAGCCAGCCGGCATCACGGCCTATGGTCTGGTAGATGACAAACTGGTCTACACGTTTCATGTCGCGGGCCAGAAAACCTGCCTGCATCACATTCAGTATATTGGAGCGGGCCGCCGAAGCAAAACCGGGTGTATGGTCGGTGCCGAAAAGGTCGTTGTCCACCGTCTTGGGGATGCCTATGCCCGTAAGTTCATAGCCGGCTTTCCGGCAAAATTGTTCCACCCTGTTGATGGTGTCCATGGTGTCATTGCCTCCGATCAGAAAAAAATACCGGATATCATATTTCTTCAGCACCTCCAGGATTACGGGAAAATCTTCTTCCTGTACCTTGTGCCGTGTGGAGCCCAGGGCGGAGGAGGGAGTGTGCTTTAATCCTTCAATGATCCCTGCGGGCTGGTTTCCCAGATCAAGGATTTCTTCTTTCATAAACCCTTCAATGCCGTATTGCATCCCGTAAACATTTTTGATCTGCGGAATATTACGGGCTGCCTCCACCACGCCGGCAAGAGAAGCGTTTATAACTGCTGTCGGACCTCCCGACTGTCCTACGATAGCATTTCCGGTCAACATAATCAGTGTTTTTAATTATTATTTAGTTCCAAACAAAACGAACCAAAAATACAAAAAAATAATGACCTGGCAAAACAGAAACGGATATTCTTTTACGGGATAACAGATGCTATGGCTGAGGGTGCAAAATTTTGAAAAAGCGAGCTGAACCCTGCGATAGTTTTTTTAAATACCCCGTGTAATGATGCACGGAGAAGAAAATGTTTCCTACGTAGGCGCCTACGTAGGAAAGACCGGCTGTCCTGTATTGCCGGTCCGGACCTATGAAATGAATCTTATTTTTCCGAAAAACTCCGGACGGTGGTAATCCGGTTCGGGTGTTTTTACAGGATGCCAGGTGAGATAATGTTTCCGGGACAGATCATCTCCGATCTTGTAAAAATTAGCCCGGAAAGTTTTTCCTTCGAAAGTATCGATGGGGTGATCCGTAAACACTTCTTTGGGGATAACCAGCAGCAAGTCCCAGGTGAAATCTCCAGTTTTTTCTTCAAAAGGAGCTACCCCCAGCGAAGGATAGCGCTTGATATGGGCAAGAAGTGGCGGCGGCAGTTTCTCTCGCGGTGACCGCGAAAAACCTTTTTCTGCCAGACACGTGCCGATACAGTTGGTTTCAAAGTTGTAATACATCCCGTCCTCTCCGGGAGCTACAAAAAACTCCACGCAACTATCCTGCCATACGGGGCTGTTATCTTCGGTAAAGCGGGCCCGTATGACCGGCTCGCGGACAAAATATTTCAGGATAATATGCCCGGGATCCCAGGCAATCGTAAAATGAACTTCCGGTTTCTCCGGAAAATCTTTCCAGTTAATTTTGTCGATAGGCTGCTTTTCCTGCGTATCCATAAATTGTGATAAAGCATGGATATCTTCCGGAGAAAGAGCAGAAGGGATTCTTTGAATTGTAAGGGTTTCCATCATTTATCCGTATTAATTTTTTCCAGTTCTTTCCAGGCCAGCGCGCTGGATCCCAATATTGCAGCATTATTTTCAGGGATCAAAGAAGGCAGGATTTTTACGGTTCCTTTAAAAATAGACTGGATTTTTTCGTTTACATATTTCTCTGTAGGTTCAAAGATATATTTTCCGGCGTTTGATAAGCCGCCGAAGAGGAAGATTGCTTCCGGACTGGAGAAAGCTACCGAATTGACGATAGAAAGAGCCAGCATGTCAGCTGTTTTATCAAACGCTTCCAGGGCGATGGCATCCCCCTGCTGTGCCGCTTCGGTAATCATCTTGGCGGTAAGCTGATCCGAGGGTACGTCCCGGAGGGGACTGTGAACACGTCGTTTGGCAAACAGCTCTTCCACGGTCCGGACGATACCGGTGGCAGATACGTAAGTCTCCAGACAGCCCTGGCGTCCGCATCCGCAGTCACGTCCTCCCGGCACCATGATGGTGTGACCGACCTCACCGGCAAACCCGGTATGCCCGTATAAAACTTCTCCGTTGATCACAATTCCGCTGCCCAGACCTGTGCCCAGGGTATAGATGATAAAATTTTTCATCTCTTTGGCCCCGCCGTATATCATCTCTCCCAAAGCCGCGGCATTGGCATCGTTGGTAAGTACCACCGGTTCCGTGAAATATTTTGACATCAGTTTACACAGAGGAGTAACCCCTTCCCAGATAAGATTGGGAGGATATTCTATGGTTCCGTTATAATAATTACCATTGGGAGCGCCTATACCGATGGCTTTTAATTCGATTTCTTCGGGGATCTTATTCAGCATCTCCCGGATGGCTTCCTGCAAGGCAGAAACATAATCATTGATATCAGGATAGTCTGTGGTGGAAATACGGTTTTCTCCAAGGATGTTTCCGTCACGATCTACAGCACCCATCACACTGTTGGTGCCTCCGATATCGATTCCTACGGTAATGGCTTTTTTCATGAAAAAATAATTTTTTTGGATTAGGTAATTAGATCTTATTCAGGGCTTTATTAACCCTGAGAGAATAAAAAGAAAGGTACAGTATGTACAGGATGGCTGCCAACGGGACAAAAAATCCCACGGTGGTGTTGAACAGGTCTGCTACCTTTCCCATGATGGGGGGCAGGACAGCTCCTCCGACAATGGCCGTGATCATCAGGCCCGACAATTCGTTGGTGCGTTCCGGCATATCATCAATGGTAATCGAAAAAATTAACGGGAAAATATTGGCAAAGCTAATGCCTATCAATGAGATACTTACAACAGCCAGAGATTTTCCGCCTGCCAGAAGCAGAAAAATTCCGGCCAGTGAAAAGAGAACCGTGAGAATAAGGAATCGCGTGGCTTTCATCCAGGTGAGGATCACGGCTCCCAGAAAACGCCCGGTCATCAGCCAGAAAAAGAAAAGGCCGGTACCGGCAACGCCCAGCTTCTGAATGTCGATATTGTATTTTTCGTTCAGGTAGATGGGGATTCCCGAGCTAAAAGATTGTTCAGCTCCTACATAAAGAAAAATACCCAAAACCATCAGGGCGACAAACGGATTTTTCAACAGGCTGAAACTGGACCGGAAAGAAGCAGGGTGTGAATTTGGATCTTTTCTTTCGTGAATGGGCGTCGGAATGAGGATAAGCAGCGTGATGAACAAGGAGATGGAATAAATAGGAAAAATCACCTCCCATCCTACATTGAAAAACCACCGGGCAACAATCACCGGGATGAGTGATCCCGAGAGTGAGCCGATGGTTTTGACAAACTGTGCCAGGGAAAGATTACGCGAGTATCTCCCTTCCGGAGATACATCCCGCATGATGGGATTGCCGGCAACCTGCAGGATGGCGTTCCCGCTGCCCAGCAACAATACGGTCAACAACAAAAATATATAAGGAAAAGAACCGGGCTCCTGGGAATTCAGTCCTCCTATGATGGGGATTATCAGGCCGAGGAGAGCAACCCCCAGCCCCAGGACCAATACATGCTTCTTTCCTTTTTTATCCTGGTATATCCCCATAGGGATAGATAAAATCAGAAACATCAGCAAACCCATAAACTGGATCAATGTAGCTGAAAAATTACTCAGCTCATAGTGTTTTTTGGCCAGCCCCACCAGGGGGCCTATAACATCACCGAATCCCATACATAGAAAAGCCAAAAAAACCGCAGTCGTCTGAAGTTTGGAAGGTCTTGTCATAATATATTGTGTTAAAACGTTTTAGTTAACAGAACAACAAAAATAAAAACTTTTCCCCAAAAACAAAAGATTGCTATAAAACTTCCATCCTGGAACACAGGTTTCTCTTTTTCTTTAATTTTATCTTTCCAGCAGATATTTTTTCTCCCTGTGTATTTTGAGGATCAGTTCTCCAAAAAGCGTGTTGGCCCAGGCGAACCATTTGCGGGTAAAGTTGGCCGGGTTGTCTTTGTGAAAAGATTCGTGCATGAAGCCTGTGCCTGCATGGGTATGTTGCAGCATATCCAGGCAAAAGGCGATTTCCTTATCATCGTTGCTGGTGAGCGCCCGCGTGATGATGCTCATGGGCCAGATCATGTCCGGTCCCACATGTGGTCCGCCAATGCCCTCGGCGGCTTTTCCCTGAAAAAAATACGGATTATCTTCCCCCAGCACAAATTTTCGGGTATTTTGATATACAGGGTCGTCGGCAGGGACACTGTCAAGATAAGGCATGGAAAGCAGACCCGGGATATTGGCATCATCCATGAAAAGGCGGTTTCCGTATCCGTCTGTCTCCAAAGGATAAATATTTCCGTAATGGAGATGAGCGGTTACGGCATATTTTTTCAGAGCTGTCTCCACTTCGTTGGCCAGGGCGCGGCAGGAGGCGGCAAAAGCAGGTTCCTGTTTTTCGGTCTCCACCATCTCTGCCAGTTGACGCAAGGAGGTTACGGCAAAGAAATTGGAAGGGACCAGGAAAAGAAAAATAGTGGCATCGTCAGAAGGACGGAACACTGAACAGATCATGCCCGTGGGACGTATGGGATTCCCGTAACCCATGCCGGCTACCGTGTCGGTCTGCCGTGCTGTGACCCTCATAAATGAATAAGGGCCGTGTCCCTCTTTGCGCTGCTGTTCCCGGAAGGTCCGGAGGACCCCTTTCATGGCCTTCATCCAGTCGTTATCCATGAAAGAGGCATCACCCGTGGTTTTCCAGTAACCGTGAGCCAGCCGGACAGGATAGCACAACGAGTCCACTTCCCATTTCCTTTCGTGCAGCCACGGATTCATTCTGGTCAGGTCTTTGTCCCATTCGCTGCCGGTAGGACCGTCGTTGAAAGCATTGGCGTAGGGATCGATCAGGATACAGCGGGTCTGCCTGCGGATAACTCCCTCCAGCAGGTCTTTCAACTTTTTATCTTCTTTGGCCAGAGGAAGATAAGGCCATACCTGAGCAGAGGAATCTCTCAGCCACATGGCATGGATATCGCCCGTAATCACAAAAGTGTCCGGCTTTCCGTTTTTCAGGGAGAAGTTGACGGTGGTATCCAGGGTGTTGGGGAAACAGTTTTCAAAGAGCCATGCCAACTCGGGATTGGCGATGTCTTTCTTCACCGAAAGAATCGTTTCTTCCACGGCCTCACTCACGAACTTGCGTTCTTTCACCGGTGGCCGCCGGGAAGGATAATGCTTTGTCGTGGTTACAGACCAGCCCGGCATACCGGACACGGCCAGTCCTCCGGCCACCAGACCGGTTCTCTTCATGAAATTCCTGCGTGTTGTCATGACGTCTTTTTAATTTACCATTCAAAATTCTGTCTCTGTTTCTTCAGGGCCCGGGAGATTCCTTCTTTGTTTACATAAAAACAGGGCGGACCCCTTTCACCTTCTCTTCCTTTTCCTTTCCTTTAATCTGGGAGCAAAATCATATTTTACTTCCCAGGTTTCTTCTACATCCCAGTTGGCTTTGATATTGACCACTTTGGCAAAGTATGCTACCGGCTCGGGTTGTATCTTCTCCAGGAACATCCCGGGATCCCATTTTTTATTTTGATTCTTATCAGATACAGTCTTAATAATATATTTTCCGGGATCCAGGTATCCGAAATAAACAGACGTGTCGGTGTGGACAATCTGTTGTCTGATACGACTTTGTTCGGATGCATCCCACAACTGAACGAGGGTCTGTCCGTGGATGTTTAACAGATTGAGTTTGAAATTGCCGTAGTCTTCCATTCTGCGGGTCTGGAAGTCGATCTCCGTTGTGTCGATGGTGTTCCCGTAAATATCTGTGAAAGCTCCCGGCAAAAGGACCAGTTTGTATTTGGTGTTTTCTTTCCACGGGCAGGTAACAATATACCGTCTGAGGAAGAAGGAATCCTTCCGGAAAAGATAAGGCTGCCGCACATAAAGGGTGTCTTCAAGGCGGAAGAAAAGGATTCCGGAGGTATCCGTTTCGCCGGCTGGCGCGGAGGATTCCAGGAGCAAGGGCTGGTTCAGTTCCTGTCTGCCCTGTGAGGCGCTGGAGATAATCTGCAGCAGGGATTGAGCCTTTTCTGTCTTTCGGGAAGATTTTTTTCCTTTTTTTGGTGTCTTGAGCCGCAGGGTGATCGTATCTGTGATCCGGGAGGGATTGCCCAGCGAGTCGGTGACCAGGTAGTTTACGGCCAGGTCAAAACGGTCCAGATGGATCAGAGAGGTATCTGTCAGCCATAATCCCAATGTGTCTCCCGTAACCGATTTTTCAGGGATATACCAGGAGGCCGGTACGTCAGCTGTCAGGGGGGTTATCTCAGGATGCAGGGCGGGCAGGTTAAAGATCAGAAGAATCATCTCCTTGCGGGGCCGGGATGAATTTTTCAGGTACTGCTGTTCCATTTCTTCGGTGAACAAACGGAGCAGGAAACGGGGCCCCGGGAGTACCCGCAGACTATCGGTCGTTGTGGTGTCATGGGTAGGAGAGAAAGAGGGTGTGGGCTCTACATAAATCAGGCTGTCTAAAAAGCCTACCATGTCCTGCCCCGGGTCGTACATATAATTCAGGTTCCCGTCCACCAGCGCTACGAGACGAAATGTGTCGGCTTTCAGATTCTGCAGGGAAAAATTCCCGTCCTCATCTGCCTTACTCACATAAAGGGGTTTTTCCAGAAGCGGGACGGAATCGCCCAGATGATCATACAGCAGGACAAAAGCTTCTTCAGGAGGGTGCAGGGTGAAAGCATCTTCCAGTAGTCCGTGGATCTGCAGGGAGTCGAGCGCAGGACCGGTAGAGAAAACAAAAGCATAGTTTTCCAGGATATTTCCCTCGTTGATGTCCCGGATGGCGTCTCCGAAGTTTAAGGTATAGGTAGTGTTGTCAAGAAGAGGGTTGTTCAGCTTTATGACCAGCGTCTTTCCCTTCATACGAATATCCGGCCGCTTGGGCAGGGGTGGCGAAACGATCAGTTTCTTTTGGACGTTGTCCAGCTCAACGAATTCATCAAAGCGTATCTCGATCGTGTTGCCCGTAAAGTGGACCGAATGGTTTGCCGGTGTGGACGCAAGGACTTTCGGAGGGGTCGTATCCTTGGGCCCGCCGGGAGGAGAGCCTACGCGGGCACAGGCTCCCGCAAACAATGCTGCAGCCACAATTCCGGCGATGACGATATGCTCTTTCTTCACGATATAATTCCGACAAACTGAAAACATACAAACCTACATAATTTTTTTTATGTAAAGACATATAAGCTAGGCGGAAGTTGACAGGAAACCTCCTTTAGATCATCAGCTGCTCCCGATTTATGGACATTCGACTTTTCGACTTTTGGACCAGAGGTCTTTTAATCTTTTTGACCTTGATTTTTTTTTATAGCTTTGGTCAAAATTTAGCAACATGATTCTGGAATATATTCGCTGGAATGTAAACCCGGAGATCTTCCGTCTGGGCAACTTTGCGGTGCGCTGGTATGGTCTGTTTTTCGCACTGGCTTTCCTGTTGGGTTATATCATTGTGGGAAAGATGTTTAAGAAAGAAGGGGTTCCCGAGCCTTTGCTGGATAAACTGACCCTTTATATGGCACTGGGAACCATTATAGGCGCCCGTCTGGGGCATGTGTGCTTCTACGAACCCACTTATTTTTGCCAGCATCCTGATGAAATCCTGAAAATCTGGCACGGCGGACTGGCCAGCCACGGGGCTGGCATCGGTATTCTTTTGGCGCTGTGGCTCTTTGCCAGAAACACCAAACGGCATTTCCTGTGGGTCATAGACCGGGTTGTCGTGGTGGTAGCCCTCTCCGGCTTCTTTATACGTATGGGAAACCTGATGAACTCTGAAATATACGGGATTCCCACGCATCTGCCCTGGGGATTTATTTTTGTCCGCAACGGCGAGACCGTTCCGAAACACCCCACACAGATCTATGAAGCCCTCTCCTATCTGATCATTTTCGTGGTGCTTTATTGGATCTATCTGAAAAAGCAGGGAAAAGTGCTGGAAGGATACCTTTTCAGTCTTTTCCTGATTATGACATTTACAGCACGTTTTCTTATCGAATTTATCAAGGAGGTTCAGGAACCTTTTGAAAGGCACCTGCCCCTGGATATGGGACAACTGCTGAGCATCCCCTTTATCCTCACAGGCGTTATCCTGTTGATTATTATCCTCAGAAAAAGGAAGATGCCGGTTGCAGGAGGGGGGAGGGATTAATAAAACTCCCGGCCGCCATGAAACCAAAACACATATTTATCTTCATACTTTTTTTCTTTTCGGGATGTGTCACCGACCAAAAAGTCACCACTTATTTCCATCCCGACGGCACCGTCACACGGGAAGTGACTTTTAAAACAAACCGGAAAAAGTTCGACCCGGAGCAACTGGCAGTGCCGGTGGATTCAACCTGGACCCTTACCATGCAAAAAGACACTGCGGATACTACCCTGTTCCTTGTGCGGGCAGAAAAAGTCTTTGGCAGCGTGCAATGGCTGAATAATGACTATAAAATGATCCCCAATGCGCTTTCGGGTGTAAAAAGGGAGGTTTCCTTTGAACGGAAGTTCATGTGGTTCTATACCTTTTATTACTATCAGGAAACCGTCTCGAAAGTTCTTGACCAGCATCCGCTGTCGGAATTCCTGACGAAGGAAGAACTCGGATATCTGAAAGCAGAAGATCCGAAGAAAGAAAAAATGACGGCGGGACTGGATTCTTTGGCCCGTGAAAAATATGACGACAGGGTAAATAAAAAATATATGCAATGGCTCGCTGCCTGCATGTTTGACGAGTTGTTTGCCGGGCTGACAAAAGCAGTACAAAACCATCCTTCCGGGGCTTTTACCGTTGAGAACCTGACCTCCGGAAAAGACTCACTGAAGGCAAAATATACCGGGATGATTGTCAATATGGAAGGCGATAATGCGTTTGCACAATATTTTTCGGGTCGTTATGGTGTTGTTCCCGATTCCCTGATGAAACGTTATCCTTCCGTTTTTAAAAAGTATGTTGAACTACAGGATATTCTTTCCTCGGCTTTTTTTACAGAATATGAGAACAGAGTGCAACTGCCGGGCAGACTCTTTGATTCGAATGCAGACACGGTAAAAAACGACCTTTGTGCATGGCGGGTCAGCCCTGCCAGGTATATGGGAGAAGATATGGATATGTTTGCTGCTGCACGCAAAGCCAACCTGTGGGCATGGTTCGTGGCAGGCGTGATCATCCTTTTTGCCGTGGTATTATGGATGCCGAAAAAAAAGCAAGGAGAAAGAAGAAATTAGCAGGGTCGAAGCGTCTGAAAAATCGAAAAGTGTTGTTGTACGGGAGGCCTGGGGGAGTTAATTCCAAAAAATAACTACCAATAAAGCCTGTATTAGTGGTAAATAATTTTTTATTATTTTTGCACCACTCAAAAAGGGGGTATTAGCTCAGTTGGTTTAGAGCGCATGCTTGACAGGCATGAGGTCACTGGTTCGACTCCAGTATATCCCACAAAGGCTTTTTTTTCGTGGAAGAGGGTCATTATGTATATGTGCTCTATGCTGAATTATTGGGTCAGCGGTATGGTTCGTGCCCCTGGTCGTTGAAATAATTTCAGTTAAAAGTATAATATATCAGGCATACATAAAAACTGTTGATTGAAAACGAGGTAGCGGCATTAACTATTACCGCATGTTATGCTTCGTAGACTATTTGTCATAATGATATTTACAACTGTATATTAATATCTCTTCGTCGATAACCTGATAGACAAGCCTGTGTTCCCGGTCAATGCGCCGGGACCAAAAACCAGCCAAGTCATATTTCAATGGTTCAGGATTTCCAATTCCTTGATAAGGTGTCCGTTGAATGTCTTTTATCAATTGATTAATTCTTTTCAATATCTTTTTGTCTTCTTTCTGCCATGAAAGATAGTCTTCCCATGAGATTTTTGAAAAAGTTACTTTCATCAGTCCTCTATTAAACCGGGGGTTACTGTTTCTCCTTTTTTCATTTGTTGAATTGATTGATAAAGCCGGTCAGCATTTGCTTTTGAGCTCAATAAATGTACAGTTTCCATGATTGAGTTGTATTCATCCAATGAAATCATAACAGCTCCTTTCCCGGATTTTCTTTTTATCACCAACGTTTCATGATTATTTTCAACGTTATCAAGATATTTTTTTAATGCAGTCCTAAATTCTGTGAAATTTGCAGCAATCATTATTTTTCATATTAAGTTATTAATATGGTACAAATATAAGTACTTATTCCGGTTTTTACAAATCTTTTTTCTTGTATCTTTCTGTATGCAGTATATCGATAAGATATATATCGGTAGCTCTTCTGACCCTAAGAAAAGGTTCCTCTCTCATAATCCCGGATTTTTTGTTCCCATCCCGATAATCTTCAATATCACCTCAACCGCTTTTTCCATAGACTGTATGGGGATAAACTCATACCTGCCGTGAAAGTTATGCCCTCCGGTAAACAGGTTGGGTGTGGGGAGTCCCATATAGGAGAGACGGGCGCCGTCCGTTCCCCCCCGTATCGGATTGACAATGGGGGTTACCCCGCACTGAACCATAGCCTCCCTGGCCAGGTCAACGATGTATTTTACCGGTTCGATTTTTTCTTTCATATTATAATACTGATCCTTGATCTCAAGTTGCACCGAACCGTTGCCATACTTTACCTGCAACAAAGAAATACATTCTTTGAGAAAACTTTTGCGTTGTTCAAAACGTTTCTTGTCATGGTCTCTGACCAGGTACCGCATGGTAGTTTGTTCCACGGTTCCTTGTATGTCGATAAGGTGATAGAAACCTTCATACCCCTCGGTATGCTCGGGACGCTCGTTGGGAGGGAGCAGGGCATTGAACTCCATCGCCAGGTGCATGGAGTTGATCATCTTGTCTTTGGCTGTGCCGGGGTGCACGTTGCGTCCTGTGAATGTAAGCGTTGCCAGGGCCGCGTTGAAATTTTCATATTCCAGTTCTCCCAATTTGCCCCCATCCACAGTGTAAGCAAAATCAGCGCCGAATTTTTGCACATCAAAATGGTCGGCGCCCCTTCCGATCTCTTCGTCAGGAGTGAAAGCTACCTTCAGGGTGGTATGCGGGATCTCTGGATGCTCCTGAAGATAAGCCAGCGCAGTCATGATCCCGGCAATACCGGCTTTATCATCAGCTCCCAGGAGTGTGGTGCCGTCGGTGGTAATCAGATCCTCGCCTACATAATCAAGCAACTCCGGGAAATCGGCCGGCGACAGAACGATGTTCTCTTTTCTGTTTAGAACAATATCCTTTCCATCATAGTCTCTATGGAGCTGCGGGTTGACATGGTCGGCCGTAAAGTCGGGACTCGTGTCCATGTGTGCGATCCAGCCGATGACCGGCCTTTTTTTGTCTGTGTTGGCCGGCAGGGTAGCCATAACATAACCGTTCTGATCTGCCGAAGCATCTTTCAGACCACACTCTTTTAGTTCTTTTACCAGCATCTTTGCCAGCACAAGCTGTTTTTTGGTGCTGGGCACCGTTACCGAATGCTCATCCGACTGGGTATCGATCTTCGCATACCTGAGAAATCTTTCTGTCACTGTTTCCATGTTTCCTTACATTTTTATGTTATTCAAACCCATCTGTAATCACGGTTTACCAAAGATAAGCAACCCATGAGTACAAATCTTTACGAACCTCCCGTTATCCTGACAAACTCAGGATCCCCTCTTAAAAACGCAAAATCCTGATCTGTTGCCAGCTCATCTTTCTTATCAAACCCCAGATCCACCGCTTTCCGTAACAAATTCAGGGCTTTTTCCCGGTCTCCTGTCCGGGCCGCAAGAATGGCTGAAAAATAATATACATAGGCATTGTCAGGATCCACCAGCTTGTAGATGGATACATATTTCCCGGCTTCCGTATCCTTATGTTGGTGCAAGGCGGCGTCAGCCTGCATATAGGCGGCCAGACTGAGAAAATGCATAAGCCGTAGTTTGGAAGACTTGCTGTCTCCTGTGCTCTGCCGGATCTCCCGGTTCAGATTGTGCACTGCATCTTTCCACCACAGGAGGCTCTTTGAGGGGAAAGCCCTGATATAAAACTGTTGCTGTTGGCTCTCTTCCCTGAGCAGGGCAGCGAACGCTTTCTGCTGTTGCTGATAGGCGGAACTGGCATACAGGGAGGTTAACTGTTTTTCATATTTTTCCGTGGGAGCCAGTCCCTGCAGAAAAGTGATCATCCTGGAAAGCAGTTCGGCCTTCTTCCGGACCGATGTGGATGGCAGACGATGCATAGCATCAAGTGTGTTGTTTTCAAATAGCTGTATCAGGGAGTCGTCTTGGGGGATAAGACTGTCTTTCATAGCATTGAAATCGAGCCAGAAAAATGCATTTTTGAATACAAGCGAGTCGGGCCATTCATGTTTCCCGGGGAAACGGATCAGAAAATGACGGCATGACTGCGACTGCAGGTATTGATCCAGATCAAGCAGTTCGGGAAGATTGAAATCTTCGTTTCCGGCGAACAAAAGGAAATCAAAACGTATTGACGGCAACTGTCGGGTGTTGGGCAGTCCACCGCCACAGGCAATCACACCCCGTACCGACGGGTCGGTGATGGCTATGGTAGAAGCCACCCGGGCTCCTCCCGAAAATCCTGCTACGGTAATCCTTTTTTCATCCAGAGAAAAGCGTTTGTACGTATCATCAAAAAAAGAACGGATATACCGGTTCATCTCATCGGAGGCCATCCTGTTTTTCAGATTATTGGAACCGAAAAGGATATAACCGAACTGCTCTGCCCAGGAGGAATATTTTTTTACGGGCAGAGCCCCGGCAGCCTGTGGATCGAAAAAATAAATCACAGGCCATTTCAGACTGTCATGATACCCTTTCGGAAGATATACGGCATAAGACTGAACGGAATCGCCCGTAACCGTTACCTTTTGAACGATGCCTTGTGTAAAATACTGTTTTTTCACAGGGGTCCAGATGGCAGAGAGGTCTTTTTCTTTCTTTGATGGAGTACGGGAATGACAGGAGAACAGGAAAAAGACCGGTAAAAGCAACAAGACTGTTTTATAACGTTTCATAGGTTTTTGTCTTTTGTCAGGATGATAAAATCCGGTATGTAAAATAAATCATTTTTTAAGGGAAATAAAATCATTTGATAATTTATAAAGCATTATGTAAATTTGCACTCCTGTTTTGCAGGGCCCATAGCTCAGCTGGTTACCCGCCCGTACCGAACGGTACGTTCGGGCGGGGAGCACCTGACACGGGGAACTGATGGGAAGGAAAGCAGGACGGATGCACATTGCGTAGCAGAGTGAGGCATATGAAGAGCGAAAAAGTTACGTGGAGAAATGTTCTTTGATTATTGTAAATTTAGCAAAACAGGATACACC
>JANTHB010000035.1 GCA_024762655.1 Bacteroidales bacterium
CTTTGATGGCAAACTGTATCCACCGGTTTTGCTTGATCTTATTATATATTTCCGTAACGACGAGCGTATAAAAGAAGGAGGGGAAGAACATGCCGAATGTAGCAGCCACACTGCCCCAGAATCCGGCCACCTTATAGCCGATAAAAGTAGACGTGATCAGGAAAGGCCCCGGGGTGATCTGACCGAAGGCAATTCCGTCGGCGAACTGCTGCAAGGTGAGCCAGTGGTGGCTGACAACGGCTTCCTGCTGCAACAGGGGCATGATCGTAAAGCCACTGCCAAAGGCTACCGCTCCTACCTTGAACATCGAAAACAGAAGTTTACCCAGCACATTGTTTGTGAGCATTCCAAATATCAGAATACTTATAAAAACGATGCCTGTAATGATGATCCCTGTTAGCCGGTGTGAGAATTTTCCCGGCAGGGATAACGTATCCGCCGGAGATATATTCTTTTTGTTTTGTGGTTCTTTTTTGGAGGTGAGTCTGAAAATAAATTCCAGGACTACGGCTACCAGAATCACGATCAGGGCATTGATATGATAAAGCAGCAACAGGAAAGCGGTGCCGGCAATAATGGCGTTTTTCCCGTTTTTAATATAACGGTTCGAAAAATCGATCAGTACGTTGACCACCACGCCGACGACCATGGCTTCCAGCGCCACGAAAAGAGGATGCACCCACGCAACAGAACCATAGGCAAAATACAGCCAGGATAAGAACAGAATGAGCAGATAGGAGGGAAGAATAAATAAGAACGTAGCCAGCATGCTCCCGGTAAAGCCTTTTAGCCGGTAGGAACAATACGTAGTCAGATTGTACATAACCGGACCGGGATAGAACTGTACCATGGCGATTCCTTCATCTACCTGATCCCGGGTCAGCCACTTGCTGCCTATAATCAGGGTTTTGAGCTGCTGCAGGATGGCCATCCCATAAGCTGTCAGACCGATCTTAAAAAAGGCAAACCCAAAACGGGACAGAGGAAGATCTGCTTTTGAAGGCTCTTTATTTTTCATGTACGGGAGCTCATTATAACAGGCTAAAGATAATTTATTTTAGCATGCGATTATTTTTTTTGAATCTATCCTCCGAAAGCGTCGGTATAAATGTTTTTTTCCGGCACTTCTTTTTCTTTCAGTACGTCCAGCACCGCGCGTACGGTTTTTGTAGGTCCTGCGACATAAGCATCCCAGTGTTTCAGAACGGTTGGTTCCTTTGCCAAAGCATCATATACGGTACCCTGGCGGAATATAATTCCTTTGGGAGCATTGAATCCGGCAGAAACGGTTCGGGCGGTAAGAACGATCTTCATATCCGGATTTTTCTCTTTCCACTCCTGTAATTTTTCCAGACGGAAGAAATCGGAAGTATCGGTGACCCCCCAATACACCATCATCATTCTGGATGGATTGAATTCGATTTGTTGCTCGATCATCGCTTTGATCGGAGCAAAACCGGTTCCTCTTCCCACGAACAGCAAGGGTTTGTCCGGAGGGGATTTCAGCCAGAAATTACCCATAGGGCCGATACCGATCAGTTCATCGCTTTCTTTCATCTCTTCGAAAGCCCAGGTAGTAAAGCGGCCCCCCTCCACTCTGCGCAGGTCCACTTCAAAACTACCATCCGAACGGGGAGCGCTGCCTATGGAATAGGCTCTGGCGGTCCATTCCCTGTCGGGTATGCGAAGGGCCATATACTGCCCCGGGGTGAACTGACAGGTACAGTCTGCCTCTGTTTTCGGCCGTAAAGTAATAATCATATTTTTTTCATTAATTTTCTCAATGGAAGATACGATCAGGTGTTTGCTCTTTTCTTCATCCGGGATACTATCCCTCCAGAAAAGCTGTTCTTTACGCTCTACCAGCTCATCTTCCACATGATGATGGGTTTCCGCTTTACTTAAAAGGCCGGCTACATAGTCCAGAGGAGGGAAGCTGATAGCATGCTCCGGACAGGTATTGGCACAGGTAGTGCAGCCCACCAGACAATTCAGCGGGTCGGCAACCACCGCTTTGTTTTTGGAATAATCGAAACGATATACCAACCGGCTGCAGCCGGTTACGCAGGTTCCGCAGCCTATGCAGGCATTTTCGTCAATGGTGGGATGCCAATCGATCTCTTCTCTTGGTATCCCGTGCCACGGTTTGGTGAATCTTGGATCAGGCATGATTAAATCCTCCTTATTTATTATAATTTTGTAAAAACACGAACTAGTTTGATATTAATTTTACGCAAAGCCATGAAAATCAGTTTGGTAATGTTTAGGTTACTCTTCCATCCACGGCCACATCCGGGCTTCCAGGCTCGTTGGATAGCGGTCACGGATCTCCTGCATTACCTTCCGGAAAGCTTTGTTATCGCGTGCAGACAGGTACACGGCCTGCCCTTTTTTCAGGAGCAGTGCGGAAGCCCTGCCGTTGCCGGGGAAAAGTTTCACCCCCTCATCCATGATCTTGATGGTTTCCCGGTATTTCCCTCTCGGGATGAGGTAGGCTGCCTGAAACAACCGGAGTTGTACCCTGAAATCTTCGACAGGTAAAAATCCTTCGAAAAAATCAAAACTGCGTCCCGAATGGTCCAGTACATAAAACGAAGGGGTCCATACGGCCGAATATTTCCGCCTGATCTCCCGGTCTTCAAGGATATCGAGTTGCAGCGGAATAAACCGCTCCGTTAACTCCCGGGTCACTACCGGATCCGGATAAACGGTTTCGTAGGTTTTATGACATCCCGAACATTTGTCCCGGTGGAACTGCAAAAATACCGGTTTGCGTTCCTTCCGGGAACGCTCCAGCGCTTCTTCATAATCAAATGTCCATAGTCTCCAGTCGGTTTCCATATTTAAGAATATTTTAAGAATTCCTGTTTTTATTGCAGAACAAAGTCTGCATTTCTCTACCTGTTATCCGCTTGTCCCTGTAACGGCAGGAGATGTTTTCATTTTATAATACCATTTATAATATATGGACGCCAAAGGCATCTGAAACAGGGAGCAGGCAACTACCCCAAGTAATGCCTGCGGGCCGAAAGCCGTAACAGCCAGTGCCATGGCAATGGACAGGTTTTTTGTTGCCGTTCCGTAGATCAGCGGTATCGCTTTCACATACGGCATCCTCAACACCTTAAAAGTAAAAACCCCGGCAAGATAAAAGGTGACGACATAATAAACCAAGGCTGCCAGAGCCGGCAGATATATGATGCCGGGATGCTGCATGATCTGTTTGGCTTTTATACCGGTAGCGATGAAGACCAACAGCAGGGCAAAGATACCGGAGATCAGCTGAAAATAGGGCATGGAATTTACAATGCCTTTTTCTCCCTTTTTCGTAGTGATCAGCTTTCGTGTGATCATACCAAGTATCAGGGGCCCTACAATAATGATCATCAGGTTCTTCAGCATAGTCAGATATTGTATGGGCACATAAGCTCCTGCCAGGATCTTCATTCCGAAAGGGATCCAGAAGATGCTGACGATAAAAGTCACGATCTGCAGTACCATGGCCAGCGATATCTCGGCATCCAGGATACCGGTCCAGAACGTGATCATGCCTCCCGGAGGCACCACCCCGGCAAGTAATAAGCCGGCCAGTACTTCAGGATGAGCACTGACAAATAACCGGGCTTCGGGCCACATGAGCAGGGGGGCTATCACCAGACTTAACAGCAGGCCCCAAAGCAACTCCTTCGGATATTTGACAGTATTTACCAGGTCATGCATCTTCAGGGGAATGCACATCATATAGATCAGAATGAAAGAAGAAGGCATAATCAGTTTCTTTAAAAAAGGTCCCGATTTCGGAAATGCCAGTCCGAAAAGAAATCCGCCGAATAACGCTACCAGCGTCCACCAAGTAAGATTCTTCCTGAATCCCTGCGCTATTTTTCTGATATCCATTTTTCTCCTTTTTTATTTAACAACCAAAACCGATATCGGGGAAAGTTCCACCACGTGTCTGACGGTACTACCCATAAAATAACCTCTTAGCGTACTCTCGCCGGTATAACCCAGTACAATAAGACTGGCGTGTACCTGTTCAGCTGCCGTACAGATTTGTTTGGAAGCCACACCCTGTTCAATCAGAATGCTGGCCTTAAAACCCAGTTTCCTGAGCTCGGCTTCCTTTTCCTTGAGCTTACCGTAAACCTTTTCCAGGATCTTTTTTACAGCATGTTCCTTTGCTTCGCCGGCGGGTGTCAGTTCAATCTGTTCCTGTATTTCCCAGTACTGGTTAATTTTTCTTTCCTCAATGATGTGAACGATGACCACTTCTTTTGTACCGGCTTCTTTCAGTTTCTTGACATATTCATAAGCTTTTTCAGCATTTTGGCTGAAATCGGTCGGATAAATAATTTTTGAATACATAGATGTTCCTTTCTTTATTAATTATTTATTTATTAAAGTTTGTTTTTTGCTTTGTATTTCAATAGATGCTTATAATACAATGAGGCAACAGGCATCTGAAAAATAGCGGCACCTACAATGCCCAGTAAAGCTTTCGGACCGAAAGCAACGACAGCTACTGCCATGGCAATGGATAAGTTTTTGGTTCCGGTAGCATAAATGATAGGGACTGCCTTATCAAATTTGATCTTCAATGTCTTAAGTGCAAACCATCCGGTAAACAGGAATGTTGTCACATAGTAAATAAGTGCAACGATGGCAGGCAATATTATGATCATTGGACTTTTCAGTATAACCTTTGATTGCAATGCCAGCGCAATAAAAACGATCAATAAAGCACTTACACCGGAAATGATAGAAAACAATGGCCTCAGATAAATATGTACCCTGAGGTTCTTTTTTATTTTAATAAGGGTAAAGTGTGTAATGCCCCCCATGATCAGCGGGGCGATGATGAGAATAACAATTTTCTCAATAAGAAACAGGAAATCGATAGTGACTTTGGCGCCTTCCATCAGTTGCATCCCCAAAGGAATCCAGATAATGCTTAAGAGAAGAGCACTCATTTCTACCATCAAAGCGAGTGAGACATCTGCGTTTAATACGCCGGCCCAGAAAGCAGTCAACCCGCCCGGGGGGACCAGTACAGCCAGTAAAATACCGGCTAATAACAGTGTTTCTCCTTTAAAAAAAAATATAGATCCTAACGGCCACATAATGATCGGTGCAATAATCAGGCTCATCCCCAGGGCAATAAGAAGCTCTTTGGGTTTTTTGAACACATCAACCAGTGCATCGATCCGTAAAGGAATACACATCATATAGATCATTACAAACGATACCGGAAAAATCCACGATTTGAGAGATTGAGCGGTATGAGGTTTCCAAAGCCCGAATCCGAACCCTAAAAACAGCATCAGGATGATCCACACTGGTAAAGATTGCTTGAATTTCTTATCAAATGAAGCTAATGTCATCTTAATTTCCTCCTTATTATTTTAATCATTCGTTACTTTACTTTACTACCAAAACGGAAACGGGCGATAGTTCCACCACATGACGTACCGTGCTGCCCATGAAATATCCTTTCAGCAGACTTTCCCCCGTATATCCCAGTACAATGAGGTCTGCCTTCACTTGTTTGGCAGCAGCACATATCTGTTGAGAGGCAACCCCCTCTTCCACCAGGATACTTGCTTTTACTCCCATTGTCTTTAATTCATCCTCAATCTTTTGCAGTTTTGGATAAATCTGCTCCAGGAGCAGTTTTACGGCATCTTCGGCTTCGATCATCCCTTCGGTGGAGGCTTCCATTTGTTCACGGAGTTGTTTATACTCCAGGATTTTACGTTTCTCGATGATGTGGGTGATGACTACTTCCGCATTTCCTGCACATTTGAGTTGTTTCACATACTCAAATGCTTTTTCAGCATTTTTACTGAAATCCGTAGGATAGAGAATTTTTGTGAACATAGTTTTTATTTTTTCTTGACCACCAAAACCGAAACCGGGGATAATTCGACTACATGTCTGACCGTACTTCCCATAAAAAATCCATGTAACGGGCTGGTACCGGTGTACCCTAAAACGATCAGGGACACATTCATTTGTTCGGCAGCTTTACAGATTTGTCTGGATGCTACCTTAGCTTGTTCCACCAGAATACTGGCTTTTAATCCCATTTTCTGAAGCTCCTTTTCCTTTGCTTTTAGTTGATCATATGTTTTTTCCAGGATCTTTTTAACCGCATGTTCTTTGGCCACTCCGGGTGTCCCTCCGTTGATCTGCATCTGCACATCCCAATATTCATTGATTTTTCGATCTTCAATGATATGTGTAATAACGACCTCTTCAGTCCCGGCTTCTTTCAGTTTTTTGACATACTCGTAAGCAATCTCTGCATTCTCGCTGAAATCCGTCGGATAAAGAATTTTTTTATACATGATTTTTCCTCCGTGTTTTATTAAATTAAACAAGTATTACTTTAAAAAAGATAGTATAATCCCACCCAGGTTCCAATGGTACTGTCAAAAGTCATTTTACTGGTTAAAGTTACCGGAACCGCCAACTGAACGAGAAAAGTCTGTGCAAGCCGGTATTGGGCTCCCGGGATCACCTGAAACTGATGGAAGTCTGATTCAGGGATCGCCGAACCTTCTTTAATGTTTTCCCATCCCTTTTTATATACAAGCGAGGCCTCGCCGATAAACCGTTTACTTGCATTATAGGCTGTGGTCCAGGAGAATTGCATGATATCTCCCAGGTTGATTCCTTCTTTATTTTTGCTTCGCATGATATAAAAAGCAGACCATCGCATATCCCATTTGCCAAATTCTTTCTCGGGCAATACCGCCAGACCGGCATCGAAAGAACCGGTCCCAAGGGGAAGCTCATCGGTAGCCAGGTTATGGGACTTTCCCACAGGAGATTTGGTGTAGAGTAACAGAGAAGTGAGGAACTTCTGTTCCTGGTTGTGATGAAACTTCCAGAGCAATGCTCCCACAACATCTCCTAATCCTGCTCCGGTTTTGGTA
This sequence comes from Bacteroidales bacterium, assembly GCA_024762655.1. GTDB lineage: Bacteria > Bacteroidota > Bacteroidia > Bacteroidales > VadinHA17 > DRPN01. Next base: position 6,939 of record JANTHB010000035.1, read on the forward strand.
ACATCCGGGGTAGTCATCTCTTTGCTGACAAATGGAATGTTCAGGATGGCAGTCAGTTTTGGGATTATCCCATACCGGACTTTTGCAATGACGGTGTTGGATGAAAAGTTCATGTTGTCAGGCATGGGGATCATTTCACCACTGCCGGTATCCAGTTTTTGATCAAAAAACGGATGAATCCAGTACCCCCGGATGATCCAAAAGCCTTTAGGCAGGGTTTTAGCCGGTATCCCAAAAATAGGAGGGCGTGGTGTTGGCATCTTTTTTGCATTTGTATTATCCTGCGCCAGGACGACGCTCCCCTGAAAAAGAAATGCTGCGGTCAAAAACAGGGATAAATATTTTTTAGTTTTCATTTGTTTCGTTTTAATAAGTACTTGTAATTCATTTTATAAAAATATACAATTGCACAAGTATGCAATTCAGTAACAAAAAAAAATACCGGTTAGTCGGTACGTTCGTAAGCCAGGTTCTTTAATATTCCATCGAGGAAATCACGGACAATGTCATCGATCATGATCTGATCGGTAAGAATGACCTCAAGACCTGTGCGTCTGAAGCTTTCATAAGCTCCCTGGCCCATCCCTCCTGCCACCAGCACCTGGCAGTCTCCGATTTCATCAGCCATGGAGGCATGTTTCCGGTCGGCATCCCGGCCATAGCCGTGCCTGCCGGATGAATTTCCGGCGTCTGTTTCAGCAGCATGGGCATGTTGCCGGTTAGCGGCAAAATGACCGGTACCTCTTTCCCTCAGTTCGGTATTTACGATTTTATTATTTTCGATCGTGTAAATCTTGTAATACGGAGACCGGCCGAAATGCTGGCTTATGGTTTCTCCGTCAAGGGTCACAATGGCTATTTTCATAACAATATTTTTTATTTAATTAAACCTCATCTATTTAACATCAATCAATTTTTCCAAGGTTCCATTTATACAGGTCGGTAATTATTTCCCTGGCAATGTCCCACATTTCCAGAACCCGCTTATCAGCAATTGAGAAGAACAAAACATTTCCTTCCTTTCTCACCGCAATGATTCTGAAATTACGCATCATCCTTAAATGCCTGGATATGACAGAAGGATCAAGATGAAGCTGCTTTGTGATTTCCAACGAGCTTTTTTCCCCTTCTTTCAATAATCTTAATATTTCCAAACGCTGGTCACTGGCCAGTACCTTGAAAAGCCTGCTACAGGGATTGGAATGCTCATCCGACCCGCATTTCCCTTTAATATGTTTTTTTCTTCCATACATTATTTTAGTCTGTATAATTGCGTAATTGCAAACTTGTGCAAAGTTATAATAAGAAATATTTCTTTTCCAAATATTATTTTATGTTTTTCAACATGAACTTTCACTACCGTCCGGACAAAAAGAGTCGCTCCGTCCCCCTTATGAAAGAAAGAAGACGGAGCGAAAGAGCAGAATGCGTGGTGGAGAAAGTATTATGCTTCGGATTTCTGTTTTTCTTTCTCCATCAGTTCCTGTATGTCCCGTATGATCTTTTCGCTGACTTTCAGCATGGTTTCCTGAGCGAATTCGGCCGGCTGCGGGTGTTTTTCCAGGCCGAAGTCTTCATCCAGCGCATAGGACAGATGAACGGTCATGCCTGCTTTCTCAAGGGTTTTGGCCAGACATCGGTCGGAACACCCGTCGATGGTTATGTTATAATCATCATGCAGTAACACCTGTGAAGGTCCTTCCACTTCGGGGTAAAATGCCAAAGGACATCGCATAAAAGCATTCGGGATCTTATTGCGGATCTCCCGGGCCAGAAACCCGGTCATCTGCCCCAGGTCAGAACTGCCGAAGCACCCGTTTACACTGATCGTTTTTCCGAACTTCTCATGACCTCCGAGGATGGCTTTTTTGGCACTCGGAGATTCGATCTCTTCAATATTTTTCTTCTTCATGATTTTAGAAATTTGATTTGAACTCGATAATTAGAATATTTTTCCTTTGCGGATTAAATGTTTGCAATGTGTATATGTGTGGCTGTTTTAATATTATCGGTAACCGGGCAGCGGGCCTCGGTTTCTTCCAGCCATTCTTGAATGATATGATCTGCCACAGGAGATTCAAACACCGGTTTTACCTGTACTTTTATCTCCTGGAATCCTGCCCTTTCATCATAGGAGCATCCCATAAACGTGCAGGGGTTCATATCCCCGTCAATCAAAATCTTCATTTTTTTCAGAGGCAGCTCTCTCTCTTTGGCGACCTGGTGTCCGGTTACATTGAGGCAGCCGCCAGGGCCATCAGAAGAACCTGTACAGGCGAAGGACCCTCGTTGGTGCCTCCCATGTTTTCCGGTTCGTCAATGACCATCTTAAATCTGCCTGAACGCAGGTTAAGTTTGGTAGGATTTTCACTTTCTCCTGTCACATGGACTTTCACCTGCATATTACAGGCTTCTGTTGTCTCTGTCTTTATTTCCTGTTGATGCATGTTTTTTGTTTTTACGGTTATTAAAATATTTATATATTAGTCTGATAAAATAAAAAAGCTTACACGATAAGGGTTTTTTTATGGTTTTTACTTAACTCCGGTTGAATGTTTACATGGGTGATCCCATCCTCCTGCAGGAGATCTTCGATACGGGTAACCAAAGTGTCAAAATAGCTGACGGGGACATCCTCCTCCATTTCCACATGTGCTTCGAAAAGAATATCATGATCATCAAGTTGCCAGACATGCATGTGATGGACATTTTTGACTTTTTCCAGGGACGATATTTTTTCTGCGATCTGTTTTATGTCAATGGATTTCGGAGTAAATTCCATAAAGATCCGTACCGAAGCTTCAAAGATATCCCAGCTGGCATATAAGAGATAAGAAGCAATGGCCAGCGTCAGAACCGGGTCAAGCCAGTACCAGGCCAGATACCTGATGGCCACACCCCCCAGCAATACGGCCACGGAGGTGAGCATGTCGGTAAACAAATGCAGGAAGGCAGAACGCATGTTCATACTATTTCCGGCTTCTTTTTTTATCAACAACACACCGATCCCGTTCAACAGGATGCTTATGGTAGCCAATGCGATCACCATGTTCCCTTCCACCGGAACAGGGTGTATCAATCTGCCGATAGCTTCTATGATCAGAATGACGGAAATGATGATCAGTGTAACCGAATTGATAAAACCGGCAAAGATCTCGGCACGCCGGTACCCGAAAGTATGCTTATAAGTGTGACTCTTCCCGGAAAGTTTTTTCGCAATATAACTAATGATCAGGGAGAGGACGTCGCTGAAGTTGTGCATAGCATCTGACAACAGTGCCATACTGCCGGAAATGATCCCACCGGACAGTTCTGCCAGGGTGATAAGCAAATTAAGGCTAACTGTAATCCCGATATTTTTGGTAGAATGATGATGTTGATGTGACATTTTTCTAATATACAGGATTATACTTCACAGGTATCGTTGAAAATGGGTGTGTTGAAAAGGGTGGCAAACAACGTTCCGGCTTTCTCCCAGTTTTCCTTATTGATACAATATCTGACCTTGGGAGGATTGATCTCCCCTTCAATCAGTCCGGCATCCCTGAGTTCTCTGATATGTTGGGATACCGTTGACTGGGCCAGCGGCAGAAAATCCACCAGATCGCCGGTAAAGCAGTAAGATTGTTGTGCCAGATAACGGATAATTTTGATCCGCGTGGGGTGAGAGAGCGCTTTTGCGATCCTCGCAACCTCCTCGGTATCTTTGTTGTAATCAATAATTGCTGTGGTTCGTTTCATTACAATTCTGTTTATCGCAAATGAACGATAAAATATAATATAAACCAAACTTATGTTCCCTTTTTATTCATAGAGAAGATTATCAATCACTTCCCTGAACTTTTTGTCAAATTTGTCCGGGTTGGTAAGGATATACAGGAATCCGTCCCGTGTTAGATCGAATCTTTTGTTCTTTTGCAAGATGATCAGGGCCTGGGTGTTTACACCGGCCTGTTCGGCGGCTGACCGTGAACTCTTCTTTTCAATGTTATAGACCCTGAATGTAATCAGTCCCGAGGAAAGATATTCGGTATAGACCTGTTTCAGAATGGTCCTGGCTTCTTCTTCCAGGGAGAGACAGGTCTGACAACGATGGGTGAAATGAAAATAATACACATGTATGGTGTCGGTGGTCAGGTAAATGATCGTATCTGTCTGTGGGAGAGCCCGGAAAGCATTCATGCAGAAAATAACCATGATAAGCAGGCCGGGAACCAAAGCCGTTTTTGTCTTTAGCAACATAATCCTATGCTTAAGCGGTGTATGAATGAAAGATCAAAGGTTTTCATCAGGAAATAATTCTTCAATATAAAAAGAGCCGTTGGCATAATTGATGCGTATATTGTCCAGAAGGGGTGCAGCGTGTTTTTCAAGATAGAAATCCAGGTCACCGATGGCCACTACCACATCCCCTTCCTGCGGATGCGGTTCAATGCTCAGTTGTGCTTTGGGGCTGCAGCAACCCGGGATCAGCATGACACGAATGCCCGATGTGCTGAGATCGTTGGTGTCGAGTATTTGTCGGAATTGGCGTAAAGCCGGTTCGGTAACTCTCATGGTAAAATTATTTTTGAACAGGTTAATAGCTATTTTACTCCTTTTATCTGAAGTATCCTGATCAGGTCTTCTTGCGGAAAATACCCTACATGACGATAAAATTCTTTTCCATCTTTATCCAGAAAAACCTGGGTAGGAATTACGTTGATTTTGAACTTATCTGCAAAAGGGGCACCATCTTTGGTCCAGACATCATAAAAAATCACCTTTACCTGGTTTTTGTACTTTGTCCGGATGGAATCCATGATAGGTTGCATCCGCTGGCAGGGTATGCAACGTACCGATCCCAGCTCAATAAAAGTTACTTTATAACTCTTCTTTTCTACGTGTTTTTTCTTTTGCGGTTTTTCGGATGTTGACGGTGTTTTGCCCTGTGCTTTGCTGTGGGGCTGATGGCAACTTACGGCAGGTATAAACACCAGCAGCAGAAAGAGCGGCAATCCGTTCAATAAATTTGATTTTTTCATGAGGATACGGGTTTTAAGGGTTATTTTTCTTTTTCTTTCATTTTCTGATATAGCTTTCCGATAACTTCCCGGTAAAAGGATTTTATCTTTTCACTGTGGTGTACCAGCGGATGAAAAGGGATCAGATCCATAACTTCTTCATAGCTGAGGTCAGACTCAAGCAATATTTCCACACTGCCTTTGACCATGGCAGCAATGGCCTTACGGGCTTCTTCTTCCGTCAGTCCCATTTCGACGGCAAGGTTCAGCAATTCATGGAACTGAAACCAGAAATAAGTCGGGCCCATGCCGGTAATGAGCGCGTAGGCTTCCAGCTTATCTTCCGAAGTTTCCGCCAGATGACCGAAATGTTTCATCAGCCGGATAAAAGAGCGGTGTTTTTCATTGTCTTTCTCACATCCGGAGAGAGCAATGAGATTGTAGCCCTTTCTTATCACGGAAGGTGCATTCGGGATGACTCTGACCACACAGCATTTATTGCCAATGAACTCCCTGATCTTTGCTATGGGGAAAGAGGGTGCCAGGGAAACAATGATACATTGTTCGGTTGCAGCAGGACGGATATCTTCCAGAACCTTTTGCATGTTTTGCGGATGCACGGCCAAAAAGATCACATCGCATCCTCCGGCCACCCGGTTGTCTGAAACGGTCTGGACGTGTGGAAATTCAGCTTTTACTTTCTGCAACTTTTCCGGTCCCGGATCACTGACAACCACCTTTTCAAACGCCGGAAGTTCCTCTTTCAGGGCATGCAGGAAAATACGTGTGATCCTTCCCCCACCGATAAAGCCTATCGTTTTTATGGTTTTTGTTTTCATGATGTTATATATTTTTAAATGGCTCCGAAAATCAATCCGCAGATGGTAGCCATAACCACGACCAGTGAGACATAAATAATGGTTTTTTTAGTCCCCATTACGTTGCGTATCACCAGCATATTGGGCAGTGACAACGAGGGCCCGGCCAGCAGCAAGGCCAGGGCAGGGCCTTTCCCCATACCGGAGGCGATCAGTCCTTGCAGGATCGGTACTTCGGTCAGGGTGGCAAAATACATGAAAGCTCCGGTAATGGAAGCAAAGAAATTTGAAAATACGGAATTGCCTCCGACAAACATCACGATCCATTGTTCGGGAATTATCCCGGAGAGATGGACCTGATCATGGGTACTCCCCAGCAGAAAACCGGCAATAATAACTCCCAGAGCCAGCATCGGAAAGATTTGTTTCATGAAATCCCACGAAGAAAGGGTCCAGTCCATGTTTTCACCACCGGACAGGAGAGTGATTATTGCCAGCATAACAATTGCTGTTGCCACCGGAACCAGTGGACTGGTAAAAACAAAAGCACTGATGGTGGTTATGATCAACGCAATTACCACGTATCCCCATTTGATCTTTAATATCCTGACCAACGACCAGGCCAGCAGCAAACCGAAGAAAGCGGTGATATGCCATTTATGGAACCAGAGAGAATACCAGGTTCCCGAGGAAACTCCCTCCCCGGGTTTTCCCCAGTTGGCAAAGACCAGGATAAAGACGAGAACAAAAAAATGAAAAGCGGTTTGCCAAAGCGGCCGGGGCTCTTCTATGGCTGTCACGTTCATTTGCTCTTCCGCTTTTACCTTTTCTTCTTTCCGGTAAATAAGCGACATAATGCTGCCGATGAGTATGGCAAAAACCACGGCACCGATGACACGTGCCAGTCCGATCTCCCATCCCAGGATGCGGGCCGTGAGAATGATCGCCAGGATATTGATGGCCGGGCCGGAATACAGAAAGGCAATGGCCGGACCCAGACCGGCACCCCTTTTGTAAATGCTTGAAAACAGAGGCAGAATGGTGCATGAACAGACTGCCAGGATTGTGCCTGAAACGGCCGCTACCGAATAAGCTACCCATTTTTTTGCCTGGGCCCCAAAATATTTGATCACCGAAGCCTGGCTGATAAATACAGCAATTACCCCGGCAATAAAAAACGCCGGCAGCAGACACAGGATCACATGTTCCCTCGCATACCATTGGGTGAGGTCAAAGGTGGCCGTAATCGCTTCTTTGACCCTTGCATGGTCAAAAGGAACAAAAAAAGCAAACAAAAAGAAAAACGTCATCCAAAACAGAATCCTGATCTCTTTCTTCCAATCCATATCCCGTGTATTAATTCGTATTTATATCCAGGTTATAAGTATATAGTATATGCCTACAGCAATGAAAAGAGCCGATACAACACGCCGGAACCACAGCTCGAAGATCTTTACCTTATTATATATGTTTCCGATGCCCTCCATGGTATATGCCACGATCCAGGCAAAGATGATCACGGGGAGACCTGTGGCAATGGCAAAGACCAGGGGCAGGTACAACCCTTTGGCACTGGCTACGGTCATGGGTACCAACATGCCAAAGTAAAGTACCCCGCTGTAAGGACAGAAAGCGAGAGCAAAAAGAACCCCCAGCAGCAAAACACCTCCGTATCCTTTATGACCGCTTTTTTCCATACGATCTGTCACGACGCCGAATCCCGGAAGATTAATACGTATCAGATCGAGCATAAAGATTCCGATCACGATCAATAACGGGCCCAGTATTTTTTCGCCCCACTGTTGGATAAAGCCGGATATTCTGAACTGGCTGGCCCCGAAGAAAAAAATCAGCCCGATACCTGTATAGGTGATGGCTCTTCCCAGTGTGTAGATCAGCCCGTTCATAAAGACCCGGTCTCTGTTAGAGACATCTTTTCCGATAAAAGCAATAGCCGTGATGTTGGTAGCCAAAGGGCACGGACTGATGGAAGTCATTAGCCCCAGAATAAAGGCAGAAATAACCGGCACACGGGCATTCTCAAGTATTTGTTGCAATACTTCCATATTTACCTGCTGGTTAAAGACTGTTCCAGGTGGTGGTCGATGGCTTCTTTCACCAGATCATGCACTTTCTGCGGTTGGGTATCGATATAAAGAAAACCTTTGGTTGTCAAATCCGTTATTTTTCTCCCTTGTTGTATCAGCAGTGCCTGCCCCGAAACACGGAGCTTCTCGGCCAGTTGCTTTCCCTCTTTCTTGTCCAGGTTTATGTCCTGAAAAGTGATCAATCCTTTTTGCACCTGGCCGTTATAACAGGTTTTTAGAATGGATCGTACCGTATCTTCCAGTTGCAGGCAGGTGATACACCGGCGTGTAAAGTGAAATGAGTAAATATGGATAATGCTGTCATGGTCCGATATTTCCTGCCGGCCCGGGGTTTCATGGGATTTATTCTCTGTGTGTGATCGTTGGCAGGAAGTGATAAAAATTGCCAGAAGGATTAAAATGCCCAGGGATATATCTGCAACGGCAGATCGTCTCTTTCTACGCATGGCTCTTCAGGATTTCTTTTAGGGAAGACATGGTCGGCACCCTGCCGGAGAAGATCACTTTTTCATTGATGACCAGGCCGGGCGTACGCATAACCCCGTATTCCAGTATTTTCATAATATTTTCTTCGCGCAAAATGGTAGCATTCAAATGCATTTCCTCTACCGCTTTCCTTACGGCATTCTCCAGCGTTTTGCAACTGGCACATCCGGTACCCAGAATTTTTATCTCCATACATAGGAATTTTTAGAAAGTTGTATTAATTTATATTGTTCATAAAGTAACAAGATATATATCGCAAATAAACGATTAATAATTATATTTAACAAATTATTTATTCATATATTCACTACACTTAGATTGCAAAAATCCCTTTCTTCCTCAAATTCAGGAAAATTGAATCAAAAGAATTCCCCGGGTCTTCCGCCCGGATGAATCCGTTCGGACGGGCCCGCGCGGATGACACCAGTCGGACAAGCTGTCCCGGGATCGTTCGTTTTAAGAAATTTCTTTATTCTTACAATATCCTGCTTTCCGGAAAATTATTTACATAAATTTATGTTATCCGGAACCTCCTGACGGCCTGACCAAAGAAACCTGCACATTCGCTGGTATAGCCTCCTGATTTTTGGGTAAGCCCGGACATTATGGCGGCGATTGCCCGTTTATTTTAGCCAAAATGACCATGGAAAATTTGTGTTATGCTGATTTGGTATTTATTTAATTCATTGATATCAGTACATTCCCTGTTTCCCTGATTGCCGTAATGATTCGTTCCGCACAGTCTGAAACATCCTCCATTTTGGTAGAAACCAGGGTAAATGTCAGGTAGGAGGGGGCTTTCATGTCCCAGCATCCTTTCAATGAGGGGGTCTCCAGCCGGATATTGGTAATGTCCGTATCACATCCTTCAATGATCTGATAGATCCGGTCCATCAGTTTGCTTTCAAAGATGTGTCCGGATACATTGAACACAAAACGGGAAGGGATATTTTTCACCTCAGTCATAATTTTCTTCCGGGTTTCTTCCATGTCCAGCCTCTCTTTCTTTTCTTTGGCCTTTTTATATATTCTGGAGAGGATCTTTTCTTCTTTTTCAATTCGTTGTATCATTTCCCGGTCCGGGAATGTTATGGCATTTGAGGGGCAGATGGTTGCACAGGTAGAGCAACCCACCATGCAGTTGTATTTGTTTTTTACCACTGCCCTTTTTGTGTTCAGATCAAAATCAAAAACATCCCTGCCGCAGGAGACAAAACAGAGTTTGCAACCAATGCATTTATCGGGATCTATTTCAGGATACCACGGTATTTTTGTCCGTTCGATGCCATGCCATAAGGCAAATTTGGGAGCCAGTTGCTTTTGAATGTTTTCCAATGTATTTTCCATTTTTGTGAAAATTAATACGTTAAACCATTATCACTTTTTATGCACATGAGGTCACAATCCGGGAATTTTGTTATCACCCCAAATAGCATATCGCAAATATACGATAGGAGATTTTATGAAAACAATGCTAAATGTCATAAAATTCACAAAAAATCAAAATATCAATAAGGAATCAGTGATAATATTACTTTTCCGGGACGGATTAGATGTTATTTATGTTCAAGAGCATGAAAAAAAAACTAGTAAAAGGATATTCGCATATAAGAATATAATTATATTCGCACCTTATTTTTGAATGTTATTTATTCTTATAAAAATGATGATTACAGAAAACGAAGCGAACTTGTTATCCAGGTTTTTTTATATTTTTTCTGATCCTACCCGGCTTAAAATTATTTCAGCACTGTTAACGGCTGAAGAAGGGTCCCGGTGCGTAAACAAAATTTCAGAATTTTTGACGTTACGTCAACCGGTTGTTTCCCAGCAGCTCAGGATACTTAAGGATGCCGGACTGGTTAAGGTTACCCGGGACGGGCAGTTTTATCGTTATGCGATCGCCGATGATCATATTGCTGATATCATACAGATTGGATTGGATCATATTTATGAAAAAAATAAACAGGAGGTATAGAAAATGAATTATCCAAACTTGTTTTCACCATTACAGGTAGGCACATGAAATTCATATATTTGGCGGCCTGGCATTTTTGGAACTTACCCATCCCGGAGCCTTCTCCAGTATAAAAATATCCGGGGAGCGTCTGCATAACTTATTATATCTTAAAATTATATAAAGAAGCATTTTGGGACTTACCAGATAGGAGATGTTAGCAAGGTCGGTAAAATCATTGACAGTGTACAGGCAGGCTTTGCTCTTGGGAAAAGTATTTAATGAATACAACAAAATAGAAAAGAATATGGGTAAAAAAGTAATGCTCGGATATTGTCCGACAATGACAGGAATTGCCAGAGAGCTGGCTGATAAAAATAAGAATGAAAATATTTCATTTGTTCCGGTAGGAAGTGCAGCAGAAGCTTTGTATTATCTCAAAGCAGATGAGATTCAGGGAGCTTTGATTGGCAGAATAGCAAAAAGTACGGAGATAAACCCGGAAACCCGGAAAATAAAACTGCAGGAAGAGGGGTATACCATTGTTACCTGGCAGAAAGGATTCATAGACCAATCCAATCTCCCGGATTTACCGGTAGTCACATACCTTCCTGAGCCGGTAGTACGGAATATCATCCCTGAGGTAAAACAGATCAGGTTTGTCAAATCGGAAGAAGAAATGATCAGACATATGAACGATCATGCAGGACTGATTCCCTGGAGTGATTATAAAGATGAATACGAGTTGTTGATTCCCATGGAGCGGGGAGGTAAGATGATTCGTTTCAGATTGCCGGTTATTTACTGTAAAGAAGGAAATAAGGAGATTTTTCTTTCTCTGATAAGATAATCCCGGATTGCGCAATAGAGATTTTGAAAAAATCTTCTGTTGCGCACCCGCCTGCGGCCGGGTACCGGGTAAATTTGGGATAATCTATCTCTTGTTTCTTCATCTGCTGATAAAAAAAGGAGGCCAACATGGCCTCCTTTCACCCTTAAAACAATATCCCGGGATCTTACGATTTAACTTCCGGTGTTGATTTACCCATAGCACCAAATCCGCCAATCATGATAAGAATGCCCGAGATAGCATCATTCCACATGTTGGCCGTGTGGGCCTGCAGTGAGGGAACAAAAGCGGCAATGATCAGCCATAAACCAATCAGTCCTGACAGCCATCCCTGCCATGGTTTTGCTTTAACCATCCAGAAACCGGCTGTGGCCACAACGATACCTACAATGAGGTTGTCCCATAAATTCCCCGTCGGAGAGAAGTTCAAAAAGGCGGCGATAAAAATCCACACACCCAAAATTGCTACTGTCCAGGATTGCCATGTTGTTTTCATTTTAATTTCCTCCTTATTTTAGTTTAACATTTTCAATCACTATCCTTAATACACGAAGCGTGCCAAACTTTATAAACAACAATGATACAGGTAGATACAAAAAACATTGGAAAGATGGATTCCTGCATTTTACCCGTTTCCGGGAAAGAGGACTTCCTGCAGAATCGTTTATAAAACCGTAACCGTTTGTAAATGTGATTAATGAACTGTGAAATACGATTTCACACCCTGATTATAATATAAAAGCCAGGAACTATGACCCTCCCTTGTAGTTCAGTACATTGATATGATACTTATGGATGAGGTTCTGCAACTGCCTGCGGTCGTATCCTGTAAGTTCTGCTGCCCGGGTAATATTCCCGGAGGTTTTTTTCAGGACGTGATCCATAAAGTCGTATTCCAGTTTTCTGTCAATTTCTTCGTATCTTTTTTTCCGTTCTTTTTGCAGGGCTTCCTTGGTTTCGGGAATGGCTTCTTCCGGGGTGGTTTCATTTTGTTTCGCCTGACTGACAAATTCCACGGGCAGGGCCTCCGGTACCAGGGTGTCACCCGGTGTAAACAACATGGTGTGCATCACAATATTTTCCAGTTCGCGGACATTGCCGGGCCAGGAATAATTCATGAACATCTCCATCACCCTGTCGTCTATGGCCCGGATCGTTTTGCCGATATCTTTCCGGTGTTTTTCCAGAAAATGCCGTATCAGCAGGGGGATATCATCTTTTCGTTCGCGAAGGGGCAGGATGCGCAGATTGACCACCTTAAGCCGGTAGTAGAGATCTTCCCTGAAACGGCCTTCTTCCACCTCCTTGTTCAGCATGCGGTTGGTGGCAGCTACAAAGCGAATATCGGTCTTAATGGTCTGTGTTCCGCCCACACGGGTGAATTGTTGTTCTTCGATGGCTCGCAGTAGTTTTACCTGCATGTTTTTCGGAAGTTCTCCGATCTCATCCAGAAAGAGAGTTCCCTGGTGTGCCAGCTCAAATTTTCCTTTTTTCTGTGCGGAAGCGCCGGTAAAAGCTCCTTTTTCATGGCCGAATAATTCACTTTCAATAAGCTCTGCCGGGATAGCACCACAGTTGATGCTTACAAAGTTTTTATCAGCCCTGGGGCTTAAATAATGGATCGCCCGGGCAAACAGTTCTTTCCCGGTGCCGCTCTCCCCTTCGATAAGTACCGGTACCCTGGCTCCGGCGACCTGCTGTGTCAGTTCCAGCAATCTTTTCATCTCCGGATTGATCGTGATGATCTGACGGAACCCTTCATATTGTTTTAGTTGCTCTTTCAGCCTTACATTCTCGTTTAACAGGGAGCTGTAATTAAGGGCCCGCTCAATCGTAAGTGAGAGATCTTCTATGTTCAGGGGTTTCAGAATAAAATCGTAAGCTCCCGTCTTCATAGATGCAACGGCATCTTCAATGGTACCGTAGGCGGTCATGATGATAACGGGGATATGGTACTCTTTTTGCCGGATCTTTTTTAACAACTCATTCCCCGTCATTTCAGGCATCCGCAGGTCGGTAAGGATCAGGTTGATCGGTTCATGTTCCAATAGCGAAAGAGCCTGTTCCCCGTTATTGGCGACCAGGACGCGGTAGGAATCCCGGAAATTGATTTTCAGGATACTGGTAGATCGTTCTTCATCATCTACGATGAGAAGGGTCGGTTTTACAGGGTTCGTGTTCTTATCCATACGCTCTTTTTTTACAGCGGTGTGTTTTCTTTTTAGGCCTTCCTTCGTGCATGCATAGTCCCCCGCATTCCCGGTGGAAAATTAACTTTTCTTCGCCTCCCGGGCCCGGGGCACCAAGATAACACAAAGTTTCCCATTTTCTTCAAATATATAATCCCGGCAATAGATAAACGAAAGTGTTTTTTATTGCTGATTTTGGGATAAAACCACAGTATTTTGATCTCACAATAATGATGTTCTAATAATGTATCTGCTTTCAGGCTTGAGATTTAGGTAATTCGACTATAAATTCTTTCAAAACACCCTGCACTTCCAGGGACAGACTTCCTCCCATGTTTTTGATCAGGTTATTGGAAATGGCAAGTCCCAGCCCGGTGCCGTCCCTTTTAGTGGTAAAAAAAGGATCAAAGATTCTTTCTCTGTTTTCGGCAGGAACGGCAACCCCGTCATCTATGACCGCAAAACGGATTGCTTGCTTATTTTCCTCCACCCTGAGAAGTAATTTTCCACGGTATCCGGATTCTTCTTTCCGGCGTGTCCGGATAGCATCCAGCGCGTTGATCATCAGGTTGAGAATGACCTGGTACATTAACTCTTTATCCATGAGCACCTTTTTATTCTGCAACAGGTTCTCGGTCCGGAAAGCGGTTTGTGGGTCAATGCGCTGGGATACCTCATAGGATATCTCCCGGAGGAAGTCATTCAGCCCGACTTCCTGCACCTGGATGTGCCTGATCTTTGAAAGTTTCAGAAAGTCGGTCAGGATATGATTCAATCGTTTGGTTTCTTCCAGGATAAAACCCTTTAACTGATCCTCATCCTCCGGATCCAGTTTTTTATGCAGGAGGGTCTCGGAAGAGGTAGAGATCGTATTCAGGGGGTTGCGTATTTCATGGGCTACGCCTGCCGTAAGTTGTCCGATGGCTGCCAGACGTTCCATACGGGAATGTTCCCGTTCTTCTTCCCTGATCTTTTCGATAGAGCGGTTTCTGACCAGCGCATTGGCCACCTCATTGCTGAAAATTGTCAGAATCTCGATTTCTTCCTGCGGGAAGGATCTTTTGTTGTTTTTTTCGGGAAGCAGGATAAAGCTGACCAGTTCTCTTTCATAAAACAAGGGCAGAATAAGTGAGATATGCAAGTCCGTCAGAAACCGGTGTTGATCCCCGGTTAATTTATGATGGTTCATGTCATAGAATTCAACGGCAGTCCTGTGTCTTGTCAGGTATTCCGGAAGATAATCCTGCGCGGAAAATGAGATGATACGGTCGTTATCCTGCGGGTTCCATAGCCGGTAGGTGTCTTCATCCTCATTTTTATAGTAGATAAGGACCGTATCAATAAAAAAATTCTCTTTTAAAAATGCAGATACTTCGCTGAAGAGCTTATCCGTAGAAAAATATTTTAAAAGAGTACGGCTGAACACGAGAAAATTCTTCCGGTAGCGGTAGATATTTTTATATAACAAACGGTCAATGAGTTTTTCAATGCGAACTTCCAGCGGCCGGATTAGAATGATCAGAGTAAGAATTAGCAGTGCGTCAAAAAGGAAAGAATTAATGTGAAACATCTTTCCGACGCTTTCGCTCAATCCTTTGATGACCAGAAAATAGATGGTAAGGATAATACTGGACAAAATGGTGTAGGTCAGGCTGCCGGTTACCAGGCGGGACAACCGGAACAGCTTGTACTGCATAATGGCGGCAAAAAAGAAAAGGCTGATAAAAAGGGTGAGCAGGGTGGAGAAGAAATAAAAGGAAAAGATCCTTTCTCCGTGCGGCGGAAACAAATTGATAATGATATATCCCAGAAAGATCGTCAGGATCCCTCCCAGGAGAAATTTTATCCGGGTACGCTCTTTACTGGTCCGGGCTTTGCTCAGTTTACGGATCAGCAGGTAAGTGCCCCAGGTAATGTAAATAAGAGACAGAATGACCAGCAGGAGGACAGAAAGCCCGGAGGTGATTTTAATACGGTAATAGTAGGTGTTGGGATAATTGGCCAGGGGAACGGGATAGATACTGAAGTCGGGGAAGGAAGAGGCCAGGATGACGATGGGCAAAGCCAGGATAAGTATCTGTGCCCAGGGTTTGAATTGATGGTGCCTGACGGGACGGGGGAACAGGCTCGCAATGATCAGAAAGATGGGCGGGGTGAGGAAAAGGGCACGGTAAAGGATCTGCGCACCAAACAGGGCCTTTTCGTAGTGCACACTGTTCAGGAGGATGATCTCAGCCAGGTTCCAGATGGCAAACATAAAAACAAAGCCGGAGAACCACCGGTTCAGGGTCTCTCCCGGACGGTCCAGCCACACCAGCATGGCAATGCTGAAATTCAGGGTGAAGGCAATGGCCGACGGCAGAGAGAAAATGTTCAATTTGGTCAGTTTTTTTGATGGCAGTATGTAAAGATAAATAATTTTCTGTTGAACGGTCCTGCCGGTACCGCGCTATTTCCTTTCATGCTTTCCTTTTTTCCAGCACTTTCCGTATCAATAGGTACATTTGTTCGCAGAAGTCGTGCTGAAATCCCTTGTGAGGCCGCAGGTTCATTTCAATATTGAGCGTCAGCGGAATACTCATGTATAAGGTGGCCACACTTTCCACCGAGAGGTTGGTATCCCACTGGCCCAGAGTGATCCCGTCAATGATGATCTTGCTGAAATATTGTTTGATCGACCGGAATATCTCATGAAGATCTTCTTTCAGCTCCACATCGTGCTGATAGGTAGCTTCGCTAAAAAGCAACAGGGTGATCCCTTTGTTTTTTATCAGATAGTTGATGTGGTAACACATAAACGTATGAAGTCTTTTTTCCGGCGGAGTATCCTGCAGAGCGATCTCTTTCATCTTTTCGATCATCTCGTTTTTTACATCCAGGACAATGTCCAGAATAATCTGTTCCTTCGAGGTAAAATGCCGGTAGATGGCACCCTCACTAAGCTTTAGTTTGCGGGACAGGTTGTGGATAGAGAGCCCTTTCAGCCCTTTCTCCCGGATGATCAGCCGGACTGCTTTTTTGATCTGTTCCTTTCTTATTTCTGTAGATTGCCGGATCGTTGTCATAACGACTGTTTGTAATGAATCTTAAATATACATCTTTTTAGAAAAGTCTTCGGGAATTTGTATATGGGTTATTGAATATTACAGGTTCTTCGGTTTTTATATTTTGGGACTTTATTTACTCCCCCCCTGAAGATATTCCAGGTCCGCATATTCCAGCAACAGATCTTTGGCAATGCTCAGCAGAGACAGCTTTACCCTGGTGACATTCAGTTGTGCATCATTCAGCTCGATATTGGTGATAACTCCGTTTTCATAGCCCACTTCGGCTATATGATACGCTTTTTCAGCTACGGCAAGATGCTCTTCGGCTGCCTTCTTCTGGGCATGCAACGACCGTATCTCTTCCTGGGCTTTATGATACTCATAACGAAGCTGCAGATCCAGTCCTTCCCGGTAATTATTGATCTTGTCAATGGAGGCATTCATCTCCTGCACACGGCCTCGGGTCATGTTTCCGTCGAATAGATTTATTTTTAATCCTATACCGATGGCGAAGCCGTTGCGCCAGGTTTTGTCAAAAGGGGGGAAGTCCATCCCATGATAAATATGATAATTGCCAAACGTAAAAACCGTCGGGAGTTTTCCGGCTGATTCGATCTTTTTCTTTTGATCGAGAGCTTCTTTCAGATGTTTCAGGCTTTGCAATTTGTAGTTTCCTTTCCGGATATCATCCATATACAATGACCGGGCCCCGGTTTGTTGAACATATTGTGAAAGGGAGCCGTCCACAGAGATATTTGCCGTATCCGGTAAGGTAAGCAGATTTTTCAAAGCTGTCCCGGCAATCACTTTTTTCCCTTCGATCTCGGTCATCCGGTGTTTGAACTCTTCTATCTTGCTCTGGAGATTCAACACATCAAACTCCGATCGCACCCCCTCTTTGTAAGCGATCCTTGCCAGGCGGAGGTGATCGTTCAATTGATCCAGCACCTGGTCGTACACACCAATGACTTCATTCAGGAAGAGATTGTTGTAATAAGCCGTCTTCACTTTCAGCCGCAGATCTTCTTCGGTATTCTTCAGATCGCTGGTGTATGCCTCTTTGAGTTTTGCAATGCTTTTTAGGGCATTGACCCTTTTTTCTCCCGCGTAGATGGGGTACACCACATTGAAGTCAAAGGTCATCACATCCCTGGACCTGTTTGGATAAGGAGCCATAGGATGCATGATGATGTTATCTCCGGTGGGAGTTCCGTTGTTCAGTACCGGGACACTCATGCCTTCAAGGGGATACATCCCCGGCAGGTTGTTGGAATAGAAATATTTGGACAAAACATCGGCCCGGGGATACAGTGTCGAGCGGGCTTGCGTATTTTTAGCTTCGGCAATGGTGATCTGATTGCGGGCTACCTTGACGGCAGGGTTGTTCTGCAAAGCCAGGTCAATGGCCTCTGTCAGGGTGATCTTTTGCTGGGCCCCCAGATGGATGCTTCCCGCAACGGTCCAGCAAAACAACAGGCTCAGTATGAATCTATTCTTCATGCTTTTATCCTTTTTCTGATTAACAGTCTTTCTTCTTTTATTGTTTTTTTCCTCCTGCTGACCCTTTCAAACCTCCCGATGATAATGGAAATAACGGACAGGGACAGGAACCCTGCGACAAATTTCCAGAGGATCTGTGAATATTCCCGGACAACGTCCAGGGACAGGTGGTGGTTGAACACGGGGAAAAGAGCATGGAGATAATAGCGCAGCGGAAACCAGCTTCCGATGGTGTTGGGCCAGAGTGCCAGTTGTTCTTCCGGGATGAGAAATCCCGAGTACATGAAAGCCGGCATAACGATCAGGGTGATGATGGCTGCCAGGACAGCTCCGTTATGGATGTTCAAAGAGAGGAAGTAGGAGATACTTTCCATGGAGAGCACGAACAGACCGATTAGTGCTACGACCCTTCTTATGGTCCCGGGGTCGAAAGGAACGCCGAAAAGGTACATGGTCCCAAAAAATCCGGCGGAGATACCCGTAGTTACGATGATCCAGCTTATGATAAAAGGAGGGACGAGCACTTTTACAGGTAACTGCCGTGCCTGATTTATGTATCTGAGCTTACGTCTCACTACACTAAGGGTGCCCATCAGGGCGAATAGCACAATAAGCATGGAAACGATCTGCATGGCCAGCCCCATAAAAGCGGGCAGCATGCTTTTTTCCATGGATAAGACCGGATTGTAAAAGACCCGGCTGCTGACCCGTAGCAATGGCGTTTGGGGGTGTCTGACGTTGGGGATCGTCCCGAGGTCTTCAACCCTCAGATGCATAGCCAGTTGGTTATTAAGCGTCATAATGATCTTATTGAGCATCATCATCGCCATGTTAGGAATGATCGGATTGGAGGTGCCGTCGGCGGTAAACAGAATACGTACACCACGTTTGTTCAGTACATCGCGGTATGCATAAGCGGGGATGACAATGCCCGCATCCACCTGTCCTTCGGCAATCATCTGCTGAAGGGTATTGTAATCGGTCACGGTGCCTTTTACATCGTAGTAATCAGAGGAGCGTATGGCGTGAATGATGGCCCGGCTTAAAGGAGAGTGGTCCTCATCCACGATGGCTGTTTTGATATGCCGCGGACCGTTGTGGTAATACATGCCTGCCATCATGCTGAAAAACAGTAGCAGCGCCATGGATATCAGTACGATCCTTAACAGGATGGTTGCAATGATCTTTAGGGGCTTCATAACCTATTTCTCGTTTTCAGCTTGTTTATGTAAACCCTGCAGTGTAAGGTAAACAGACATGCCCGGCTTGCACTCCTGAACGTTTTCTACGATCTTCATCTTAACGTCGAATGTGCGTACATCCCGCTCGCCACGCAGCTCGGTGGGCGTGAACGTGGCAAAGTCTGCCATCGGAATGACCTGGATGACTTTCCCCGTGAAAGTAAGTCCCGGGACATTGCTGCGCAACGGAAACGTCTTTCCCAAACGGATCTGATCCAGATAACTTTCCGGTACATTGAAACGGGCCCAGGTACCTTCCGGGTCGGTCTCGATGACTACCGGCATGCCCGGAGGCATCATCTGATTAACCTCAAGGACCTTGACGGTAACAATCCCGTCCATGGGAGCCCGGATGGTCATGTCGTCAATATTGATCTTCAGCGCTTTTATATTATCTGCCAGCATCGAATAACCCGTTTCGATCTCGTCCAGCTTTTGCTGGGGAATGGCACCGGCCTTATATAGATTCTCAATCCTTTTTTTGTTCACGGCAATATTGGCCAGCTTGGTTTGCAGCGCAGAGAGTTGGGCTTCCATAGGACGGGCGTCCAGTTGGGCAATGACATCCCCTTCCCTGACCGAGTCTCCTTCGTTTACGTAAATCTTTGTAATCCTGCCCGGCATACGCGTGGTTACATTTACCTGTGTGTTCTCAATGTAACCCATAAACTCAGGGTTTTTAACACCTTGCTCTTTTTTCATCTGCTGGCATCCGGCTAGTCCCATAGCCAGCAAAAGCCCAAAAATCAACATGTTCCTGTTTCGTTTTGTTCGTTTCATTTGTTTATTGATTGTATGATTCCCATTGGTTTTTTATTTTTATCTGAATGAAAGGATGTATTTTTAGATATCCGGATAGTGTTTATTGTCCTATGAATACCGGAACACGGTTCTGATCAATAAGATAATTGGTGAATTTGCCTGTGAAAAACTCCTTCACCGGACTTTTGGAATATTTTCCACAAATGATCATATCTACGGTATCCAGATAGTCTTTCCCTACGGTTTTACGGAGGGAGTGAGATATCCAACGTTTTGTCACCGGCCTGTTTCCATGATGTGCCAGATAATCTTCCAGTTTCTCCATTTCTGCCATAGCCGCTTTCTCATCATCGCTTTTGGTTAGGAGAATGATCTCATATTCCATTCCTTTTGTCATGGTTACGAAACGTTGTATAGCTTTCATGGATGGGGCACTTGCATCATAGGTCATCAGCACTTTCCGGATGGGTTTATATGTTTTGGGGACGGCAAGCACCGGCGTGTTAATATATCCGAGAATATCTTTCAGGGAGGTTTCCGGCCGGTTACGGGTCTCAAAATGGAAGAAATTACGTATCCCCATCACGATCAGGTCATTGTACAGACTTTCCTTTTCTATGATGAAGTCGGGTCTGCCTTCCATGATCTTTGCCTGACAACGCAGGTTTTCCGCTTTGCATGCTTCTTTGAAATTTATCAGTTCTTCCTCAACCTTTTTCCGGGCTTTCACCAGCAGATCTTCTTCTTTTTTTATATGCCCTTCTGTCCCCTGAGGCAACGGGAAAAAAGTTACCGCCTGTTCGACGATATCAAGCACGTCCAGAATGGCAATACCTTCAACGAATGCTTTCTGTAATTTGGAGATTTCAACCACATACTTCCAGGCTGCTTTCGTGTACTCGGAAGGGTCTATGGGTAATAATATTTTTTTCATGGGATAAGTATTAAAAATAATAATCCAGTTGTACCATAACCCGGTATTGGGTAAACCAGGCTTTGTTCCGGAAAACGGCAAAAGGTACATTAAAACGCAGATAAAAATTTCCGATGAAATTATACCAGCCGCCAGCGCCCAGGTGAACGGCATAATCTTCGGAATTCATCACCGTATTGCCCTCGAATGTATTTTTGAATTTCCAATATGCATAAGCGGAGGCCTCAACCCCGAAATGTCCAAGGGGTGTATTGAAAGGTTTCTGCAAAATGGTGTAAACTCCTGTTTCATCACCGATATGCATTCCTGAATGATTCGTACGGTATTCATAATACACGGAATAAATCAGATTGTATTTATCCATACGGACCAGACCTGTCAGATCTCCTTTAAAACGGAAAGATCCTTCCCCGAGGGCTGCATCATCGTCTCCCAGGTTCTTATATTTTCCGGAGGGAAAACCCAGCGTAAGACCTGTGCTCAGGCTGTTTTTTTCTTTTTCTCCAAATGGGATAAGACTGTAGCTGATGCCTGTTTGTATATCCCCGAAACCGGTTCCCGACCGCACCCCCATGGGTGAGTAGTAGTGAACGTCCCGTATGGGAACAGAAAGAAAAAGATTGATGCGGTTGCTCAGGCCGTAATATCCCCCGGCGTTAAAGTTGGCTTCGTTGATGACCATCTTATCCGATAGTTTTTCAGGCTTGCCTGAAGAAGGAGCATACCATTTAAAGTAATGCGGGATGTCGGTATTGAAAAGTACCTTGAAAGATTTTTCCGGCAACAGAACAGGCTGTAGTGGGTAACTGTTTACAAAATAGGGATTGTTAGCAGGATATTTTATGGCTGTCGAATCCGGCGATTTTCTCTGTGCATCCAGCACCGGTCCTGATAAAAAGAAAATAATCATCCCTAATCCGGACAGTATTGTACTTTTTTTCATAAACGATTATGTATGTGAGTATATATTCGCTTGCAAAAATACAATGTTTATCCGAATGAACAAGTGTTTATGATAAATAAAATTATAAAATGAATAATATCAGATATGTAAAGTTTTATATAATAAATTTATTCCGGATGAATACTTTTCCCGGCTACCTTAACATGTAAATGAATGCTCACATATGTACTATGGTAATTCTGCGGTTTTGTGAATAAGATTCCCTGATACTTCACAGCTTGTCAGAACCGTGTTGTAGATGGTCCCGAATTTCTTGATATTCCGGTGAAGCAGGTCCGTTTTTCTGTCTTCTTCGGGAGACCATACCGTCAGTGCATACTTTACTTTTACCATGGCAGGTGGAATATCCCGGCGCCATCCCCGCACGGCAATGCTGGCCCTCGAATAGGAGATATGCAGAATATGGGAATATCTTTCCACGTTTTTCAGGATACAGGCAGCGAATAAAGCCAGATACAGTTCAGCCGGGCTGGGCCATTGCTCACCACTTTCTGCAGCAGCATCAAAAGGGATTATTGTCTCTTTGGATTTGGCAATAGCTGTGCCCCCCGGCTTTGATTCTGCAGTAATGTGATATTCAAGCATATGCTATACTGTTTATTTAGTTCAGGAAACCAAGAATTTCTTTTTCCAACTCAAGGCTACATCCACTAACAATATCAGTACTGGTACCTCAACCAAAGGACCTATGACTGTTGCAAAAGCAGCCTGAGAGTTGACCCCGAAGACGGCTACAGCGACAGCAATGGCCAGTTCAAAATCATTACTCCCGGCCGTAAAAGCCAGGGTGGCTGTCTTTTCGTAAGAAGCTCCCATCTGTTTGGCGATGAAAAAAGTAACGAAAAACATGATGGCAAAATAGAACGTGAAAGGAATGGCTACACGCAAAACATCCATGGGAAGTTCGATGATCTTCTCTCCTTTGAGTGAAAACATGACAAAGATGGTAAAGAGCAATGCGATGGGAGTTAGCCAGGAGGCTTTGGGTATGAATTTCTTAAAATACCACTCGTCGGAAAAAATACGCCGCAGGAAAATACTGGATAGCAATCCTGCCAGGAAAGGGATCCCCAGATAAATGAAAACGGTAACCGCAATTTCTATGATAGATACTTTGACGATGGTCCCGGATAATCCGAACAAAGGGGGTAGCAACGTGATGAAAACATAGGCATAGACCGAATACAGCAACACCTGAAAAACCGCATTGAATGCTACCAGACCGGCTGCCAGCTCTGAGTCTCCCCTGGCCAGATCGTTCCAAACCAATACCATGGCAATACATCGTGCCAGACCAACCAGAATAACACCCGTCATCATCTCAGGCTTATCTGGAAGCAACAAAATGGCCAACAAAAACATCACCAGGGGTCCAACGATCCAGTTTTGTATCAGAGAGAGTGACAATAGTCTGAAGTTTTTGAAAACCAATGGTAATTTTTCATAACGCACTTTGGCCAGGGGCGGGTACATCATCAGAATCAGTCCCACGGCAATGGGGATATTCGTCGTGCCTCTCGAAAGGGAATTCCAAAAACCGGAAATCGACGGGAAAAAATACCCGATGCCTACACCAATAAACATTACCAGGAAAATCCATAATGTGAGATAGCGGTCAAAAAATGAAAGTCTGGGTCTGGTTTTCATATTTCATAGTTTTAGTTAATGGAAAAAGCTTATTTCATTATTTTTTGTTATTCGAGTAGATAAGATCATACAATTCCACCAGCCGCATACCGGTGCCGTGAGCGTCCCGCAAAGCCAGAGGATCAATGTCTATGGTTCCCATCTCGGTAAAGGTAAATCCCAGGGCTCCGCTACCCCCCAGGATCATGCGATGGCGCAGCATAAAAGCATGCAGGGTGTTCAGCGTGCTTTCCATATACCGTCTTCCGGTCACCACATACCCGCCGATCTTGTTCCGTAACGCCCCCTTCATCCACCAGGTACGCTCCATCAGCTTCTTTACCTCATTGCTTACATCCGAGAACTGAGACGGACTGCCGAAGATGATTATCTCGGCCCAGATCATCTCACGGAAAATTTCCTGCATGTCATCATCAATGACACAATGGCCGGTGACCTTGCACTCACGGCAGGGACCACATCCTGAATAATTCAGTTCCCCGAGATATACCCGGTGTATCTCTGCTTCCGCCGGAAATTCTGATAAGGCTGCATCCAGCATCCTTGCCGTGTTTCCTTCTTTTCGCGGACTTCCGTAAATGGCTAATACTTTCATAAATGACTTATTGATTAAAAAAACATTTAATAACTATTAATAACTGTCTTTTCAAACTACCCCCGCCCTCACTACCTCTATCATCGGGAGGGAGTGCTGATAAGACCAATGATTATTACCATATGCCTTTATGGGACTTGTCCTGTAAGGAACTTACTCATTCTTTTCTTCATTCCCCTGAATCTCCTCCTCATAGAATCTTCCAAAATCCCTTAGGATCTCATCGCGCACTCTCCGGAAAACGGACAGTATTTCCTCTTCCGTGCCGGTGGCTTCGGCCGGATCGTCAAACCCGATATGCAAGCGGTGTTTTACCGTTCCCATAAACACAGGACAGGCTTCCTTTGCTCCGTCACATACGGTGATCACATAGTCGAAGGGGGTCTGTAAAAATTCGTCAACGCTTTTGGGCCGGCCGTTACGGAGGTCAATCCCTTTTTCTTTCATGACACGTATGGCAAAAGGATGCACCCGCTCGCCCGGTTCGGTGCCGGCGGAATACACCTCGAGGGACGAATCCAGCGATCTCAGGTATCCTTCGGCCATCTGGCTGCGGCAGGTATTGCCGGTGCATAGAACAAGTATCTTCATCTGTTTATTGTTTATCGATTTCACATGGGACGGATCTGGCTGCCAGCCCCCATAGGAAATTGTGCAGTTCCTGTTCCATCTGTTTAATATTTTCCGCATCTACGCAGTAATAGACATTCTTCCCGGAAATGGTTCCTTTAATCAAGCCAGCTTTACGTAGTTCCTGAAGATGCTGGGAGACCGTAGGGCGGCTCAGGGGTATTTTATCGGTGATATCTCCGCTGATACATTGATTTTGCTGTGCCAGATAGTCCAGGATCGCCAGCCGGGCCGGGTGGGAGAGGGCCCGGGACAAGGCCGAGATCTGTTGATAACGCCTGGAAAAACGCTCTTTTTTTGTGTAAGTCATATCTTTATGTTTTGTGAAACGTTTTTTGTTGGTCCAAAACTATTAAAATATGTCGTATGTTGCAAACATACGACATAAATGAATAAAAATAACAGAAAATGAGATAATTGGAGTGTATAATATTAGTCGTATGTTGTAAACATACGACATAAAAAAAATCAAAATACCGGAACATGAATGAGTTACTGTCGATAATAACGGTCGTATGTTGCAAACATACGTTATAACTGAATAAAAACGACAGGGAATGTGAGAGTTGGAATATGGAATATTGGTCGTATGTTTGCAACATACGACCAATATCTTAGCCCCTCTTTTCTTCTGCCGGGGGGATATATTGAGAAAAAAAGCACAACGAATCTTTTTATTTATTACATTTGATAGTTGCAATTCTTCCAGGCCCTCCTAAATCATTTGTTGCCATGAAAAAAATAACCCTTCCTTTTTTCATTGTTATTGTTTTTTCCGTGCTTTCCTTCCCGCTATACAGTCAAACCGGTTATCCTGCACCCCATGAATATTGCCTTTCCTGCCATCACGGTATTGCTCCCATCCGTGAGCATAGCAGCGATATGATGAAGGAGATCTATGCGTTAGGGGAAAAAGCAGGCGACCCCAACGGATGCATCGTTTGTCACGGAGGAAATCCCGCTGCCAGCAAACCATCACTTGCACACAAAGGTACCGTTGGTTATTTTATGAATCATGAGGGGCCGAAGGAATACTATCCCGATCCGGGCAGCTCCTGGATCAATCAGAATACCTGTGCCATCTGCCATAAGGAGCAGGTGGCCTCCCAAATGAACTCCCTGATGATGACTGAGCAGGGCAAAATTCAGGGTACGTTATGGAGCTTCGGAGGTATGGAAGGATACGACCATAATATCGGGAACTATGTAACGGCCAACCCGGACGATCCCCATGCCCGTCTGGGTACGGATATATACCGGGAATACATGCAGGCTCTGCATGATAAAAATCCCCGGGTTTATCCCTCTAAAATGAAAAAACTACCTCCTGCACCAACGGCAGATGAGGTGGAAAATAATCCGCAACTGGCGGCATATACTTACCTGCGCCAGGAATGTCAACGATGCCATACGGGATCAAAAGGCAGAAAAAAAAGAGGAGACTACAGGGGTATAGGTTGTTCGGCATGCCATATCCCATATTCTAATAACGGTTTTTATGAAGGGGAGGATCCTGTTATCAAAAAGAACGAAGCAGGACATATGCTGGTGCATTCCATCCAGGCAGGAAGAGATGCCGCCGTCACCATTCACGGCAAACACTATACCGGCATTCCGGTTGAAACATGTACCACATGCCACAACCGGGGCAAACGAATCGGGGTCTCTTACCAGGGGTTGATGGAAACAGAATATACCCCTACCTACGACCGGCATGGAAAAGGGCAACCCGGCCTGCATAGCAAGCATTACATGCACTTACAGGAAGATATTCATTATAAAAAAGGTATGCTGTGCCAGGATTGCCATACCTCCAACGATTTGCATGGGGACGGTTTTCTGTCGGGCAGTACGTTGGCTCCCGTAGAGATCGAATGCCAGGATTGTCACGGTACTACAAAGAAATATCCCTGGGAATTGCCCCTGGGTTTCGGAGATGAGTTTGATACTTTGCCTGCTACAGGTAGTGGACGGGGTGTTGCAGAAAAGATACCGGAATATCTTGAAAAAGGTACGGTTTATAGTCCGAAGGATGGCTATTTGATAAGTGCACGTGGAAATCCACTGACCAACGTAATGCGTACGGGCGATTCGGTGCTGGTGCATCTGGCAAGCGGAAAAGATCTGTTTTTGGATCCTCTGAAAAAACTTACGGATAATAAAAAGCTCTCTGAAGAAGGCCGCGTAGCTATGAGCCAGGTGAATGAACATATGGAGCGTCTGGAATGTTATACCTGCCATGCTACCTGGGCGCCTCAGTGTTACGGTTGTCATGTGAAAGTGGATTACAGTCGGGGGAAGAGGCATACCGACTGGCTGGCTGCGGCTTCCGACCATGACATCCACGGTCTCACCGGCGGTGCCCGGGGGGACCTGGAAAAATATATGGCCGATGGTGAGGTCACCGAAACGCGTAGCTATCTCCGTTGGGAAGATCCTCCCCTCTCGCAGAATGGCGAGGGAAGAGTTTCTCCTACTATCCCGGGTTGTCAGACCACTATCACGGTGATCGGAAAAGACGGCAATGCCCTGTTACAGAATCATATCTTTAAAATTCCCAATGCGGAGGGGGCAGGGGAGGAAGGACAACTGGGCATAGATATGTCTCCGGTGAATCCGCATACCATACAAAAGGAAGCTCGTCCTTGTGAGAGTTGCCATGATAATCCCGCAGCGCTGGGTTATGGAATAGGAGGAGGAAAATACATGGGAGATCCTTCGCAGGACCTTATTGTAGACCTTATGACAGCCGGTAAAACAATCCTGCCGGAAAGGGTGACGGTACAGAAACCCGCCATTCCAAACCTGCATATGGACTGGTCCCGCTTCGTGGATGAGGAGGGTCATCAGTTACAGACGGTGGGGCATCATTTTACACTCTCCGGACCACTGGGTGCCGAAGCCCGTTCCGATCTGGACCGCCGGGGCGTTTGTCTGGCTTGTCATAAGACCATTCCCAATCGCGATCTTGCCGTATCCCTGATGCACCATACCGCTGAAGTGGCAGGAATAGACATTGATCCAAAGGCCCACGCCGGCATCCTGCATAAGGTGATGCTGATAGGTGCCTGGGCGCAGGTGTTGCTGGGCCTGGTCGTTGGTCTGGGTGTGTTGTTCCTTGTTTATCGTTTCCGGATGAAAAAACGAGAGAAAAAATAATCTTACAATTTCTTTCATTAATTTATCCTGTAATTCGTGCATTCTAAATATGTCGTATGTTGCAAACATACGATATATCCGAATCAAAGGAATAAACAAAGGTGAAACTTTTGCAATCAGGGTGAAACAGTTATATCCCCAAACCCATCCGGAAAAATGTTTTGAGACGGGAGCTGAAGAAATACCTGCATTGAGAGCATTTTAGGATCGTTTGCGGGGAGCGGGTTGGAGACGGCATGGTACGGGTATCGTTATAGCGTACGAAATTCTGCCGCCAGAAGTGTGTTATTCCGTAATCTCTATCCGGTTCCCTTCCGGGTCAAGGATGACACTTTCATAATACCCGTCCCCGGTTACCCTGGGCTCTCCGGCAACGGTGTAACCGCTGGTCCTGAGCTGTTCGGTCAGCCGGTTTACTTTTTCCCGGCTTCCTGCTGACAGGGCAATGTGGATGAATCCTGCCGATACATCCGGATCGGGAGGGACGGGCTCATGATCGCTTTCCATGTGGATCAGCTCGATCTGCGTCCCCCGGCCCAAAGACAAAAAAAAGGAAGAAAACCCTTTGGACGGATTTTGATACAGTGGTCCTGCTTTCATCCCGAAGTATTTCGTGTAAAACAATTTCATTTTTTGCAGGTCCCGGCAGCGGAGGGCTATGTGGTGGATATACATCATGACAGCAAAAAGTCCGGGAAGATAATAGGGTTACTGAGCCGGTGTATCACGCTTTAGGCATTCGAAAAAGTCGGAAAGTATTTCATCCTTTTTAAAGTTTTCCCAAAGAATGATCTTTCGAGGGTTTTCCCGATGATCCTGCCACTGCCCTCCGGTATATTCCGGGCAGGGCAGGATACGTGATTCTGCCCAGGCAGGGTTTTTGACAATCGCTACGGCACAAACATC
>JANTHB010000036.1 GCA_024762655.1 Bacteroidales bacterium
TGGATGGATGGGACAAGGTTTCTGGGCCTGATCAATGTGGCTATGGCGAAATCTCCCGAGGGGGTGAAGGTTACATTTTCCATGATATAGGCGTCATGGAACATTTTCCTTTCTTTAACTCGTTGATATCGCGTATCCAGTACGGTCATTTCCACCTCTATAGGCTCCCGTGAAGGCCGGGGGAGTATGCGCCTGCTGGAAACATAAACCAGCTTCCCGTCAGGAGAAATGGCAGCACCTACAGGGTTGTTGCCTGCAGCTAACCTTTTCTTTTCTTCACCGGAGATAAGATCAATGATTGATATCTTGTTGGAATAAGAATCGACAACATACAGGAATTTTTCATCCTTACTGAGAACCATTCCGGCCGGGCCATTTCCGGTTTTCAGGGTGTCGGTTACCCTGAAATCATTAACGTCGATACGGTAAACATTATCCGCCCACTGGTTGCTGACAAATGCAGTTTTTCCGTCTTTTGTAAGAATTACGGTGTGGGGTTGTTTGCCGACAGCAATCTTTTCGGCGACCTTTCCGGTTTGATTATCCACAACCAGCAATTCGCTGCTTTCCTGAGCTACCACATACAACCTGTTACCGTCCGGCGAAACAGCAAGGTTGAAAGGAGAAAGATAGGTTTTGTTCACCATCTTATAGATGGGACCCTCGTTGTACATATGTATATGACACCGGATACAGTTGATCGGATGATCTTCTGTAGCGGTCATATAATTTACATGTTCCCGTCCGAATTTATGGAGAGCTACCCCCATAAACCCGAGGATAGCCAAAACAACAATAACGGATATGATATTTTTCGCTTTCATCATTTCATGTTACTTACTTTAAACGTCTCTTCCTTTTTAGCTTGTTTGGAAGTATCTACCGGTATGACGACCGGGTAAGAACGGATCGCTTCAGGTACAACATTTTGCGGAGATAATTCGGGATCTTCATGACATCCGATACAACCCCGTCTTTCAAAAGAGCGTACCCAATACCAGTCTGATGGACCCAGCACAACTTTCTTGTTATCGTCGAGGGTTTGAAGGCGAAAAGGAATGTCAGCAGGAATTTTGAGGTAAAAAGAACCGTCCTTTTCAAGGGGAACAATTCCCAAGCTTCGATCCATACCCAATACTTCAATAGCTGTAGCTTTTCCGTTTACTTTTGTGCCGGGCTGCGTAATATTAACATTCTGTGACATCAACAGGCCGGTAGGGTACGCTGACATCAGCTCGTTGGGGAGATTCCGCGGACGTACATAAGGCTGAACCCACATGGGATCCAGATAATTAAACTGTACATCCGTGAGTAATTCATTTCCGGGTTTATTTTCTGTAAGTGAAAATAAAAACAATCCGGTATGAGAAGATCCCGGGGCACGGTAGGATACATACAGTTGATCTTTCCCCGCAGGGCAAACAGAATAAAAATCACCTTCAACGGCCTGCGTATGGTTTACTGCAGAATGCAGGGAACGATTATAGCGGATACTGATCAAGTCCCATTTCCCTTTGGTGTTCTTTTCCGTAAACCAGATCAGACCGTCATGAGTTTCATGAATTCGTAAACCGATTTGCGAATCTTCAGGAATTCCATAGAACAACTCCATTTTGGTCCCGTTGGGCCGAAGGGCAAGGCATTTGGCGCGTTTTGCTTCCGGATATACCTGAGTACTTAGCATCAATATCCTGCCGTCATTAAGAATCGTAGAAATCAGGTCTTGTGTGGGATGAAAAGTGATCTGCTGCAGGCCGGTGCCGTCCAGATTCATGGTGAATAAGGTCAGGAATGTTCCCGTACCGGTATCCGGCATTTCCCGTGTGAACGCAAGGCGGTTTCCGGGTAGATAGTATGGGGTATAACAGGACTCTTTGCAGTGGGTTACCTGCCTTACGGTTTTCTTTTTCAGATTCATTTCCCACACATGCCAGGGATCGTTTTTTTCTTTCTGACCTGAAAAAAGAATATGGGTACCGTCGTAGGAGACATGGGGAGAACAAGCTGAGTAAAAGCCGGAAGTAAGTACTTCGGGCCTACTGTTGTTTTCCGCCGGACGAACCGCCACCAGGGCGGCACCCTGCCAGGCTGGGACCAAGCCTGCCCCGGGATGAAAAACATCCACCGGCACACGGGTGACGAGGATCATCTTCTGACCGGGACCTTTGCTGCAAGATACCAGCCAGACACTTGCAAACCCGGCCAATATCAGATAGCCGGCAAGGAGAAATATCTTTCTGAGATTCATGGAGTTTTTGCTTCAGATTCTTTAATCGTGAGTACTTGTCCTGCTTTTACGTTCTCCAGTCTCTGGGTTTTCCCGGAAGGCCAGATTATATCTATGGTGTCAACAGTCGTATTTTGTCCCAGCCCGAAATGTACCCGCGGATCGTTGGTGGAAAGATAGCCGCTGGAACTGATCTTCTGGGCATATTGTTTCCTGCCCCCTGCGCTGAGGGTTATCCGGGTGCCTATGCCGTCCCTGTTGCTGGTATCCCCGATGAGCAGCAGGGAAATCCAATGGTTTTCATTGCCTTTGTTGTTGCGAAGCAATACCCCCGGTTCTTCAAGATTTACAATGTAGGCATCAATGTCGCCGTCATTATCGTAATCTCCGAAACAGGCGCCCCGGCCCACATGCTCTTCCTGGAAATAAGCACCCCGGTCTGTTGATACGTCAACAAATTTTCCATTCCCTTCATTTTCAAAGAGCTGATCTTCCTGGCCGTACAGATGCTTTAACTCTCCGTTTACTTTGAATAAATCCAGATCCCCGTCATTATCATAGTCGATAAACGAGGAAGCCCATCCTACAAACTGTCCGCAGGCAGCAGCAATCCCGGCTTTATACGACATTTCCGAAAAAACGCCGTTCCCTTCATTCATGTGTAAGGAACAATAGACATTGTCCGAAACAAATAAGTCCATAAGTCCATCATTATTATAATCTCCGAAGGCTACGGACATGCTGATGGTTGCTTCACCTACCTGGTTAAAAGCCGTTCCCGACGAGATGCCTCTGTCTTCAAATCCTTTACCCTGGTTGTTATGGTAGAGATAATTTACCATATGATCGTTGGAAACATAAATATCCACCCATCCGTCGTTGTCATAATCCGCGGCTCCCACACCCATGGCCCGGCCATCTTTTTTGTAAACATTCATTTCTTTGGTCACATCCGTAAAAGTCCCGTCCCCGTTATTGTGGTACAGGACATCGGGCGTGCCGTCGTAAGCCATAGGCCCCGGAAAACCATCGGGGGCATAATAATAGTTATACTTCGGATCAAAGGTGATATAGTTTCCTACGTACAGGTCCAGATATCCGTCTTTGTCGTAATCCAGCCACACCGCTCCTACGCTGCACTCATTTCCCTGAATACCGGCACGTTTTGAAACGTCCGAAAAGGTTCCGTTCCCGTTGTTTTTCAGCAGAACGTTAGGTCCGAAATTACTTATATAAATATCAGGATATCCGTTGTTGTCAAAATCTCCTACCGTGACCCCCATGCCATATCCACGATCTCCGGTTTTGGTTTTTTTTGTAACATCCTGGTAGGTACCGTTGTGAAGATTACGAAACAGCTTATTTTCCGTGTCCTTAACATCCGGATGTTCCTTGTTCCGGCTCAGGATAGGATTATAATTTCCGTTGGTGACGTATAGGTCCAGATACCCATCCTGGTCATAATCCAGAAAGGCTGCACCCCCTCCGTCCGATTCAACAAGATTGCTTAAATGTTCATCTCCGATTGTACGGACAAAATCTATACCCGAATATTGGGTTATATTCTGAAAATAATCGCCGTTGGAAGGAGGAAGAACGGTTTTCGCCTCTGTTTCCGGGGTTGCGGAAGGTTTGTTCCCGGAATGACAGGAACCCAGAATCAAAGAGAAAACGGACAGTATTAAAATAGATACTGTGGTTATACTTAGGTATTTACGATTGGATTTCTTTCTCATGCGTAATTATATTAGACGATCGTCAATTTGAGTATTTACAGATTACAAAAATAAAAAATATTACTAAATAAAATATTGTATCACGATTTTTTTATGAACATATGCTTAAAATTATTTTACATGTACAGAATAGGGGCTTTTTATTATTTTATACTTAATATTTGCTATTCAATCAGTGCAGGAACAACGGACCGGGGGCATTACGGTCTGAAGCAGATTCATCCGGTTTAATCGTTCTTTTCGGGGTTGCAGACATTTTTTACAGGAAGAAAAGGAATCAATATCCCACAGATCCGCCAGTACGATCCCTTTTTTCAAGTGGATCCCGTATTCCAGGACTTTCTCCAGGGACTGAATATCCGG
Organism: Bacteroidales bacterium; assembly: GCA_024762655.1. Lineage (GTDB taxonomy): Bacteria > Bacteroidota > Bacteroidia > Bacteroidales > VadinHA17 > DRPN01. The sequence continues at coordinate 4,327 of JANTHB010000036.1, forward strand.
AGGCTCGAAATAGTTTTGTTTTTCGAGGTACTCCATGGCTCCGTTGCCTGACCGGACCGGAATAACGATACAGGTATCAACGCCGGTACGGAAAGCATAATCCATGGATTTATTGGCCCAGCATATACCTTCTTCTTCGGTCATAAACGGGGGGCGGAGCAGGATAAAAGCGCGGGTTCCGATTCCGTGGGAACTAAGAAAACTTACCGATTGTTCAAAATCAGCCAGAGTCATTTTTTTGTTCAGGCGGGGTAAAACTTCCGGATGGATGGTTTCCAGTCCAATGGCAACCTGTAATGCTCCTTTTATCAGCTTACTGAAAGACAGAGTCTTGTGGTTGATAAAAGCTGGATGACTCTCAACGATCACGGTTTCAAACGGTTCTAAAAGTGTGGCTATCTTTTCGTAGTCTTCAGGCGGGATGGCCAGCGGATCGAAAAAGCTTCCGCTGTTGTATAATTTGATATGCCTGGCAGGAGGCAGTTGGCTGAGGGCATATTCAATCTGGGTGGGAATGGCGCCCGGTGGCACAGGGTTGTCTGTGGTGTTTTTCCACAGGTCGCACATCAGACAACTGAAAGGACACTCGCGATTGGTGAGGAAAACGGCAGCAACCTCTTCAATGTTTCCTCCGGATGTATGCTCTTTTTCCACGAAAAAAGCATACGGTCTGAACGGATCCACCTGGTTCTTTGAACCGCGCCGGGAGAGGATCCAGGAAGAATCGATGGTGAAACCAGGATATTTACTCATTTACAGACGATGGATTAAATCCGCATATTCATTTTTAATTTTTATGGAGGACGTACTGTCAATCACCGATTGCAATTCCTGTTTCAGCATTTTTTTGCCCATCTCGTCAAACCAGGGCATGTTTTTTTCTAGGGAGATATAAACACTGTCACTCAGTGCTTCAAGATCCCCTTCATCAAATATAGAGGTGTTTTTCTGGTTCCCCAGAACATAGGACATCATGGTTAGATACGCATATTGTATCGTAGGAAAAGCTGATTTTAAAGATCGGTCGTTTACGTCATCGGAGGCATTTATTTTATAAGCCAGGTCAAGCATCTTCTGGGTTATCCTTATTCCGAATAAGTAGATTTGAATCAGTTCCTTCTTATAATATTGTTCTCTACTGTAAATATCTGTATAAATACGACTGAGATCACTCTGTATGCCTAGAAAAGCCTGGATCCTGAATGCTTTTTCCTGCAGGGAAATTGTGTCGGAGTTCAGGAAGGAAAGATTGTCTTCGCTGATCAGATGTTGGAAAAGTGTGCCTGATTTTTTACTGTTGTACCGGGGTAAAGCCAAAGAATCTTTGGCTTTGATTTTATCCAGTGTACTGATGGCATGGAAGAAATCCTGATTATTCCAGGTTTTTGACGGATCAGGCATCCCTGATTTTATGTATTCATCTGTCTTATAGGAATAATCCGGTTCCTTTTGTTTCTCACAGGAACCTAATAGAACCGGGAGAGCAATCATCACTATTATTACGTTTTTCATTCTGTCCTTTTTTTCAATAGTTCATCTTTTAAAAGTTATTTTGCCGGTTTATCGGTTTTATGACCGGGACTTCCGGGCCCGGTTTCTTCAGATCTACGGTATATTTGCAAACTGTCATTATTTACGGCAAATAACAGGAGCTTCTTTTCCGTTGCCAGGGTGATCTGAGCAATATCCCTGACTTCACCCCGGACAAAAATACCACTTTTTGGGTTTGGTAGTTCTTTGAAGTGGCCTTTCCCGTCTCCCAAAAGAAGCAAACCTTTATTGGCATCAAGGTGCCCGAATTTTATTCTCATTTCATAAAAATTCCCGGCCAGTAACAGGTCAGGATAGCCGTCATGGTTGTAATCGTCAGACTTAATGGCAAATATGGGCGATAGTTGGGCGGGCAAAGGTAATTTTAAGAGCCTGAAATGATTGTTGCCTGTATTTTCCAGGAGACACGAGCTGAAGTTGTTTGCCTGGAGCATCATGGCGTTCTCAAGTTCTTTTTTAGGAAAAAGATCCTGCATGGTTTGATCGGCAAAGGCCTTGTAAGACGGGTATCTTTTATTGATCTCCGGGATTTGTGATGCCAGATCGTATTTTGAGTATAGTGGATAGCTTTTTCCCTGGATATAATAACACATAACGGCATCCAGGGTACCGTTATGGTCAAAATCTTTGGCATAAATTGTGGCCGGTTTACCGGGTGAGGGTTTGATCTGAAAATTTAACCCGAAGTTTCCCAGGATATAATCCGTATCTCCGTCCCCGTCAAAATCTCCGGCACAGATACTGTTCCACCACCCTTTTGAGTTGGGCATCCAGTCTTGACCAACCAGTTCTTTCAGTTTTGATCCTGTATTTAAGAAAAGTCTTACAGGCATCCATTCTCCTGCCAGAATGAGGTCTGCTAATCCGTCTCCGTTAAAATCTGTCCAGAGAGCGTCTGTTACCATCCCGGGTTTCAGCAAAGCGGGATTTTTCTCTTCGGTTACATCCCGGAAGAATCCCTTCCCGTTGTTTTCCAGAATGTAACTTCTTGGGGCAATAGGGTAGAGGCCCGGGGTCAACCTTCCGCCGATAAAAAGATCCGGATCTCCGTCATGGTCCATATCGCCGGATTTAACACAGGATCCGCTGGTCAGGATATCGGGAAGACGGTCTTTTGCTTTTACAAAGGATCCTGTACCGTCATTCAGGTATAAACGGTCACGTAGTTTCTCCGAGGCCAGCTTAAATTCGTTGCCTCCGCTAACCACATACAGATCGGGGTCTTTATCCCCGTCAACATCTACGAACAATACCCCGATGTCTTCACATTCCTTATCGGCCTCAAAGCATGCCTGCGGGCTTCTCTCAAAGGTACCCTCCGGCGTCTGGATAAATAACATACCGGGAGATCCTTTGGCGCCGCCGATGAACACATCGTCCAAACCGTCATGATTGACGTCGGCAGTGGTCATATGGGGCCCCTGGGTCGACAGAAGATAGGGTAACAAGGGCTGGGTCATAAAATCATTATATTCGTTTTCCTTGTGTTTATAGGCTATCGGCTTCTTGTGAAGGATCGGTTTGTATAGCGTATGATAAAGGGGCTTTGCCTTAGGCTGCCGGACTTTTGCCTCTTTATTATATAAGGTGATGGTTTGGTCGACATCAATATTCTTTAGTGTCTGTGCTCTGAGATCCGGCCAGATAATGGTTAGTTTATCCACTTTGGAGGCTTTTCCCAGGCCGAAAATCAATGTGTGATCCATAGACGACATATACCCCCTGGAAGGATAGAATTCCTGGGTATAGGTTTGTCTGCCGCAGGTTACATCAATTCTTGCCCCGATGCCACCGGTATTTTTTGCGCTTCCTTTGAGCTTGATCCTTAGATAATGATTTTTTGATGAGTGTTCTGCATTGTTTCTGTATACATAGGCGTAATCATTAATATTGCTGATGATCAGGTCCATGTCTCCATCGTTATCCAGATCGGCATAAGCAGCTCCGTTTGAAAGGGTTTTTTTGTTGAAACCCCAGTCTCTGGCAACATTGGTAAATGTAAGATTCCCGTTGTTGTGAAACATATAATTGTTCAGAATGGTTGCCGGTATTTTTTTCAGAAATTCCATCCTGTTAATGGATTTTTCTCCCTGTCGCCTTTTCATGGTCTCATTTACCGCCAGGGTAATGATATCCATGTGTGTGTTGTTTTTTCCGTATCCGTTACTGATAAAAATGTCTTTGTGACCGTCGTTGTCAAAATCACAGATCAGGGGAGACCAACTCCAATTGGTGCTATAGATGCCGGCATACTGGCCTATTTCGGTAAAATAAGAACCGTAATTATTCAGTTGCAACATATTGCGGGTGGTCTGATGATAAAACCCGGTTTTGTCCAGTTGGGTAACTTTTTCATAATTATCGGGGCCGGCCACAAGTTTTTGTTCATAATTGGTCGCCGGCAGCATATCTAGTGTGAACATGTCAATGTATCCGTCGTTGTTGATATCTGCAGCATCATCGCCCATCGAAGAAAGAGATACGTAACTGAAATACTTTTCCAGTTCCTCGGAGAATGTTCCGTTTTTCTGATTGATGTACAAATAATCCTGTTCATAAAAATCATTGGAAACATATATGTCCGGCCAGTTATCCCCGTTAAAATCCGCTACGGCTACACCCAGGCCGAAGTTCAGTACGTTCGATTTAATCCCCACTTTTTCTGTTGCCTCGACAAACCGTTTTCCTGTATTGATAAAAAACTTCTGACCGTATTTTTCGCTTTTTTGTTTTTTCTGTTTGACCGATTCTTTGGTAAACATGGCATATCTGTCCAGAGAGTGATTCAGCACAAACAGATCAAGGTCTCCGTCTTTATCATAATCAAAAAACGTACTGTGGGTGGAATAGGCCGGGTCATCTATCCCATATTCGGCGGCCTTATCTGTAAAAGTCAAATCCCCGTTATTGATAAAAAGAATATTTTTCCGGTATCTGGCACGACCGTCTGTTGAACTGCATACATAAATGTCCAGGAACCCGTCTCCGTTTATATCCACCATGGTAGCTCCGTTGTTCCATGTTTCGGTAGCAGAGACCCCTGCCTTTTGGGAGATATCTTCAAATTTAAAATTTCCTTTATTGAGATATAAACGGCTGTTTGCCAGGTTTCCGGTAAAATAAATATCTGGAAGGCCGTCATTGTTAATATCTCCGACAGCTACCCCGGCACCATTATAAAGATAACTGTAATCCAAAACATTGAAATTCTCCGATTCCTTGATAATATTTCTGAAAACAATACCGGTCTTACGATGTGACAGAAGGGTAAATTGTTTTCTATGGGTACACGACATCGTGGAAATTATCATCAACAGGGAGTAAATAAGGAAGAGGATCTTTTTCATCTTAACTGTAAAAAGAGGACATCGGTAAGATACTACAAAAATTTAACGGTAAAAATAAGGCATTTATATAGATTAAAAAAAGACAGATCCGGAGATCTGTCTTTTTTTAATCAGCAGCACGGGGCAGATTCTATTTTTTGGGAGGAACGACATTCCACCAGAGTCTTGTCGCTGCATTGTCCGGACCGTTCAGGTATTGCTTGGCTGCTTCGACGGCCGCAGCATTGGTGTTGTATTCCACATCGGTGAAGTCAATCCTGCGAATCATTTCATCGGGACCTACGTCCGGATTGTCAGAGTGTAATCTGGGATACAGTTTCGGCAGGTCGGTTCTTCTGGCCTCAGACCATGCTTCCCATCCGTCCGGGTAAAGGGCCAGCCATTTCTGAGTCAGGATCTGTTCCAGTTGTACTGCCGGATCGGTATCAAACTTCACCGGGATGTCCGTCATAGGAGTGGGAGCATCATGCGTGGCTACCGGGGTATTCATACTTTGCTGGTAAGCGGTAATGGTGGCAGCGTCAGCGCCCCAGAACGACAAGGCCATTTCGATCCCTTTGTTGTATAATTCTTCGGCAGTGCCTCCCATACTCCAACTGTTGAGGGCTCCTTCGGCTCTTAAAAAATAAGCTTCGGAAGCCAGGATTACCTCAATAGGATTATAATCCTTAGCGGCCGGATCAGTCCACCGTGGTCCCATCCTGGAGAGATTGTCGTAGTGCAGGTCTGCTGCGGATAACTCGGCAATGTCGTACCCGTTCCGTAAGCCTCTGTATTCAGGTGTCCCGTCATTAACACTGTTTACGGTGGGACTGAAATACCCGGGTAACCGCGGGTCGTCATATCCTTTCAGTACACTTTCCATGGCTGCACTCATCCTAAATTCATTCCAGGGCAGCATAATGTTCAGCGCATTCCATGAATTGGCTGTTGTATGGAAGATAGCGTTCTGGTCGTTTGACTCAATAACGCCTCCGGCAACCGCTTTTTCAGCTTCGGTTTTGGCTTTGCCGGGATCTACGTAAGAAATACGCATAGCAACCCGCAATCTCAACGTATTCCCGAATCTGATCCAGCTGTCGATGTCCCCGCCATAAATCTGGTCATGCTGTCCGAAAGCATTTTCTCCATGATGCTGATTTAATACACCTAGAGCATCATCCAGTAATACAAAGAAATTGTCGTAGATGCTCTCCTGTGAATCGTAAGGTACGCTGGATTCCCCATTCCCTACCTCGGAATAAGGAATAGGTCCCCAATAGTCTGTAATGCGTTGATACATAAAGACCTTCCAGATCTTAAGCAGGGCATTTTGGGCTTCCATCCCCTCAACACCCTGGGAAGGATCCGTTTGATCCATGATTACTTTCAGGTTGGAGGCGGCGTGGCTATAAAAACTGTTCCAGGCACCGTCAAGCCATCCCCCTACCAGGATATACCGGTCTGAAGGGAATTTGGTCTGAATGTTGGAATAATACTGTGCATAGAGGTCTGCAAACAGGTTCTGGGATGTCTGAAAAGCCCATCCGTTCATCAGTCCGTTGTACTGGCAATACGCATACACATTACCAATCGTGGATTTGTCTAACTCGGCCAAAACCCTTTTATTGGTATTGATTTCCTCAAAATCCTTTGTACAGCTTGTAAAAAGAAAGCCAATTATCAAGCCGGAAAGGAGTGTGATAATTATATTTTTTTTCATATTCATAATTTTTTGTCTTTATCAATTTCCTAAAAGGTAAGTTTCATGTTAGCACCAAAAGTTCTTGTGGTGGGAAGGCCGAACCCTTCCATCCCTTGTACATTGGAAGTACCGACAGAGAGATTCGGGTCTAAAACTTTGGCTGCATTGTAAAGGAAGCCGAGGTTTCTGCCGACAAGAGCCAGACGCATCTTTCTGATGACTGAGTTGTTTTTGAAAGAAATGTTGTATCCCAAAACCAACTCTCTGAATCTTACAAAAGAAGCATCATACTTAAAAGGCTCACCGGTAGGGGTGTTTCTTCCGCCCAGACTCTGCCAGTAGTCTTCGGCGGTTATTTCAATGGTGTTCGGAGTGGTGCTAACAATGTTGCCGTCTGTGTCGTAGGTGGGAATAACACCATCTACCACCATGCCGTCACGTCCTTTCAGGGTGTAGTCGGCGAAACCGTCACTGGCAAGGTTGGCCTGGGTAAAGGAGAAAATATTTCCACCCATGCGGATGTCAAAAAGAATATTCAGGTCAAAACCTTTGTAGGTGAACGTGTTGGTGATCCCACCAAGCCAGTCCGGATTATAATTACCCATGGGGATGGTCTGGCCGTCGGAAACCATGGGAAGGCCCGTGGAGCCGTTCACCAGGATATTTCCCTGGTCATCTCTCAGGAAGCCTTTGGTGTAAACATCTCCGTATTCACTTCCTTCCTTAACCTTAAAGGTGGTCATCCAGCTTCTGCCTCTGATGGTATACTCTTTCAAATCTTCGGTAAGTTTAACCACCAGACTGTTGTTCATGGAATAATTGAAGGCAATGTCCCATTTGAAATCCCCGGTAACGGGCGTGCCTCTCAGCGTCAGCTCTATCCCTTTGTTCTGAATGTTCCCGGCATTGATGAATTTGGAAGAGAAACCGGAGGGGCTGGGCAGCGGAACACGAATCAGCTGATTGTAACTGTTGGTTTTATACCAGGTAAAGTCCAGGCCCAGGCGATTCTCAAAGAAAGCCACATTGCCACCGAATTCGATGGAACGGGTGATCTCAGGCTTCAGGTCCTTTGCAGGAAGGGTGCTGCTCTTATGTGCGTAACCCAGGTTCCCTCCCGCACCAAAGCTGTACGTAAGATTGAGCATATACGGGTCGGTGTCATTCCCTACATAGGCATAGGAGGCTCTCAGTTTTGCAAAGGGCATGAAGGCAGGCATGTCTATCATATCTGAGATAACCCAGGTGAGCCCTGCAGATGGATAAAAATAAGACCAGTTTTTCTTAGGCAGCGTGGAAGACCAATCATTCCTTCCCGTGATTTCCAGGAACAGGAAGTTTTTAAATCCTAACGTTGCCAATCCGTACAGCGAATTTACTTTTTTGGTCGATCCCCATTCCCCTCCGCTGATATGACTGGTATTGCTGATGACAAAAAGATTCGGTTTCAACATATTTCTGGCTACTCCGAAACTTGCTCCGTCGCCTGTAAGAAGAAGCATGTTCCCTCCAAAAGAAGCATCCAGGGATAATGCATCTCCGAATTTCTTGGTGTAACTCAGGAGGAAATCATTGTTCATTTCCAGCCGGTCATTTCTCCAGAGCCCGTAGTCACCCCTGTCGCCGATGGTATAAGTGTCATAAAAGTAATAAAACCTGTATTTGTCGTAAATCTTATCAAAGGAAGACCGGACCATGAAGTTTAACCCTTCGGCCAGTTCATACCGGAGGCTGGCTACACCGAGTATCCGGTCACGGATATCTCTCCGGTAGGTTCTGTTTATTAACCAGAACACATTTTCTCCGCCGTTGGAATGAGGGTTCCAGTAGTTCTGGAGTCGGTTCCCGGCATCGTCAAAGTATTCAAAGTTTCTGGCATCGTCCAGGGAAATATTAGTGGGTTGCCGGTAAATAGCACGCATGGGGTTGGCAAAATCATCGCCGGTATGTACAATGTTGGAAATACCCTGGTTGAAATAGGTCAGCTTGGCATCGGCGCTCAGACGCTTCGACAGTTTGGAGGTGAAGCGCAGATTGAAATTGTTTCTTTGCATGTTATTATTTGAAACAATCCCTTGCGCCTGGGTATTTGTATAGGAAAAGTAAACCTGTGATTTTTCATTTCCCGTATTGATTGCCAGCGTGTTTGCCATATTGCTTCCCGTAACGAAGAAATCCTTGAGATTGTTCGGGTGGGCCACAAAGGCATACTGAGCAGGACCGTCCCAGTTGGGATTCGGTGACCAGTGTTCCACCATTCGCCCGTCCAGTTTGGGACCCCATTCAAATTCACTGTTTTTGATATAAGTTCCGGCACTTCCCTGACCGTACTCTTGCTGAAACTTAGTAAGGATAATGGGCTTCTCAAACATGAAATTCGAAGAAAACTCAACGCCGATTCCTTTTCTTGCCGTACCTTTCTTGGTCGTGATAACAATGGCTCCGTTGTTGGCTCTGGAACCATAAAGAGCCGTAGCATTAGGCCCTTTCAATACGGTGATGGAAGCAATGTCTTCGGGGTTGAGGTTGCTGATTCCATCGCCGGTCTGAACACCCCCGTTCTCGTTGGTAGGCGAACCGTTGGTGGCATTGCTGATAGGCACCCCGTCAACCACGATCAAGGGCTGGTTGTTCCCGTAAATGGATCTGTTTCCGCGAAGCAGGATCCTCGAAGCCGACCCTACGCCTGCATTGGATTTAACCAGGTCAAGACCTGCTACCTTGCCTTCCATGGAATTGGCAACGTTCAGTTCCCTCGCCTGGGCAAGACTTCCCACATCTACATTTTGCGCTGCGTAGGTAATTCGTTTTTTCTCTTTCCGTATCCCCAGAGAGGTTACCACCACTTCATTCATCGCAATGGTGCTGGGTTCCAGAACCACGTTGATGACCGTTTGATTCCCGACCGGGATCGTTTGTGTTGTGTAACCTACAAAAGAGAACTGAAGCACAGCACCGCCGCCGGGAACGGTAATGGAATATTTCCCGTTGGCATCTGTTATGGTCCCGGTTGTGGTACCCTGAATTACGACCGTGACTCCTACCAGCGGCGAACCGTCATCTGAGGCGGTTACCATACCGGTAACAGTCCTTTGCTGCGCAATGGAAACCGGACCCAAGAAAAGCAACAAAAAAAGTCCGTAAAGTAAGAACTTTACATTCTTTTTTAAAAAAAGAAGCAATAGATTATCACCCATAATTTAAAAATTTAGGTTAAAAAAAGGTTAATTATAAAATAGTAAAATCAAACACTATGGATTGCCTGTTGATTTGGTGATTGGACGGGGGGGTATTTTTGTTAAAGTTTATTTTGGTTGGTTTAAAATTAACGAAACTAATGTACATAAAAAAAATGTATTTTCCAACAATCTTTTAAAAATAAATAATATGACGGATAATAAATTTCCGTACTTATGATTCAAGCCGGAGAGCTGAGATTAGCGTTTAAACTATTGAGGATAAATTATTATAACGTATTGTAATATATAGATATATATATGACCGTGTTCGAGGGATATGAAATGATGCGATGATAAAATGTATTATTATCATTTCGGGTGAAAAATAGTTTGATGAGGTATGTAATTTAAATAGAGTATAAATAACCCAGATATTGCCGAACTCACTCTGCCGCCGGAAATATCCGGAATAAAAAAAGGTACAGGGTCAAGTTCTCTGTACCTCTAATCATTATGAAAAAGAAAACCGAATCTAATTGACCTGCAGGAATTCTATCCGGAAGGCCTGTCGCTTATTCATACATAGCCAGGAACTCCAGCCGGTAATCCGTTTCCTTTTCGGGGAATAGTTTTTCAAAAGCGCTTTTATGTACGGCCCCATGCTGAAACCGTCTCTTTTCGAATACGGGCATGTCCATGCCGGTAATGGCTTTTACGCCGCTGGCTACCACATCCCCTTTCAGCTGATAAAGCTTCTCATGATCCCAGCCGGTCAGGTCGATAAAGGGAATCCCTTCGGAGATCTCAATCACGTTTTCCAGGGTGTACGGGCTGAACGCTTCGAAACCCAAGGTGTCGGCAGGGGCAAAAGAGCGCATGTATCCTCTGCTGAGACCTCCGGAATAGGTCAGGGAATGTTTCCATTTTCCCACGCCCCAGCCTTCGTGATAGAGCATCAGATTATTAAGGACGCTGCGTATGGTTAGTTCGGGGTTCTCTTCGATGGGATAGTCTTTCATATTCTCATCTCCTCCGTCTCCGTCAAGCAGATACTTCCAGTCCGGATAACGCTTCCTTATCCCTTCCAGCAGGGCAATATTTACCGTGGCATCCTGGATGTCCAGAGGCTTGTAGTCTTCCACCACTTTTATGGCTTTCTTCCAGTTCAGATCGGCCGAGCTGACTTCAATGGGCTCGAGGAATAATTCGAGGTTTACAGCCTGAAGGAACTCCCGGGCCTGTTTCAGATCTTCCCCTTTGCCATCAACCGTAAGGGTAAACGCCTTTAGCCGGGAAGGGCTTTCCCCCAGTTCAAGCAGGGCATGATAGGTGAGCAGAAAAATGGAGCCGCTGTCAACGCCGGCAGAAAAAGTTACCCCGACAGGTCCTTCTTTGGCTTTGTTTTTCAGCCATTTCTTGATCTCTTCATACACCGTTCCGATATAAAGTTTTCCGATTTCCTCAATGGAATAATTCTTCAGCTTATTGCGCTCGGGGGTGAAAAACCGCTTAAACTGAGGACTGGGATCCGGACATCCCAGCAATTCTATGGTCGTGATGTAATGCGCAGGTGCCATGCGTGTATAGGAAGGGTGAAACTGATCATCCATGCCCTCCTTTTTCAGATATTCGTAGATAGTATCTATCCTCTCGGCCAGGACCAGACAGGGACCATCCTTTAATTTGGCAATAAAAAACCGCAACGGCATACCAATGGACCGGGCCATACGAATGGTCTTCCCCTCCACCGAAAAAAGGGCAAACTGCCCGTCAATCTTACGCACTGCCTCCGGGTCTCCTGATTTGATCAATTCCCGGGCTTCCTCCATGCTCATGTTGTAGATAACATTCTTACTGGGATCTGTCAGATCCACAATCCGGTTAACATACTCTTTGTGTACCATCTTAAAAAATATTAGTTTAATTAATCATTCATGCTTGTTCCCTGGATGCTGTTCCAAAAATAACGGGATAAAATTAATAAATAGTTTATACGGGTGTTCATACATTTTCTATTTTATTCCTTTTATTTTCCAAACTCATCCCTGTATCCTCTGCAGGATTGCTGTTTTCCCTGACTGTATCTTTTTATCATGCCGGTCTCACAGTTTCACCTGTTCTTTTTGCTTTATTGCTCTGCCTCTTATTTTTCTGTATAAATACTCAAACAACAGAGCCGACAGAAACACGATGATACTCGTATAAAAAGCAGTTTTTTGGGTTACCCACTGATACTTCATTAAAGCTGCAAATACGACCAAAAGTATGACCAGGTTGAATATGATTATGATCTTTTTTCCACCATATTGCTTACTTAGTTTAGTATGGGATATTAATACAAATATGTAGATAACCGTAAAAATAGTACTGGTAAGGATGGCTATAGCACTTAAATTTAAGAACAAAGCAGCAAGAAGCCCTAATCCTGCAGTGACATAAAGTCCTTCCGTAGATTTAAACCATAGTTTCCTTTCATAAGATTCAGGTAGTTCACCGTCTTTGGCCAAGGAATAGGCAATGTTGGCCCCTCCGAAGATGGTGGCATTCAAAGCGGATGAAATGGAAAATAAGGCTCCGAAAGTTATGAGTAAAAAACCAAAATTTCCTAAAAACGGTTTTGCAGCAATAGCCAGCGCATTCTCCTGGGCTTTAAGAACATCAGGAAGTGGCAGATTCCCCAGGGTTACAAGGGAAATAAGAATGTAAAAAATCATTACGAAAACAATACTGATAAATAAGGCCCGGGGTACATTTTTTTCAGGGTTTTTAATGTTTTCTGACGCATTTGTGATAAGACCAAATCCCATATATGATAAGAAAAATATAACGGAAGCATTTAGCAATCCATTGGTATGGACTTTATCAAATACCGGCGCAACGGTATTCCACTTTATCGATAAAAATCCTCCCAGGATAAAAACCAATAAAATTGAAAGTTTTACCAGTACGATGTATAATTCAGCCCGGCCAACCGTTTTACTTCCGAAGAAATTTAAACTCATAAAGAATAAAATAAGAAGTGTTTCGACAATTCCCGATGACAAAGGGGTAAGCCCCACGTGGATAAGAGGAAGGAAATACCCTGTAAATCCTTTGGCAAAAAGTGAAATTGAAATAACATAAGATAACCACATCAAAATACTTAATGCACCGGTAATTACATTGTCTCCGATCCCTTTTAAGATAAAGGCTACAGGGCCTGCATTTGATATTATTTTTGAACCGAGAATCGCATAGGAATAAGCAACAGCCAGCGCATAGATACCGGATAATAAAAAGGCTTCGGGCAAATCTTTCCCTGCTATTTTTGCGCCTAAACCGAAAATGGAGAAAATGCTCGCACCGATCATGGTGCCCACAGCCATTGAAATAACTTCAGGGAGACTTAGTTTTTTGATTTTTTTCATTTGTCCTCAGTTTCAAAAAAGTTTATAACGAATCAAAGTAAATGATTTTTTGGAAAAAACAACCGGTCGACATCTGTTATATGTTTATATGCCTGAATCATCTCTCATCTGTAAAAGGTAAAGGATAGATAATAAAAATGCGTGGTATATCTGATGAAACGAATGTGATTATCGTTGTTTGTTTTTCGTGTATTTTCTCGGAAGAATATGACACATAGAAATCGCCAAAACCTGAAAACCCATTCAAATCGGGTGTGGCTGAGGAATGCAGAATCTTTTTTCCTCAATTGATGCGTTACCACGGCTAAAGTTGAATAACCCTTATGTGTTTTCAACCCGGATTAAGAAATTTCTTTTACCCGATATATCCATAGATCCTGACTTATCCTGTTTGAGTATCCAAAAAATAAATATGTATTTAAATATATATTTAAATACATATTTAAATATTTATTTTTACTTTTCCGTTTCTCGCAGATAACGCAGATTTTCGCAGAAAACTTCTTAAATCTAAAATTCTTGTTCCTTGTTCGATATTCTTCAATTCCTGGGGGACCGGAGTCTGTTGCGTTGTTTGAGTTTGTCTTAAAAAGTTAAATGGTATTTAACCACGAAGAGCCCAGAGGAGGCACAAAGTGCACAAAGACCTAATTATCTAAAAGTTATCACTCTTTGTTCTTAGTGGATGCTTAGTGTCCTCAGTGGTTAAAGCATTTTTGAGATAGCCTCTATTCATATTTCACACTTCGTGATCAGTACGATAGAATACTAACCACCAACAACTGCACCTTGAGGGGTTTCTGTAATCCAAAAGACCCCGGAGGGGTCGGACGAAAGTAGCCACAGTTCCACCTGTGGTATAAAGCATCCAATAAAATCACTACCCCGGAGGGGTAGAAGGATTATCCCGGACATGTTGTCCCGGGTATCATTCGGTTTAAGAAATTTCTTTATTGTATCCTGAACTTTTCCCCTTTATAAAATCAAAAATCGTTGTTCTTTGTTCGATATTCTTCAATCCCTTGGGATTGCGGGTTCTCATCTAAAGAATTCCCCATGGATCGTTCGTTATAAGAAATATTTTTATTCCGCATCACTTCTTTCCCAGTTTTTTTATCAGAAATTCCGCGGTGGCCTTATCTGTCCGTACCTGGTGACTGTGTAACAGGAAATGGTGCGTGTCGTCGGGAATGACCAGCGTTTCATGAGGAATATGGTATTTTATAAGGCGTTGTACCAGGTCGGTGGATTGGGAGAAAGGCACATTGCGGTCGTCGTCGGCGTGAATAACGAGGACAGGAGCCTTCCACTTTTTCATGGAAGCGGTGGGTGAGGAGAGCCAGGTGGTAAGGGCTGCCCTTTCGGCGTCGGGAGCCCGCTCGTACCCTTCCGGATAGAGATATCTTTTTACCCTTCCGACGCTGCGGTCATGAACCCCCGAAATATCCACGCCGGCAGCGAAAATGTCCGAATTGCGGGCCAGGGCCATAGCGGTCAGATAGCCTCCGTAGGAGCCTCCGTAAATACCTATGCGTGAGGCATCCGTATAAGGTTGAGCTGCCAACCATGCTCCGGCGGCCCGGATATCCTGGTATTCTGACGCTCCTTTCGGGCCGGCATGGGCCGGATGATGGAAGTGATAACCGTATCCGATGCCCAGACGGTAATTGACCGACAGTACCACAAAGCCCTGATTGACCAGATACTGGTTGACGGCATAAGCATTGGAGTAATAGGAGGAATAATGCCAGCCCAGCAGCATCTGCCGGGGCGGTCCTCCATGGACGAAAATAACGGCCGGTCTTTGCTTGGTCTTTCCCTGGGGGATGAAGAGGTCGGCATGGATGGGGGTGCCGTCTGGTGCGCTGAAGATCACACGGGTGGGAGTGACCAGGGATTTTGCCGGGTAATCTTTTGGGATAAGGTCTTTTCCAAGCAGCCGGGTTCTCCGGTCTGCCAGGGTCATAACCGCCGGCAGCGGCGGACGCCGGCCTGTGGCGCTGATGTAGATCATCGTTTTTCCGTCACCGGTGAGGAAGGGTTTCCACTCCAGGCCGGTGCCGGGGGTCAGCACTTCCATGTCTGCCTTATCCACAGAAACCCTGACGATATGACGCCGTTCAGGGTCCAGGGAGTCGGGGCCCGTGTTGGCGGCAAAGACCAGTTGTGTGCCGTCGGCACTCATGGAGATGTATTCGGCCATGAAACGGCCCGGGGTGAGTAACAAAGGTTTTCCTCCGTTTTCAGGAACAGAATAAAGGTGTGGCCAGCCATCCTGGTAGGAAAGGAAAACGATCCTGCCGGCGCCCCAGTGCAGGTTGGTGCCTCCCTGGGTAGAGGGATAAGACCCTTCGGGTGTGTGGGGAGACTCCCATATTACCCGGGCTGTTCCGGTGAGAGCATCGGCGGTGAGTATTTTCCAGGGGCGGGGCGGGGGGCTCAGGATCGAGTCGGGTTCACCCCCGCTGCCGGCGGTACGTACAAATGCCAGTCGCATGCCGTCGGGAGACCAGCGCGGGGAATGGTCATAGGAAAAGGACGGGGAGAGCCACACGAGGGGTTTGTCTTTTCCGGAAAAGATGCCTATAAATGCATGGTCGCCACGGTAGGAGCGGAAAGCGATCTTCGTGCCGTCGGGGCTCCAGCGGGGCGTGCCGTTGTGTCCGCGGGCCGTGAAAAGCTGAACTGCCGGCGAAGAACCGTCAACAGGGACCCCCCAGAGCTGATCCCCTTTCACAAAAACAACACTGTCGGAGCGGGGCGAGATAGCCGGATCGGTACCTTCTCCCAGCAGGACAGGCTTCCCTCCGGCGAAAGGGATGCTCCATATCTGCACTTTGGGAGGATCGGGCAGATGCTGAGGATTGACGGGCAGTGCCTCGTCCCAATTGCCTCCGAAATCCCCGCCCCGGATATAGACACACCATTTCCCGTCGGCAGAAAGCCGAAGACTGCTGATTTCCTGTCCTTCGTCTTTCAGATAGGAGGTGAGGCGACGGGGCTGGAACGCCGGACCTTCGGCGACATAGACATTCCGTAACCCGTTCAGGTTGATGGTCCACGCTACGCGTGAGCCTGTGGCAGAGACAGCAAATCCGGACGGGAAAGGAAAACTCAGTACCTGCTCCATGGTGAAAGACCCGGGACGCGCAGGAGCTTCTACGGAGAGGAGGATGGCGGAAAGAAAAAACAGCGTCCCTGAACAGACTGTCATAATACGTCTTTTGAGCCGTTTAATGATTGATAAGGACTTCATGATGTTATATTTTTAATGGTATTTAATGATCGTGTCTTGCCGGAAGTTGTTCGTTTATTTTTTGTTAATGGCCATTCTGTACACGTTCGTTTTCCTTGGTTCAAATCCCAGTTTCCTGTACAGTCTGTTTGCCGCAACGCGCTCAGGGCGGGAAGTGAGTTCCAGTGTTCCGTAACCGTTTCTTACAACGAAATCAACGGCAAAGCGCATCAATGCTTCTCCGATACCCCTGCCTCTTTCCTTTTTGTCCACCACCACATCTTCGATCCATACTTTTTGACCCGTCGGGATCCGGTAGATGCCCAGGGTAAACATGCCGGTAATTTTTTTCCTGTCGTCAACAGAAATGAACAGCCGGCTGTCCGGGCTGGCAATGAGGGCGGACAATGCTTCCCGGCTGATGGCGGCACCGGGCGAAAGCTGCGGTAACAAATGGTTTAGGGCTGTGAGAAGTTCGTCACTGTATTTTGTTGCTTCGAGTATTTTCATAGTCTGTCTATTTCATTTTTTGTTAAACCCGACTTGGCGTAACTCCGCGTAACAGCTATTCCGCCAAGATCCGCAAAGAAGTCGCGAAGAACCGCAAAGGTTTATTTTGTACTAACATAAAATATTCCAAACATATAAATTTTTTAATCCAGTGCGAAACTTGAGTTATTAACAATCTGTTATCAACCCGGGGGATCATGCCTTTCCTTTGCGATAGTCCTCTTGTCTTTTGGTGATAAACCAGTCGTCGGTATTGCGGGGAGCAGCCTTATCTTCCGTATCCTCTTCCTCTTCTTCGCTGAGGTCGGCAAAGGTTAAAAGGCGGTGAATGACCCGGAGGACATTCAACAATTTCTGGCCCCAGAGACGGTCAAAATTTTCCCGTGCCTCCCACAGGGCATCGTTCATCACTTCGTGGCTGCCGATATGATACAGGGTGATAAAGTCTTTGAGTTCCTGGTAGATGTCGGCACAATCTTCCGAAATCCGGGCGGTGATTTCCAGTTCCTCTATGGGTTCCTGCGGGTCGAAAACTTCGGGGTACTCGTCCCACTGTCCGGCTTTTTTGCGTACCAGTCCGCGGATCCTGTTATAGTCCTCTTCTTTTACAAATTTCTGGTTTTCCCCCGGGTAGATTGCTTCTACGGTGGGGAGTTTCAGGGCCTGGTGGTACAGGTCTGCCAGAATGGTACGGAGTTTTTCAAACCAGGGTTTGCGAGACTGAGTGGCACTGTTTTCCAGCCAGGTGCAATAGGCTGCAGCCTGGCGGACGAACTCAATGACTTCTTCCGAATAAATTTCCTTGTCTGTCCAGTCTTCCATAATTTTTGACGTTAGGTTCTTCTATTTTTTTAGGTTTACGCATTTCACCAGATTGGTATCCGGGATATAAGCAATATACCCGTTATCCAGCAGCCAGCGGATTACGGTCAGGACTTTTTCTTTTTCTGCTTCACCGGTCTGTTGAGCCAGTTCCTCGAGATCCAGTCCACCCGGGTAGTTTTGCAAAACTTCCCGTATCCTCCGCTGAAGCTTATCGAAAGTGCTTTTGTCCGGGGTTACCTCATTCATTTTCCGGCACACATCGCAGATCCCGCAATCATGATCCGATGTTTCACCGAAGTAATCCAGAAGGAACCGGCTGCGGCATACCGAGCGGTTGCTGGCATATCGCCATACGGCTTCCTGTTTTTTCAAATAGATCTCTTTGCGTTTTCTGTAATTTTCCGGCGAAATATACAAAGCTTTGGGATCCAGTCTTTCCTCTTTAAAGATCAGCAAAGGGGTGTCTTTTTTGGGGATATAACGTATAACATGCTGGTTGTTCAGTCGTTGCAGGTATTTTTTTATGGTCTCTTCCGGTATGCCCGTTTTACGGGCCAGGTTCTCTTCGAAGATGGGTACGAATTCAGTAAAAAGACCGGTGTAACTTCGCAACAACAGTTTGATAAAAGCATCAAAATCGGCGTTGGCGATTTGAAATTTGTATAACTGGTCGCGCGAAACGGTAAAATGCACCCGGGAGGGATTGTGAATATCTTCCGTAAGCTCGATATAGCCTTCCCGTTCCAGAAACTTCAGGCTGTTGTAGGCGATCATGACATTGAATTTATACCGGGAAACAAAATCCGACAGTACAAAATCAAAGGTTTGGTTTTTGGCGCCTCCTACGGGGATCTGATAGTAGTTTCCCAGGGCTTCATATACCCGTTTGATCTCCTCTATTTCCGGGTAATTGACTCTTGCACGTTGTTCCAGTTTTTGCTTATCCCCCTCGCTGTACAGGAGGATCCCCCAGGCTTTTTTGAGGTCCCGGCCGGCTCTGCCGGCTTCCTGGAAATACGCTTCCAGCGAGTCGGGCATATCCATATGCACCACAAAACGGACATCCGCTTTGTCAATGCCCATGCCAAAGGCGTTGGTGGCTACCATAATGCGGAATCCGCCGCTTGTCCAGGAGGTCTGTTTCCGGTCGCGTAATTCGTGACTCAGTCCGGCATGATAAAAGTCGGCGGAGATCCCCTGGTCTTTCAGCATTAGCGCCAGATCACGGGCATGCTTCCGGGTGCGTACATAGGCTATGCCACTGCCCTGAATGTTTCGTGCGAGACGTACCAGGTAGCTGTTTTTGTCATCGGTTTCCTTGACGATGTAAGCAAGGTTTTTCCGCTCGAACGTGGTCTTCAGCACGTTCTTCGTCTTAAACCTCAGTTGTTTCTGGATGTCTTCAACCACTTCGGGGGTGGCAGTGGCCGTAACCGCCAGCACCGGCACGTCGGGAAGAACCTCCCTCAATTCGGCGATGCGCAGGTAGGATGGCCGGAAATCATAACCCCATTGGGAGATACAGTGTGCTTCATCCACGGCAATAAGGTTGATGTTCATCTTTTCCACCCGCATCCGGAACAGGTCGGTGTTGAGGCGTTCGGGAGAGACATACAGGAATTTATAATCCCCGTAAACACAGTTGTCGAGGGCTACATCTATTTCATCACGCATCATCCCGGAATAGACGGCTATGGCTTTTATGTCCATGCTTCTCAACCGGTTTACCTGGTCTTTCATCAACGCAACAAGCGGGGTGACTACCAGACAAAGCCCTTGTTTGGCGAGGGCAGGCACCTGATAAGTGAGCGACTTTCCTCCCCCGGTAGGCATCAGTGCCAGCGTATCATGGCCGTTGGCTACCGAGAAGATGATTTCTTCCTGTAACGGCCTGAATTTGGGATATCCCCAGTATTTTTGCAATATCTGGTGATACAGATCCGATGCTTCCGAATTTTTGCCCATAAATCTCCCTGCTTCCCCGAATTTTTTGTATTTTGCGCCCTCTAAAATTAACAAAATTAATAAAGAATGTCTTTCTCCAGTGAACGAATTATAAAAGAAGGTATCACATTCGACGATGTTCTCCTTGTCCCTTCCTATTCAAAAATTCTTCCCCGGGAGGTTTCTACCGCTACCCACTTTACCAGGAACATTCTCTTAAATATTCCCGTTATTACGGCAGCCATGGATACCGTGACCGAAGCGGAAATGGCAATAGCCATTGCCCGCGAGGGCGGCATCGGGGTGATACACAAAAATATGCCCGTAGAGGAGCAGGCCCGCCAGGTGAGAAGAGTGAAGAGAGCTGAGAATTTTATGATCGTTGATCCGATTACCATTGATCCGGAGAGCAGTGTGGAAGATGCCCTGAAACTGATGCGCGAATTCGGGATCGGAGGCATACCCGTGATTAACGAAAAGGATGTCCTGATCGGGATCGTGACCAACCGCGATCTTCGTTTTGAGAAAGACGGTTCGCGTCAAATCAGGGAGGTGATGACGCACGAAAACCTGATCACCACCAACGACGATATTAATCTCCAGGAAGCAGCCCACATCCTGCAGGAACATAAGATTGAAAAATTGCCTATCGTGGATGAAGAGATGCGGCTGATCGGGCTGGTAACCTATAAGGATATCACCAAATCGAAAGACCGTCCCAATTCGTGCAAAGACGGGAAAGGACGTCTCCGGGTGGCTGCTGCTTTGGGTATCGCAGCCGATACGCTGGAACGAGCCGAAGCCCTGGTAGCCGAGCAGGTGGATGCTCTGGTGATTGATACGGCCCATGGTCATACCAGGGGCGTGATAGAAACCCTCAGGAAAGTTAAAAAACAATTCCCCCATATCGATCTCGTGGCGGGGAATGTCGGAACGGCAGAGGGCGCCCGTGCCCTGGTGGATGCCGGTGCAGATGCCGTAAAAGTAGGTATAGGTCCCGGATCGATTTGTACCACCCGCATCATTGCAGGCGTGGGCGTACCGCAACTGACTGCTATCTTTGATGTGTCGAAGGAACTTGCAGGGTTGGGTATACCCGTGATCGCTGACGGAGGCATCCGTTATTCCGGAGATATTGTCAAAGCCCTTGCCGCCGGCGCTTCTGCGATCATGGCCGGATCTCTCTTCGCCGGGGTGGAAGAATCTCCGGGAGAAACCATCATCTATAACGGACGGAAATTCAAATCATACCGTGGCATGGGTTCCATTGAAGCCATGCAACAGGGCTCGAAAGACCGGTATTTTCAGGATGTGGAAGATGATGTAAAAAAACTGGTTCCGGAAGGCATCGCAGCCCGTGTGCCCTATAAAGGAAAATTATCCGAAGTGGTGTATCAGATGATCGGAGGATTGCGTGCAGGCATGGGGTATTGTGGCGCAGCCGGCATAGAAGATCTGAAAAAAGCACGTTTTGTGAAAATCTCTCAGGCAGCCGTGATCGAGAGTCATCCTCATGATATTACCATTACCCGGGAGGCTCCCAACTATAGCAGGGAGATGTAGAATCTTTCAGGAATCATTAAAAATTATCCGTTGGCTATGATGAAAAAAAAGATATTGTTATCAGTGATTTTAACGGTCTCATTCCTGGCTTGTCTGTACCCCCAGGTACCCGATTCAGACGTGTTGTTTACCGTGGCCGGAGAAAAAGTGACCGTGGGAGAATTTAAGTATATGTACCTAAAAAATTCCCGGCAGATGCAAGGGGAAAAGCCGGATCCGGCAGATTATCTGGATCTGTATATCAACTTTAAGCTGAAGGTTCATGAAGCCAGGGCAGAAGGGTATGATACAATACCTGCCTTTAAACGCGAACTGGCGGGCTACCGTAAACAACTGGCCAAACCATATATGGTCAATCCGCATGTTATGGACAGTCTGATGCAGGAAGCCTATGATCATATGAAAAATGAAGTGAACGCTCATCATATCCTCGTGAGGGTGAGCCCGGACGGCGATACCACGGAGGCCTGGAATAAAATCATGGAGGTGAGAAAAAAACTGATCGATGGTGTCCCCTTTGAAAAAATGGCACGGGCGGTATCCGATGATCCTTCTGCCAAGACCAATGGAGGAAATTTAGGCTTTTTTACGGCTTTTCAGTTGGTTTATCCTTTTGAAAAAGCAGCATATAGTCTGCCTCCCGGTGAGATCTCCATGCCGGTGCGCACACGTTACGGTTATCACCTGATCAGGGTGGATACCGTGATGCCCAATCCCGGAGAAGTCGAAGTGGCTCATATTATGGTGGCGGTACCCCGGAATGCTTCGGAAAAAGCAAGAGAAGCAGCAAAACAGAAGATATATCAGATCTATGACAGCCTGCAAAAAGGTGCTGATTTTACCAAACTGGCCCAAAGCGTGTCGGATGATTATAATACCGCCCGCAACGGAGGCAAGCTTCCCTGGTTCGGACCGGGCCGGATGATCCCCGAATTTGCCGATGTCGCTTTCTCACTGAAAAACATAGGAGATTATTCCGAACCCGTCAAAACACCCTATGGCTGGCATATCATAAAACTATTGGGACGTAAGCCCCTGGGGACCTATGAGGAGATGAAACCGGAACTGAAGAAAAAATTAAGTAGCTCCGACCGGCTTAAAGTGGCGCAGAATATTCATCTGCAGTATCTGAAAAAGAGATATCACGCAGTCGCAGATACAGGCTGGCTGGATCAGATGGTTGAGAAAGCGACCCTGGAAAATGGAAAAATCTTCATCCCCCTGACCCGGGAAGATAAGTCCCGTATTGTTCTGTGGTTTGAAGATCAGAAAGTACCGTTTGGCGAATTTTATACCTATCTCAGAAAACTTCAATTCGGTAAAGATAAGGAGACAGCATCTTTGATCCGGAGTCGCTTTGAGGCTTTTGCAGCTAAAAAACTGACGGAGTATGAAGATGCTCATCTGGAAGAAGAATACCCCGAATTTGCTTCCATCATGAAAGAATACAGGGAAGGCATGCTGATGTTTAACATCATGGATAAAAAGGTATGGTCCAGGACGGTGAAGGATACGGTTGGGTTGAAACAATATTATGAAGAACATAAAAACAATTATCTGACGCCGGAGAAGATGGTACTGACCCATTATGTGCTCACGGATCCTGCAAAGCAGAAAAAAGTTGTGAAAGAGATCAGGAAGAAAGGGAGAAAGGCTGTCCCGGCAGACCGGCTCCTGGAGAAGTATAACCGGGGCGGAAAAAACATCCTTACAGCCGGGGCGGATACGATTGAGAAAAAGAAAGGCACATTGGCTGACACGCTGGCGTGGAAAAAAGGAGCTGTACGAGTGATCAGGCATAAAGGGGTTCTGGATATTTACAAAGTGGCTGCCCTGTTGCCTCCGCAACCCCAGCCTCTGGACCAGATAAGAGGAGTTGTTACCTCCGACTACCAGGATTACCTGGAGAAAAAATGGGTTCGGGAGCTGCGTAAAAAATATCCGGTGGTAGTCAACCGGGCTGTTTTTGCCAAACTGGAAAAAGAATTGAAATGAAGAAACTTTGTCCCGGATATTCCTTTCTTGTCTGCCTGAAAATCACCTTTCCGGTTTTGATGGCTTTCTTTATGTTGACCTCATGTCATCAGGGAGGCGTACATTCGGTGAATAAGACCCCGGTGGCAAGCGTCGGAAACAGGTACCTGTACCGGGAAGATATTCCCGGGAACTTTGTCACCGGAATCTCGAAAGAAGACAGCAGCAAGTACATAGAGAATTATATTAATCGCTGGATCAGAAATCAGCTTCTGGCGCAAAAAGCCGAATTGTATCTCCCGGAAAAACAAAAAGAGGATATAGAAAGACAGGTGGAGGAAACCCGTCGCAATCTTTTGGTATATCGGTATGAGCAGGATCTGATCCTTCAGAAAATGGATACTTCCGTGGCGGATACCGTGATAGAAAATTTTTACGAAAAACAAAAAGATTTGTATGCGCTGGATTATAATATTGTGAAAGCCCTGTTTATTAAGATCCCCCTTACGGCTCCGGATATCTCCAAAGCACGTCGCTGGTATCGCTCCGACAGGGATGCCGACTATACCAAACTGGAGAGTTACTGCTATCAGTATGCCGTGAAATTTGACGACTTCAAGGACCGGTGGATTCGGTTTGACTTATTGTTAAAGGAGGTACCCCTGACCATCACGAACCAGGAACGGTATCTAAGGTACAATCCATTTATCGAAGCAAAGGATAGCGCTTATCAATACTTTGTAAGAATCAACGAATACCGTCTAAGGGGGTCGGATGCTCCGGTAGAATATGTAGCGGATCAGATCCGGCAGGTTATTCTGAATGAGAGGAAGATCAAATTTATCAGGGAACTGGAAAATAATATCTATTCGGAAGCGTTGAATCGTAAGGCATTTGAAATATATAAATAAAAAGAATATGGGTAAAGGAATACGGTGGATAACGGTTTTATTATTTGCCTGGCTGGTGACGATTCCTGTTACAGGACAGGCGATTATAGACCGGATTGTGGCAATTGTCGGGGAGAGTACCATTCTGGAATCGGATATTGAAAGCCAGTATCTTCAGATGAAAGCAGAGGGACGCAGGATTCCTGCAAAACATATGAAATGCAACATTCTGGAAGATATTATGGTGCAGAAACTGCTGTTGCACCAGGCCAGGCTGGACAGTCTTATCGTGGATGAGGGGCAGGTGGAAAGGCAACTCGATGCTCGTCTGCAGTATTATATACAGATGATTGGCTCCAAAGAAAAGCTGGAAAATTATTTTCACAAGTCTTTCCTTGAGATCAAAGAAGATTTCCGGGATCCTATGCGTGAGCAGATGCTTACCCAGCAAATGCAGCAAAAGATCATCGAGGATGTGAAGATGACCCCACGGGAAGTGCGCGCGTTTTACCGCAGCCTGCCGAAGGACAGTATCCCCATGATCCCCGAACAGTACGTTATCCAACAGATACAGATTAATCCTCCTTACTCGGAAGAGGCCAAGCTGGCAGCCCGCCAGAAACTGCTCGAGTTAAGGAAGAGGATTCTGGAAGGAGAGAGCTTTAAAACCCTGGCCATGCTCTACTCTGAAGATCCGGGGTCGGCCCGCAACGGGGGTGAACTGGGGTACCAGGGCAAAGCACAACTGGTGAAAAACTTTGCCAGGGTGGCTTTCTCGCTGAAAGAAGGACAGGTGTCCCAGATCGTGGAGACCCCTTTCGGGTATCATATTATCCAGATGATCGACAGAAGAGGAGACCAGGTGAATGTGAGACATATTCTGGTCAAACCCAAGCTCTCGGCCGATGCCATCCGCCGCGCCCATGAACTGCTCGATAGTGTTGCCTATCAGATAAGAATGGATTCGCTCTCTTTTGAAAGAGCCGCTTTCCGCTATTCGGAGGATGATAAAACCCGTACCCTGGGCGGACTTATGATTAATCCTGCCACGGGAGATACCCGTTTTACCCTCACCCAGCTGGATAAGAAAATGGCGGACGTTATTTCCCGGCTGAAACCGAGAGAAATTTCCGATCCTTTTCAATATGTGGATAATACCGGAAATGTGGTCTTTAAAATTGTCAAGCTTAAATCGGTCATTCCCGCACATAAAGCCAACCTTAGCCTGGACTATGATTTGCTCCAGAATATGGCCAAAGGAGGCAAACAGGAGGAAGTGTTTCATACCTGGATACGGGAAGAGCTGAAAACTACCTACGTGAAGGTGGATGATGCATACCAGCACTGTAGTTTCAGGTTCAAAGGATGGGTGCGTTAAGCAACCGTCCGTTTCTCACATAACGACTTTTAGGATGGGATAATGAAGAATATATCCGGTATTAAAAAAATACTTTTTCTGGCCTTCTCCCTTTTCCCTGTATTTCTGCTCCCCGTAAACGCTCAGCAGGAAAAGAAAAAAAGCCGGGTGGAAATATTGAATGCCGATATTCTGAAGATTGACCGGGTGAACCATTTGAAAAAACTCAGGGGAAAAGTCCGCTTAAAACATGAAAATATCCTGCTGACGTGCGACAGCGCATGGGTATTCGACAATACCAATGTAGTGGAGGCTTTTTCCAATGTTACCATGAACCAGGGAGACACCCTCTTTCTGTCGGGTGATTATATCCGGTATGACGGAGATACCCAAAAAGCCAAAGTGGTCGGAAACGTTGATCTGAGAGATAAGAAATCGGACCTGAAAACCGATGAGCTGGAATTTGACATGGAAAACAATGTGGGATATTATCTGACAGGCGGAGTTATTACCAGTGAAACAAACAGGATTGAAAGCCGGGAGGGATTTTATCATAGCAAAACAAAAGACTATTATTATAAAGGGGATGTGCGGGTGGTGACGAAAGATTATACCATCTCCTCGGATACTTTAAGATACAATCCGGACGAAGATGTTACCTATTTCTACGGACCTACGGAAATCATCAGTGACAGCCTGTACATTTCCTGCGAACGCGGATGGTACGACCTGAAAAATGATATTTCAAAATTTTCCCTGCATGCTTTTATGCAAACCAAAGAACATAGTGTCCGCGGTGATACGCTTTTCTATGATAAACAACAGGGTTTTGGAACCGCCACAGGGCATGTGGAGATGCTAGATACGACCCAGAAGGTGATCTTATATGGGAATCATGCTGATTATTGGGAGAATCCGGAACGGTCTGTGATCACTGACAGTGCCTTGTTTGTTCAGTATAGCCCCGATGGCGACAGTCTGTATCTGCATGCGGACACCCTCCGTTCTTTTCTGGATAGTGCAGGATACCGGACCCTGTCCGCTTATTTCGGAGTCAGGATCTATTCAAAGGATATGCAGGGAACCTGTGACTCCCTGTCGTATTCCTTTGCCGATTCGGTGATCAGGATGTTTACGGAACCGGTGATATGGTCGGGAGAAAGCCAGATGACCGCCAAAACCATCTATTTATACACCCGCGGGAGGAGTGTGGACTATTTTGAAATGAAACAGGATGCCATGATCATTTCGGAATTTGACTCCACACACTTCAACCAGATCAAAGGAAAGAATATGACGGGCTACTTCAGGGATAATCACCTCTACCGCATCGATGTGAACGGAAACGGCCAGAGTATCTATTACCCGGATGATCAGGGAGAGATCATCGGTTATAATAAGGTGGATTGTTCCAATATCGTGATCTGGGTCAGTGAAAATAAAATACAAAGGATCGTACTGCTGAAACAACCCTCCGGCACCCTGGATCCTCCGCCTGCCACCTTCTCGGAAGATCAGAAGCTTAAAGGTTTTATATGGCTGGATAACAAAAGACCCCGCTCTCCGGAAGAAGTGTTTTAACCCGTAACATGGCAGATACTGCTAAAAAAGAGTGAAAAAAAGCGGGCCGAAGCCCGCTGGTTAATTAATATTCATCTTCATTGAAAAAGAAATCATCCTTGCTGGGATAATCCGGCCAGATGTCCTCAATGCTGTCATAAACCTCCCCCTCGTCTTCTATCTCCTGAAGGTTCTCAATTACCTCAAGAGGTGCACCAGAACGAATGGCAAAGTCGATCAACTCGTCTTTTGTGGCCGGCCAGGGGGCATCTTCAAGTTTCGATGCTAATTCTAATGTCCAGTACATAGGCCTTAATTATTGAAATTAGATATACAATTCTCTTCTAAAATTTTGCAAATATAGAAAAAAATATAACAAATGCAATAAAAAAATAATTTTTTAATCGCCTGATATCCAGGCTGTTTCGTCTTTTCCGTTTTGATAAAGTATAAAACGGGCGAGGGTAAAGAGGTAATCGGAGAGTCTGTTGAGATATTGCAATAGGATCATGTGGGTGGGATCCTTCGGATTGATAACTCCGGCGGTTTTTCTTTCGGTTCTTCTGCAGATGGTGCGTGCCACATGACAGTGGGAGGAAAGCGTATCTCCGCCCGGAAGGATAAAGTTTTTCAGGGGGGGTATCCGGGTATTCATATGATCGATCTCTTTTTCCAGGGCCAGGATGTCTTTTTCGGTAAGTTTGGGAAGACCGGGCTCCGGTTTTCCGGCGGCAAGCTGGGCTGCCACGATCATCAGACGATCCTGGATGCGAAGGAGCATGCCACGGGTATATTTCTCCCCGGTCAAATCCCGTATCAGGCCCACGTATGAGATCAGTTCATCCACATTGCCGTAGGCTTCAAGACGGGGATCATCTTTTTTTACACGCTCCCCCGTCAGCAGGGAGGTAGTCCCCTTATCTCCTTTTTTGGTATAGATCTTCAATTTCCCGGGTTTGTTTATCTGGCTTCGATCAAGGTCCTGTCGTCGTTTACCATATCCATTTCGATCGTTCCGTCCATCAGGCGGATAATACGGGCTGCATGTTTGGCGATACTTTCTTCGTGGGTAACCAGGATAACGGTATTTCCCAGCTGATTGATATCGTCAAGCAGACGCATGATATCCAGGGAGGTCTTGGAATCAAGGTTCCCTGTCGGTTCATCAGCCAGGATGATAGACGGTTTGTTTACCATGGCCCGGGCGATCGCCACTCGCTGGCGTTGTCCGCCCGACAGCTCATTGGGCCGGTGATCCATACGGTCGCCCAAGCCCACTTCATTCAGCACCTCGATACCCCTTTCTATCCTGGCATGCTTGGGAACACCTGAGTAGATCATGGGAAGCATGACGTTCTCGAGCGCCGTATATCTGGGAAGAAGATTAAAGGTCTGGAAGACAAAGCCGATCTCCTTGTTCCGGATCTCTGCCAGTTGATTATCATCCATATGGCTCACGTCCTGGTTGTTTAGCTTGTACAAACCGCTGGTGGGCGTATCCAGGCACCCGAGGATATTCATCAGTGTGGATTTGCCCGACCCGGAAGGTCCCATAATGGCAACATACTCGTTGCGCTCAATGTCCAGCGTGATTCCACGCAAAGCCCGCACAACCACCGTGCCTACATAATAATTTTTTATTATGTCTTTCAGTTTGATGACATGTTCCATAATATTGGCAGTTTTATCTTAATATAAATTGACAATTCTATTAATGATTTTATTCCCCATCCTGAGGTCATTTGTCAACCTCTCCTCCCTCATCATTCGTCATTCATCATTCGTCATTCATCATTCATCATTCCTCATTCCTCATTCCTCATTCATCATTCATCATTCCTCATTCATCATTCATCATTCATCGCTCATCATTCATCATTCGTCATTCATCGCTCATCCCTCATTGCTCATTTCTCCTCGTTCCTCGCTCATCGCTCATCATTCATCGCTCATCATTCATCATTCGTCATTCGTCGTTCCTCGCTCATCATTCATCATTCATCATTCATCATT